>NZ_CP127385.1:3117977-3424307 GCF_030378205.1 Bradyrhizobium sp. NP1
TACGTTGAACTTCGCAGCCAGCTCGTCCTCCGACGGCAGTCGGACGTCGACTTTAAGCCTGCCTTGAAGGATCGCGGCCCGAATATTCTCCGCAATTTGCTTGGCGGCACTGGCTGTTACCACGTCGCCCAGATCGACCTGAAGGTCTACCGCTTTCGCCATCTACCTTCTCTGATTCCAGTCAAGAGTTTCACTGGTAGCAGTAGCGGCAAGCCGCGCCTTCCACAAGAGTAAGCACCTTAATCGTATATTTGTTTGACAAATAGATATTTGACGTTAGGTTTCATTCCCGAAATCCGTAGCGGCGCGGCAGAAGGCACCGTGTCCAATGCGATGGGCGTTCGATGGGAAGGAAAACAAGCATGGTTGATGCTGTTCCGGTCGGTGAATTGCCACCAGTAGGCATCGTCCCCCGGCGAATGCATGCGCAGGTCATCAGAAGCGATCGGTTGGGCGATCCGGTGAAGGCATTCCGGATCGAGGAGATCGACACGCCTAGGCCCGGAAAGAAAGAAGTCCTGGTCGCGGTCATGGCCGCCGGCCTCAATTTCAACAACGTCTGGGCGGCCCGCGGAGTCCCAATCGACGTAATTGCTGCTCGGAGGGCCCAGGGTTCTCCTCACGACTTTCACATCGGTGGAAGCGATGCCTCCGGGATCGTGTACGCGGTGGGAGAAGGGGTCACAAACATCAAGGTCGGCGATGAGGTCGTCGTGCATCCGGGCTTTTGGGATCCTAATGATCCGGATGTCCTTGCCGGCCGTGATCCGATGCTCGCGAACAGTGCGCAAATCTGGGGGTACAACACGA
This sequence comes from Bradyrhizobium sp. NP1, assembly GCF_030378205.1. Taxonomy (NCBI): domain Bacteria; kingdom Pseudomonadati; phylum Pseudomonadota; class Alphaproteobacteria; order Hyphomicrobiales; family Nitrobacteraceae; genus Bradyrhizobium; species Bradyrhizobium sp. NP1. Next base: position 3,118,788 of record NZ_CP127385.1, read on the forward strand.
ACTTCGGTTCATTCGCGCAGTTCTGCCTCGCCTACGATCATCAAATCCTCTCGAAGGCAAAACATCTCACCTGGGAGGAGGCTGCGGCTCCCACGTTGGTCGGAACCACGGCCTATCGAATGCTCCATGGTTGGCAGGGGCATACGGTTCAAGAGGGGGATGTCGTCTTGGTTTGGGGCGGCTCCGGAGGCGTCGGGTCACAGGCCGTCCAAATCGCCAAGGAAGCCGGCGCGTTGCCGATCGCGGTGGTCTCCGATGCGAAGAAGGGAGAATACTGCAAGTCGCTGGGGGCGATCGGATTCATCGATCGTCGAGAATTCAATCATTGGGGTCAGCCCCCGCACTGGACCGACGACAAAGGGCAAAAGGCCTGGACGGCGCAAGCGCGCGCATTCGGCAAAAAGATTTGGGACATCCTGGGCGAAAAGCGCAGCCCGCAAATCGTTATCGAGCACCCCGGAGAGGATACGATTCCTACCTCGATCTTCGTGTGCAACGCGGGTGGCATGGTCGTGATCTGCGCGGGGACGACCGGCTACTCGGCCGTGGTCGACCTTCGATACCACTGGGTTCGCCAAAAGCGGCTGCAGGGCTCCCACGGCACGAACACCGAGCAAGCCAAGGCCTACAACGAGCTCGTAATCGCCAAGCGAATTGTTCCCTGCATGGGAGAGGTGCGCTCATTTGATCAAGTTGGTCAGGCTCACCAGGACATGATGAACGGCAAGCTTGCCCACGGTAACACGACCATCCTGGTTGGAGCTTCCAAAGCTGGCCTCGGCGCTTCGAATTGACGATGCGACTTCTCATTGCGTCGCGCGGAATACTGTCGGCACACGCCGACACTGCCATTGAGCGGCCATTCCCTGGCTAACCTTCGAGCAACTCGAAGTACGAGCTCAAGCCGCTGATGAAACAAACTCAAGGGAGGGTAAGATGAAGACTACGGTGTGCGCGTTGGCTCTCGCGTTGCTTCCGACGTGCATAAATGCGCAGACGATGCCAACCTTCAAGGCCGGCGTTCTAAACGACCAATCGGGCGTGTATGCGGACATCGACGGTCCCGGTTCGGTTCTCGCTGCGAAGATGGCGGTTGAAGATTTCAACCCGGAAAAGCGCGGTTTCAAGGTCGAGGTGCTCGCGGCCGACCATCAGAACAAGGCGGATGTCGGCGTCAACATCACCAGGAAATGGTTCGATATCGACAAGGTTGATGCGGTCGTCGACGTTCCCACCTCCTCTGTAGCCTTGGCTATCTCGCAGCTCGTTAAAGACAAGGACAAAACGTTCTTGATTGACGCGGCCGGTTCTTCAGACCTCACTGGCAAAGCCTGCACGCCGAACAACGTTCACTGGACTTACGACACCTGGGCCCTCGCCAACGGTACCGCAAAGGCGGTCGTCGGGACGGGCGGCAAGACCTGGTATTTCCTGACCGCAGACTATGCCTTCGGGCACGCGCTCGCGCGCGATGCGACGGACATCGTGAAGGCTCAAGGCGGCACGGTTGTCGGTCAGGTGCTCGCTCCGTTCCAGACGACGGACTTCTCCTCGTTCGTGCTCCAAGCACAAAGCAGCAAGGCACAGATCATCGCCCTGGCAAACTCCGGCGGCGACACCGTGACGTCGGTAAAGCAAGCGCAAGAGTTCGGATTGACCGCCGGAGGCCAGAAGCTGGCGGGTCTTCTGGTGTTCGTCTCGGACGTCAAGTCGATGGGCCTGCAAACCGCTCAGGGTCTGCTTCTTACAGAAGCATTTTACTGGGATCTCAACGACAAGACCCGGGCATGGTCCAGGCGTTTCGCGGCCCGCAACGAGGGACGTTACCCGACCATGAACCAAGCGGGCGTCTACGCGTCCATGTTGCATTGGATGAAGGCCATTGAAGCGATGGACAAGGAAGAGGCGCGCTCGGGAACGGCTGTCGTTGAGAAGATGAAGCAGATGCCGACGGAAGACGATCTCTTCGGCAAGGGATCGATCAGAAAGGACGGTCGCAAGATTCATAACATGTATCTGTTCGAAGTGAAAAAGCCCAGCGAGTCCAAGATGGACTACGACTTCTACAAACTCATCGCCACGATCCCGGGAGACGAAGCCTTCCGTCCAATGGATCAAGGCGGCTGTCCTTTAGTAAAATAGCGGGGTCCGTTGGTTCGATCTGGCTCGAAGAACGTCTCGCTCGCTATGCTGCTGGTGGCAGAGATAGCGGCTATGTCGACCTGGTTTGCAACGAGCGCGTCCATCAATGTCATCAAGGCCTCGTGGCATCTTTCGTTGGTACATGAGGCAATGCTCACGAATGCCGTTCAGGCCGGCTTTGTCGTTGGAACACTCGTCAGCGCCGTGCTCGCACTTCCGGATCGCGTCGACTTGCGAAAGGTATTTGCCGGATCGGCTTTGACCGCTGCCATAGCCACCTTGTCGATCGTGTTCTTCGAGCCGACCTCGCTCTTCGTGCTCGTACTGCGCTTCATTACGGGCGCCTGCATGGCCGGCGTCTACCCCGTAGGCATGGCCATCGCATCCACTTGGGCCACGGGGGACCTGGGCTTGCTCATCGGCCTTTTGGTCGGCGGACTTACTTTGGGCTCCGCCGCTCCTCACATTGTGGCTACTACGGATTGGACAGTCCCCTGCGTGGCGGCTGGCTGCAGTACCTTGCTGGCGGCCGTTGCAATATGCTTTGTCGGGCTTGGCCCAAACGTCTGGGCTGCGCCGAAGTTCAAAGCGTCCCATATCTTGCAGGGTTGGAAAAACCGGGCGGTCCGGACGGCGAATTTTGGCTATTTCGGTCACATGTGGGAGCTCTACGCAATGTGGTCGTGGATCGGTTCGTTTGTCCTTGCGAGCTTTGCGGACGCACAACAGCAATCTCCTGTCAGCGCTACTCTTGTGACGTTCGCAATAATCGGATCGGGAGCCGTGGGAGCCTTGGTGGGCGGTTGGTTGGCAGACCGATGGGGAAGAACAGCCGTAACCAGCCTCTCCATGATGGTAAGCGGTTGCTGCGCGGTTCTGATTGGCTTTACATTTGGGGCATCGCCCATTCTCACCATCTTGGTCGGCGTCATATGGGGGGTCGCCGTGATCGCGGACTCAGCGCAATTCTCCGCATCGGTTGCGGAGCTTTGTGACGCGCCGCTCCGTGGAACGATGCTCACTCTTCAAACGAGTCTCGGTTTCCTGATCACTCTTGTAAGCATCCAGGCCATGCCATTCGCTGTCAAAATGGTTGGATGGCATCTCGCATTTTCTGTACTTGCGATTGGGCCGTTTCTCGGCACAATCGCGATGTTGCAGCTTCGCCGCATGCCGGAATCAAAAAAGCTTGCCCAAGGACGCCGATGAAGGGAGACGGTCAATGAACCTAGCGTACGTCCAATATCAACGCGTCGACTCGGCGGCGCACATCGTTCTAACGCGTCCCGAAAGGACAAACGCGCTCAATGGCCAGATGCTCGCGGAAATCATGTTGGCAATGGACGCGGCGGAAGCGGATGCCGAAGTGCGAGCGATCGTGGTGAGCGGCAGCGGGACTTCGTTTTCCTCCGGTTTCGACCTCAAGGAACAGATGGAGAAGCGGCCGACCGGCGTCACGCAGTGGCGTCCTCTGCTTCAGAAAGATTTTGACGTCGTCATGCGCTTCTGGCGAAGCCCAAAGCCGACGATTGCGAGCGTGCGAGGCGCGTGTCTCGCCGGCGCGTTCGAGCTGATGATGGCTTGCGACATCACCATCGCTAGCGAAACAGCATTTTTCGGAGAGCCCGAGCTGAAGTTTGGCGCGGGTATCGTCGTCATGCTTCTTCCGTGGTTAGTTGGCCCGAAAGTGGCAAAGGAGATCATTCTAACAGGAGAGGATAGAATCTCCTGCGACCGAGCGTACCAGCTCGGTCTGGTGAACCGCATTGTCGCGGACGCGAAGCTCGAAGAAGTTGTGGCAGGGGTAGCTCAGCATATCGCTGCGATAGATCCCGATCTCGTCAAGCAGACGAAGCGCGCGCTTAACAAGTCCTTCGAAATGCGCGGGCTCACGGAAGCGCTCGATGCCGCGCTTGACATTGATCTTCAGATTGAGGGCGGTGGCTCTCCTGACAAGATCCAGTTCATGGAAATTGCCCGCTCGCAGGGTCTGAAGGCGGCCTTGACTTGGCGTGACAGCCGCTTTCCGAGCCGCAGCCAATGACAGTGCGTTTGAATGATTGGATCCTGCGTCAATCAGGCAACGACATTGGCCTTGAAGGCGCCGATTCAAAGTTTACCCACTCTGAACTTGCTCGCGAGGCTTCGCTGCTCGCGAGCAAACTTCGAGACGCTGGAGCTACACGCTCTGAACCGATCATCCTTCAAATTGGTAACGAGCCAACGGATGTCATCGGCTTCCTGGGGATCTGGGCCGCCGGCGCGGTCGCCGTCCCGGTGCATGTAGGGGCGGCGGCATCGACTCGTGAAATGGTCGCGCGTCGAACGAGAGCGCGCTTTTCGGTGGCTGCGAGCTCCGTGACGTCAGTTGCGGAAGGTGTGCCACCGAATAGGCCGTTGCTTAATGATGCGGCTCTTATCGTTTTTACGTCAGGCAGCACAGGGGTGCCAAAGGGAGTGGTGATTGGGCACGAAGGCTTCATAGCGAAGCTCGAGATGCTCTCCGGGCTCCTGCCACTTACGAGAACCGACGTCGTGCTCTGCCCCTTACAACTCACGTTCATCTTTGGAATGTGGGTCACCTTCTTGGGCCTCGCGAGCGGTGCTCGTGTCGTCCTATTACCGAAATTCTCCATGGACACCGTTGGCGGGTTGCTGCGCGACTGCACGACGCTTGCAGTCGTCCCCACGATGCTCAAGCTGATCGTGGCAGGTCCCAAACTGGACTCTTCCAAATTGCGCAAGATCCTCACCGGGGGGGAGTCACTGGGGTTGACGCTTCCGAGTAAGCTCAAGGAGCATTTTCCGGCAGCGGAATACTTCGATCTGTTTGGCTTGACGGAAACCGGATCCTGCGACTTCTGTCTAACGCCTTCGGATCAATACATCGGCCTTGGTACCATTGGTCGCCCAGTCCCCGGCGTGCAGTTCAAACTGGTCCCGGCTGAGTTTTCCCGATCGGAGAAAGAGGGAGAACTTCGGATCAAGACGTCCTCTCGAATGCTCGGTTACCTCGACGATCCAAGCTTGACGGATGTTTCGTTTGAGGGCGCGTACTTCAAGACAGGCGACCTGGCAAGGATACGGGATGATGGGCTGGTAGAACTCATAGGTCGATCCAAGGAGATCATTTCGAGGGGAGGGAACAAGATTGCTCCGCTCGAAATCGATAATCTCTTTGCCGAGCACCCCTCAGTAGCCGCCGCACTGTGCTTCGGTGTCCCACATGCCGATCTGGGCGAGGCGCTGCACATGATGGTCGTCCTACGCTCCCCAACCAATGTTACCGATCGAGACTTGCGCGCTTGGGCCTCCACAAAAATCGAAAAATACAAGATCCCTGATCAAATCCATGTCGTCGAAGCTTTGCCGCTTGGACGTACCGGCAAGGCCGATAGACGAGCGGCAGCAAGCTCGATTCTATCGAAAATAAGTTAGCAACTCGGCCGGGACTAACTTCTTCCACGAAGTTGACGGGCGGCGGCATCATGCCGACGTCCCGCTTACTTTTCCTACCTTGCGCAGACGGGTTGACGTTTGACGGCAGCTTGGGCGTCGGCAGGCCAGGTTGGAAGAGGCGAGCCTAATTTACCCGGTTCGTCCCGCCGCGAGGCAGCAAAACAGGCTGGCGCCGATCGGCAGAATGTCGTCGTTGAAATCGTACTCGGGGTGATGAACCATCGGGGAGGCCGGGCCGGTCCCCTGGCCGATCAGCAGATAGGCGCCTGGGCGTTGCTGCAGCATGAACGCAAAATCCTCCGCGGCCATCAGTGGTGGAAACGCAGCGGCAAAGCCGTCGCGGCCCAGCGTGGTCTCGATCGCAGCGGCTGCCCGGCGGCTCGCGGCGGCGTCGTTGACCAGCACCGGGTATTCCCGCACGTAAGTGATCTCGGCCTCCGCGCCATAGGCCTGCGCGACATGCTGCACGGTGCGGGTGAAGCCGGCCTCGATGATCGCTCGCGTCGCCTCGTTGAGGGCGCGGACGGTTCCGGCGAAATGCGCCTCGCTCGCGATCACGTTGTGGGTGGTGCCGACATTCATCTGGGTGACGCTCAGCACCGCGGCCTGCAATGGATCGGTGTTGCGCGCAACCAGCGCCTGCAGTGCCACCACGACATGCGCCATCGTGAGACCAGGATCGACCGTCTTGTGCGGCATGGCGGCGTGTCCGCCGACGCCCCGGATGGTGACCTCGAAGCGGTCGAACGACGCGAGGGCCGGGCCCGGACGGACCGCGGCCTGGCCGAACGGCAACAGCGGCATATTGTGCAGCGCATAGATCTCGTCGCAGGGAAAGCGCTCGAACAGGCCGGCCTCGACCATCGCGCGGCCGCCGCCGAGCCCTTCCTCGGCGGGCTGGAAGATGATCACGACGCGGCCGTCGAAGTCGCGCGTGCCGGCGAGATGCTGTGCGGCGGCGAGCAGCATCACCGTGTGGCCGTCATGGCCGCAGCCATGAAAACGGCCGGGAATGGTCGATCGCCAGGGGCGGTCGCCGGCCTCGTCCATGGGCAGGGCGTCCATGTCCGCGCGCAGGCCGATGCTGCGCGCACCCGGCCGCCCCTCGATCACGCCGACGACGCCTGTCCCGGCGAGCCCGGTATGGACCGTGATGCCGGCCGACCGCAGCCGCTCGGCGACGAACGACGCCGTTTCGGTTTCCTCGAAGCCGAGCTCGGGCCGGGCGTGCAGCTGGCGGCGCCAGGCCGTCAGCTCGTCCTGACGGGCGACGATCGACGGGATCAGGTTCATGGCAGAGGTTTCCCTTGGCGCGATGAGTTTCGTCGTCAGGTCGCCGCGCTCTCGGCGCCGGCGTTGATTGCCTTAAAGGACGCGGCGGTGCTGAAAGTGCCGCGCCCGATCGCATAGATCTCACCCGCGTCGTCGCTGATCTCGACGTCGGCAATCGACATCGTCTTGCCGGCCCGAACCAGCCGTCCGGTGGCGATCAGGTCGATCTTCGCCGGCGACTTCAGGAAATCGACGCGGAAGTTCGCCGTGGGCGTCGGCCGGCCGGTTTTGAGGCCGCAGGCGACCGCGCCGGCGACGTCGATGAGCGCGGCGATAACGCCACCATGATACGCGCCCACGTCGGGAAAGATGCTGAGCTTGGGGTCATAGGGCTGGCGCAGCACCACGACGCCGGCGGCGACATCCGCCCGGTCGAGCTTCAGTCCGATGAGCTGGTGAAAAGCGGCCGTTTCCACGATGCGGCGAAACGCGTCAACGTCGAGCATCATCACGAAACCTCGTTGGCAGGAGTGACTTCGAAGGCAAAGGTGAACGCGCCGAGCGCGTTCGTGATGGGTTGCAAGTGCGCCGGCGCGGCGCGCACCTGGACGAGCAGGCCGTGCCGCGGATGGGGCGCGATGGTCACGGTGGCGGGCTGGTCGGGGCCGGTGACCGCGCGGACGACGTCCTCGACCACGCGCTGCGTGATGTGCAGCTTCAGGGGCTGCTTGTGCACCTTGCCCACCGCAGTGACCGGCAGCTGCGGCAGGACGATGATTTCCTTCGGAATCGCGGCGCGTTCCCGGATCCGCTCGCCGGCGAAGGCGAGCAGCTCGGCTTCATCGACCGCAGCGCCCGGGCGCAGCTGGACGTAGGCGACCGGAATTTCACCCGCATAGGCGTCCGGCCTGCCGACCGCCGCCGCTAGCGTGACGCTGTCGTGCGCGGCAAGGACGTCCTCGATGGCGCCTGGATCGATGCCGTGGCCGCCGCGCTTGATCAGCTCCTTGGCGCGCCCGGTCACCCAGACGAAGCCGTCGCGATCGACGCGGCCGAGATCGCCGGTGTCGAGCCAGCCATCCGCAAAGAACGGCTGGTCCTTGGCGTCGCGGTTGAGATATCCGGCGAAGACCATGGGGCTGCGGATCGCGAGCACGCCGATGTCCTCGCCGGCGTTGCCGATCGCGCGTCCGTCGGCATCCGTCCGCACGGCCTTGACCTCGCAATAGGGCAGCGGCAGTCCGACCGAGCCTTGCCGGTTGGCGCCGTGAGAGGGGCCGCTGGTCACGGCGAGCGTCGCCTCGGTCAGTCCCCATGGCTCGACAACGGGAACGCCGAGGCCGTTGCTCAGGCGTTCGCCGACCGCGCGCGGCAGCGCCGCGGCGCCGTTGACCAGCAGGCGCAAGTTGGGAAGGCGCGCGCGATCCGGCAGGTCGGCGGCGAACTGCGCCATGACGGTCGGAGGACCGACGATCACGCTGACGCCATAGTCGACGACGGTCGCGGGAAGGCCGGCGATCACCCCGTCGCCGCGATAGCCCAGCGGTCCGAGGATGACGAGGCGGCTGCCGGCGCTGAGCGGAAACAGCGAGCAGGCGAACAGGCCGCCGACGTGGAACATCGGCATCGCGCAGAGCACGCGGTCCTGGTCGCCATAGCCATAACCGAATCCCGAGATCAGCGCGGCCGCCGCGATGTTGTGCGCTGTCAGCGGCACGAACTTCGGCAGGCCGGTGGTTCCGCCGGTGTGAAACAGCGCGACGCGATCCTGCGGCGCACGCGGCTGCAACGGCGGCGCGTCCGCGGCCGGGGACGGCAGGTGCGCGGTGTCGATCTCGATCAGGGTGAGGGCACGCGCGATGCAGCGCTCACGCAGCGTGGCGAGCATTTTCGCCAGCACGGCAGGCGGGTGGGCCGGAACGAGGACGACCCTGGCGCGGCACTCGTCGATGAGCGTGAGGACCTGCGCCGGTTCGAGATAGAGGTTGATCGGCGCGAGCGTTCCGGTCGCGATCGCCGCGATCGTCGCGGCGATGGTCGCCGGGCCGTTGGGCAGCAGCGTCGCGACGACGTCGCCGGACCTGATCCCTGCCTGTCTCAGTTGTGCGGCGATGGCGCGCGCGCCGTCATGCAGCTGTCGGCGCGTCGCGGCGACGGCGATGTCGCCGGCGCGCCCGGACGGGACATAGTGGATCGCGTCCGCGCCACCGTCGCGGTCGGCGTGCGCAGTGATCATCGCGATGATGTCGCGTCCGTCGAGCCGCTCGGCGAGTGGAACGGCGGCGAACGCGGCGACGTCCGCGGACGTCGCAAAGCGGTGAGGGGGGCTGCTCATGCGGTCACGGCTTCACGATGACCTTGCCGACGACGGCGCGCTCCTCGATGGCGCGGACGGCGGCGATGCCGTCCGCAAGCGCACACACGCGATCGATCGGCGGATCGAGCCGGCCCTGGGCGACGAGGTCGAGGCAGACCTCCTGATCCTCCCGCGCCCAGCCCGTCGAGCCGATGATGCTCATTTCCGACATGAACAAATAGGGGATGTCGGTGACGGCGGCGTAGCCGCCGGTGCCGCCGCAGCACAGCAGGCGACCGAACCGCTTGACGCAGCGCATCGACGGCGCCCAGGTGTCGCCCGCGGTGAAGTTGACGACGACGTCGACGCCGCCGCCGCGCAGCAGGCTGCCGGTCGTCTCGCGCACATGCTTGTCGATCTTGACGGTGCTGTAGTTGACGGCTTCGTCGGCGCCGAGGTCGAGCAGCCGCGCGCATTTCTCGTCGCTGCCGGCCGCGGCGATCACCTTGCAGCCGGCAAGTTTTGCGAGCAGCACGCAGGCCGTGCCGACGCCGCCGGATGCGCCGAGCACGAGAACGGTCTCGCCCGCCTTGATCTGTCCGCGGGCGTGCAGCATGCGATGCGCGGTGCCGTAGGCGCAGGGCAGCGCGGCGGCCGCCTCGTCCGAGACATTGTCGGGGATGCGCATCAACTGGCTGGCGCGGATGGTGCAGTATTCGGCCATCGCGCCGTTGCGCGTCTCTCCGAGCATTTCGAAGTGGCCGGTGGTCCAGTCGACATGATGCGAGACAGGCAGCACGCGCTCACCGATCGTCCAGCCTTCCACGCCGTCACCGAGCTTGTCGATCACGCCAGCGCAATCGCCACCCGTAATTCCCGGCAGCTCGATCTTGATCCCGGGCATGCCGCGTCGCGAGAAGATGTCGAGGTAGTTCAGGCCACAGGCGCGGACACGCAGGCGAACCCAGCCGGGTGCGGGCTCGGGCAGCGGCAGGTCGCCGTACTGCAGAACTGACAGATCGCCGTGCGTCTTGAAAAAAACTGCCTTCATCCGCGCCTCAATTCGCTCAACAAATCCTCTTGCATATTGTGCATATGATTGCACAATATGCAATGATAGAAAACGGCGGAGGGAAGAAGTCATGTGGAAGCGTGTTGTGTGGGCGCTGGCGATCGCCGGTGTCGTGACATCGAGTGCATCGGCGCAGAGCAAGCGCATCGCGATCGCCGGATGGGGGCCGCATCCGACGCTCAACGAGACGATCGCGGGTTTCAAGAAGGGGCTCGCCGAAGGCGGCTTCGTCGAGGGGCGCGACGTGACCTTCGACGAGACCAACGTCAATTTCGATGCGGCGCTGATCCCGCAGATGCTGACGCGGCTTGCCGGTGCGCAGCCCGATCTGATGGTGACGGTGGCGACTCCCGTCTCGATCGCCGCGCGCAATCAGCTGCGCACGCGCAGCTTTCCGATCGTGTTCATGCCGATCGCCGACCCGGTGCACGCCAAGCTGGTGCCGTCGTGGGACAAGGGCGATCGCCTGATGACTGGATCCTCGGTCGCGCTCGACTACGTAGCGGGTCTCACCTTCTTCAAGGGACTGCTGCCGAACATGAAGCGGCTCGGCGTGCTCTATGATACCGGCGACGACAGCTCCAAGGCGGCCGTCGATGGCATGGAGGCCGCGGCCGCCGGCAGCGGCGTCACGATCGTGAAGATCGGCGTCGACAATCCCAACGAACTGTCACAGCGGGTCCAGTCGGCGGTCGGACAGGTCGATGCCCTGTTCACCGTGGCATCGGGACGCATCCAGCAGGGCATGGCGGCGATCTCGGCGACCGCCGATCGCGCCAAACTTCCGGTCATCACGTCGATTCCCGACGCGGTGCGACAGAATTACGCGCTGGCGGCCTTTGCAGTGTCGTTCGCGCAATCGGGCGAGGCGGCCGGGCGCATCGCGGCGCGTATTCTAGAAGGGATGGATCCTGCGACCATTCCGCCGTATCGCGCCACCGCCGCCGAGCACGTTCCGATGATCAGCAGCCGCAAGCTCACCACGCTGGGGCTGCAGGTGCCGCCGGCCCTCAGCGCCTGCAACTGCCTCGTGGATTGAGATCGATGATCGTCGCTTCCAGTCTACGCAAGGTCTTCAATACAGGGACGGCATCCGAGAAGATCGCGATCGCCGGCCTCGATCTGCAGGTCGCGGCCGCGGACGTCATCGCCGTGATCGGCGGCAACGGTGCGGGCAAGAGCACGCTGCTCAACCTCCTGGGCGGTGCGCTCAGCACCGATGCCGGCCGCATCACGATCGACGGAACCGATGTGACGCGCATGTCCGAGCATGTCCGATCCAGCCTCATTGCGCGCGTGTTCCAGGATCCCATGATCGGCACCGCGCCCTCGCTCACGGTCGGGGAGAATATGACGCTGGCCCTGATGCGGGCGAGCGGCCGCGGGCTGCGCCGCGCAGTCACGCGCAGCCGCTTCGAGGACTACCGCGCGGTGCTCGCCGGGCTTCGGCTCGGTCTCGAGGATCGGCTGGACGCACAGGCCGGCAGCCTGTCCGGCGGGCAACGACAGGCGCTGGCGCTCGCGATGGCTACGCTGCGGCCGCCGAAACTATTGCTGCTCGACGAGCACACGGCGGCGCTCGATCCGCGAACGTCGGAGCTCGTGATGGAGGCGACCGCGGCGCTCGTGCGCCAGGGCCGCCTCACCACGCTCATGGTGACCCACAACATGCAACATGCGCTGTCGTATGCGTCCCGGATTGTGATGATGGATGCCGGCCGCATCGTTGCCGATATCGGAGAGGAGAAGGCGACCATGACGGTGGCCGATCTGGTCTCGCGCTTCCATCTCACCGACGATCGCATCGTCCTGGCGCGGGCAGGTGCAAGATGATCGGCGTCTTCCTCAATCTCGTCCCCGTCACCCTGGTGCAGAGCCTGGTCTACAGCCTCGTCGCCATCGCGATCATGATCCCGTTCCGGACGCTGTCGCTGCCGGACCTGACGGTGGAGGGCAGCTTTCCGCTGGGCGGCTGTGTCGCGGCCGCGCTGGTCACGGCGGGGCTCAATCCCTGGGCGGGGACCGTACTCGCCGTCGCGGCGGGTGTTCTGGCCGGCGCCGCGACGGCCCTGATCCACCTGCGGCTGCGCATTCCCTCGCTGCTCGCCGGCATCCTGGTCGCGACGATGATCTGGAGCGTCGACCTGCGGGCGATGGGCATGCCGAACCGCTCGGTCGCGCCGGAGCTGTCGGTGTATGACGCGATCACGCCCGACATCCTGCTCAGCAACTGGCTGCAGGTGGCGCTGTTCGCCGGCCTCGTCAGCGTGGTGGTGCTCGCCCTGATCGGCTTCTACCGCACGGAGATGGGGCTGTCGCTGCGCTGCGTCGGCGCCAACGCGCGGCTGTCGCCTGCGCTCGGCATCTCGTCCAGCGCCTATGTGGTGCTCGGCTTCGGCCTCGCCAATGGGCTGGCGGCGCTGGGCGGCGCGCTGGTGGTGCAGCAGCAGGGCTATGCCGACGTCACCATGGGCTTCGGCATCCTGGTCAATGCGCTCGCCGCGCTGATCATCGGCGAGGCGATCGTCGGTCAGGCATCGATCGAGCGGCAGATCATCGCGCCGGTGGTCGGCTCGATCGTCTATTACCAGCTGGTCTCGCTGGGACTTGCGACCGGACTGCATCCATCGGATCTCAAGTTCCTCACCGGCGCTTTCGTTCTGATCACGCTTGGGCTGCCGCTGCTGACCGGCCGGGTCCGGCTGGCGAGCGGCACATGAGCTGGACGCGGGCAACACCGGCGGTGCGGCGACAGCGCCGCCGCCTCGGCCTGATCGGCGGCATGAGCTGGCGATCGACCGCGCTCTATCATGAGCGTCTCAACCGGGCGGCCGAGCGTGCATTCGGGTCCCACGGCACCATCGTGGGACAGATCGACAGCCTCGACTACGCGGAGCTGTTGTCGCTGGCCTCGCGCGGCGACATGGCGGCGATCGAGGCGCATCTGGTCGACGCCGCGACACGGCTGCGCCGCGCAGGCTGCGAGGTGATCGCGCTGACAGCGGTCACCGCCCACCGCTGGCACAAGGCGGTCGCCGCCGCGGTCGACGTGCCGGTTCCGCATGTGCTGGCCGCCGTCGCGAGGACGCTTCGGGCGACCGGCACCGGCGACATCGGCGTGCTCGGCACTGCGCTGACCTGCCGTTCGGACGCCGTGCGCAGCCATCTCGGCGAGGGCCGGCGGCTGCTGTTTCCGGACGACGGCGACCAGCCGCGTATCGACGACCTGATCCAGCGGATCTTGACGGTTCGCGACGCCGGCGCCGAAGGCCGCGACACGCTGGCCGCCGTCAGCCGGACGCTGCAGGGGCGCGGCGCACGCGCCATCGTGCTCGCCTGCACGGAGCTTCCGTTGCTGCTGCCGGTCCCGGCAGTCGACCTGCCGGTTATCGACGCCGTCGCGCTCCACGTCGACGATATCTTCGACCGCATCTGTGAGTGAAACCATGGCCGACCATCCCATCGCCGAAATCGATCACCTCCTGACCTACGTGCGCGACCTCGACGCCGCTGCGTCGCTGTTCCGCCGCATGGGATTCACGCTGTCGCCGATCAGCCGCATCGAGCCGATGGGCATTTCCAACCATCTCGTCCTGATGCAGCCGCAGACGGCCGGGTTCGCCAACTACATCGAGCTGATGGCGTCGCACGATCGGACCCGCCTGCCGCCGGCGATGGTGCGGACGCTGTCGGGCGAGCAGGGCGTCAAGTCGATGGTGCTGGGCGCCCGTGACGCCGCGGCGGCTCATGGGGTGATGACCGCCGCGGGCTTCGATGCAGGGCAGCCTGTCCATGTCCGCCGCCAGTGGGTGATCGCGCCCGGCGAATCCGTGTTTCCGGAGTTCGACGTGATCCTGCCGGTCGAGACACCGCTCGCCTTTAATGCCTGCCGCTACTACGACGTCGGGCTCTATCTGCGTCCCGCATGGCTCTCCCATGCCAACACGGCGCGGCACCTGAGCGGCGTGTTCGCTATCGCGGCCGATCCGGCCCGCTGGCGGGACGAGTTCACTAGGCTGTTCGCAGGGGGGCAGGACGGCCGCCCCAGTCCGGGGCAGGTCTGGCTGGACGTCATCTCGGCCGCAGATGCACAGAGCCGCTTCGGCGCGGGCCGCGACCTGCAGGGCGCCGAGGCGCGCTATCTCGGGTACGAGATCGCGGTTGATTCCATCGCCGCGCTGCGAGCGTGTCTTGAGCAGGGCGAGGTCCGTCACCGCGTCGACGGCGACGTCGTTTACATCGACCCGGAAATCGGCTTTGGAAACCTGATCGTTTTCCGACAGCACGGGCGCTAGCATGGCAAGAAAGACGAGGTCGACAGGGCGCGGGCAACCAGCCAGCGCACGGACGTCGGCCGCCGATCGGGTCCAGGGAATCCAGTCGGTCGAGATCGGATTGGCGGTTCTCGATGTCCTGGCGGACAGTCCGGGGCCGCTGACGCTGGGCGAGGCGGCGCGCCGCGCCGGGATGTCGTTGAGCCAGACCCGCCGCTACCTCGTCAGCCTCGTGCGCTGCGGTCTCGCCACCCAGGACGACGCGACCGGGCTCTATGATCTCGGCTCGCGCGCGCTGCGTGTCGGCCTTGCCGCGCTGGCGCGCGTCGAGGCCATCGATCTTGCGACGGCCGCACTCAAGGAACTGGTGGCCAAGACGCTGGAAGGCGGCACGCTGGCGGTGTGGGGCGACGGTGGTCCGACCGTCGTGCGCTGGTTCAGGGGGGGAGGCATCGGCGTCACATCACTGGGACTCGGTACCGTGTTTCCACTGTTTGCGTCCGCGACCGGCCATGTCTTCCTGACCTACCTGACGGAGGACAACACCCGCACGCGGCTCGAGCGCGAGCTGGGCGCCAAGTTTCTCGCATCGCCCGAAGGGCGGCGGGCGGTGGACGCGGTCAAGGCCAGGGTGCGCAAATCGGGCTTCAGCTGGCTCAAGGGCCACTTCGTCGAGAACATCCGCGGCGCAGCCGCGCCGGTGTTCGATTCCCAGGGCGAGCTCGTCGCGGTGCTGGCGATCGCAGGCCCCGACCGGCAGGCGACGGCCACGGATCCCGCCGTGCAGGCCTTGGTCGAGGCCGCCGCGCAGGTGTCGCGGCAGCTCTGCTTCTCGGGTGTTCCTCGGGTGAACCAGAAATGATTGACGATCCAGCCATCGCTTCCCTGCTGTCGGGCGCGGCCGGGGCCGGCCTGCAGCACGCGGCCCCGCCCGCCATCGATCGCGACTGGGCGACGCAGGCGCTCGCCCTGATCGAAACCGATCAGCGGCGGTCGGCGGACGCCCATCTTCTTCATTTCGACGTGCCGGCACTGAGCGGGCTATCGATTTACCTAAAGGATGAATCGACCCATCCCTGTCGCGCAATGCGTTCAGAGCGGAATCGATGCGTGGCGGTATCGCACCCCGCTCCAGCACGCAGAAGCGCCGAAGATCGACAATCGCGTCGATGATTGCGTCTAACTGAACTCACTCATTCAGGCCCGGCCATTGTGCGCACCGATCTCAAGTTCATCGGTGACCTCGGTGCGCAGTCCTCGGCCAGAGGAGCTCCGCCGCCGCCGCAACAGCGCGCTTGTGCGCTCGTCTGGCGTTCCGGGCGCAAAGATCTCCAGGCGAATCCAGCAGATCGCGGCAACTCGCACCGAGAGCGACGTTTTTATCGCGCTCGATTGCCGGGCGCGTCGTTAAGTTGGGCCGGCGGGATGATCGAGTGACGCGAGGCAAAATCTATCAGAGCGGTTCGCGTGGCACTGCCCGGCTCCAGCAATTCCCTGTGCGTGCCGAACAATGTCACGGCGACCTCGATCTCTCCTTGCCAATTGGTGATCGCAGACGAAATCGCGATCAAACCGGGAATGTAGCGACCGTCGACATGCGCGATACGCTCACGCCGGATTTTTTTTATCAGTGCCTCGACGCTACCCAAATCGGGATCCAGATCGGGCCAGCTAATCCCACTTGTAGCGGCCCGATTGATTTCGGTTCGGAGCCGCGGCATCAGCTGTTGACGGGGTAGATAAGAGAGAAAGACACGTCCGGTCGCGGAGTCCAGCAGGGGAAATGTGCTGCCAAGGCCGATCGACGTCGTCGTCAGACTGGGGCCTCTCTCCAGTCTGACCACAGTCGGGCCACTGTGGCTCCACACCGCAAGCAGCGCGGCTTGTCCGGTCGCCTCGGCCAGTTCTTCAAGCTCTTCGGACGCTCGGACGACGAAGTCATTCCGGCTGATTGCCGCGACACCCAGCTCTGCTGCCTCGCGACCGAGGTCATACCGGCCGGACCGCTCCTTCTGCACGGCAAGGCCCGCATGAATGAAGCTCGCCAGATATCGATGCACTTTGCTTGGAGGCATCCCCGCTTCGCGCGCAATATCCGACAGGGCCGCCGGCCCATCGAAGGATCGCAGGACCCGCAGGACCGAAAGCGCTGCGTCGAGAGCCTGGATGCCGCCCGGGGCCGTCCCACCGCTGTCTTCGCCAGTGTCTTTCGGAGGCGTACGTTTCATTTCAACAGTTCCTTGAACTCGGGCGGCACGCTCGCGCCGCGGAGTTCACCCGTGCCTGTGACAGATGCCCAGGCGCGCTGTTCGAATCCGCTCGCAACCTGCATGTTCCCCACCGAAAGCTTGTAGTCGATTCGAAACCGCCGCTCCCGCCACTCGGTCACTCCCGCACTGACCACCAGTTCATCGTCGTAGCGGGCAGGACCCACAAACTGGGCGCCGACATTGACGAGCGGCGTGACGCTCTTGAAGCGGCGCCGCAGCTCGCGCTGGCTCAATCCATGTCTGCGCAGCCAGCGCTGATAGGTGCAGTCAAACCAGTAGAAGTAGTTGGGATAAAAGACGATTCCGGCTTCGTCGCAATCGCCCCACTCGATCGTAAAAGCTGTCTCAAACATCCGAAACCCTCGCGCCGAACAATGCCGGGCCGAAGCTTAGGCCCGGTCTTGAGATTTCATATAGAAAAAGTAATTCCTCCTTGCGTAAAAATGTGTTGCATATCAGGAAATAGATTGCATGATGCGTAATTGGACCAGTAAGCAAAAGCAAACAGGCAAGGAAGGTCATGCGGCTCGGTCGCATCGCTGTGTTGGGGGGAGGCCCTGCGGGGCTGTACTTCGCCTACCTATGGAAACGCCGGCATCCCCAGGATCAGGTCGATGTCTTCGAGCAGAATCCCGAGGGCGCCACGTGGGGATTCGGAGTCGTTTTCTCCGACAAGGCGCTCGACTTCCTTCGCGCCGATGATCCTGAGACGGCGGAAGCCGTCTCGGCTCGCATGGAGACATGGCGTGACATCACACTCGTTCACCGCGGTGAACGCGTCGTGCTCGATGGCGTCGGATTCTCCGCGGTCGGACGGCTCGATTTCATCACGCAATTGACCGAGCGCGCGCGATCCGCCGGTGCGGATCTCCGGTTCGGCACCGCCGTGCGCTCCGTCGATGAACTCGCGGGATACGATCTGATCGTCGCCTCCGATGGCGTGAACTCGCTGGTCCGAAGGACCTACGAAGGCGACTTCAAGACCTCCCTCTCATATGACGACAACAAGTTCGCCTGGTACGGCACCACCAAGCGCTTCGAGACGCTGACCCAGACCTTCGTCGAAACGGAGTTCGGCAGCTTCAACGCCCATCACTACCGATACTCGCCCACCATGAGCACGTTCATCGTCGAGTGCGATCGCGCAACGTGGCTGCGCGCCGGCTTTGCCGAAAAAACGGAAGAAGAGAGCAGGGCCGTTTGCGAGAAGGTGTTCGCCGACACCCTCAAAGGGCATCCTCTGGTCAACAACAAGTCGATCTGGCGGAATTTCCCGTGGCTGTGGAATGACCGCTGGTCGCACCGAAACATGGTGCTCGTCGGAGACGCGCTTCACACTGCGCATTTCTCGATCGGATCAGGCACGCGCCTGGCAATCGAGGACGTCATCGCCCTCGTCAATGCCCTGGGCAGTGAACCGCACGATCTCCGCCGTGCACTGGAAGCTTATGAGACCGCACGACGCCCGGCGGTGGAGAAGCTGGTCAAGGCCGCAAAGACGAGTGCGTCCTGGTACGAACGCTTTGCAGAGCACATGAAGCTGGCACCGCTGGATTTCGGCTACAGCTACATCACTCGCTCCGGCCGGATCGACGACAGTCAGCTCCACGCGATGTCGCCACGCTTCATGGCGCGCTACGACGCGAATTCATCAGCCCCCAACAAATCGCGATAATGAGGAACGCTCCCATGACGGACGGAATCGGCCATGCGATCGTGGACCATGTGCCAGACGACGCTCCCGGTGCGCAGGAGATCGGCTTCGAGATTCCCGAGCGCTACAACGCCAGTGAAATCCTGTTTGGCAATCTGCAGGCGGGCCGCGCCGACAAGGTCGCCATCTACACCGCGGCAGGCAACACCAGCTACGGTGAACTGTGCGTCAAGGCCGCCAAAGCCGGCAACGCGCTCAGGTCGCTCGGACTTGCCGCGGGTGACCGCGTGCTTCTCCTGCTGAACGACACGGCGTCCTATCCGGCGGTATTTTTCGGGGCAATCCGCGCCGGCTTCGTGCCGATGCTGATCAACACGCTTTCGCCGAAGGACCTCATCGGCTTCTACTTGCAGGACTCGGCCGCGCCGGTCGCCGTCGTCGACGCCGAGTATGCTTTCCTGTTCGACCAGGAGACGATCGCGGGGACGCGGCTTCGGGCACTGATCGTCCTCAACGGTGACGCTGCGTGCGAACTCTCCTCGATCAATCTGCTGAATGGCGACCAATGGTTCGCCCAGTTTCCTTCGGAGCTGGAAGCGGCGCCCACAAGTCGCGACGACATGGCTTTCTGGATGTACAGCTCAGGCAGCACCGGCCGGCCGAAGGGCATCGTGCACCTGCAGCACGACATGGCCTATACGGCGGAGAGTTTTGGCCGTCACATCCTGGCGATCGAAGAGAACGATATCTGTTTCTCGGTGCCGAAGGTCTTCTTCGCCTACGGCTTCGGCAATTCGATCACGTTCCCGTTCTCCGTCGGTGCCAGCACGGTCCTGCTCGCCGGTCGGCCCGAGCCGAATGCGGTTCTCGATATGATCGAGCGATTCAAGCCGACGCTCTTTTTTGGGCTGCCGACCCTCTACACCGCGCTGCTTCATCACCCGCGCATCGAGTCTGCCGACCTCTCGAGCGTGCGCCTTTGCCTGTCGGCCGCCGAGGTGCTGTCTCAGGACATTTTCAACGACTGGAGGCGACGCTTCGGACACGAGATCCTGGAAGGGCTCGGATCAACCGAGGTCCTGCACATCTATCTTTCGAATACGCGCGGCCAGAGAAAAATCGGAACGGCCGGCAAGCGTGTGCCTGGATACGAGATCCGATTGACCACGCCGGAAGGCGAGCCGGTCGGGCGAGGCGAGGAGGGCGTCATGTGGGTCCGCGGCCATTCCAGTGCGCCTTGCTACTGGAATCGACCGGACAAGACCGAACAGACCATGCGCGACAGCGGCTGGATCTGGACCGGCGACAGGCTTGTCGAAGACGCTGACGGATTCTTCACCTTTGTCGGTCGCGTCGATGATCTCATCAAGGTGAGCGGTCAATGGATCTATCCCCTCGAGATCGAGCTCTGCCTGTCCGAACATCCTGCGGTTCGGGAGTGCGCCGTCCTCGGAATGGAGCTTCCCGACCGTCGCATGACGACGAAAGCATTTGTGATCCTTCGCGACGGTTACTGGGCGAGCGAACTGCTGACGCGGGAACTGCAGGATCACGTCAAGTCGAAGCTGCTTCCCTACAAATATCCGCGCCTGATCGAATACTGGTCCGATTTGCCGAAGACCGGAACGGGCAAGATCGATCGGCAGAAGCTGCGTAGCGCGCCAATGGGCGCCTGAACAAGCGGCTAGTCGTTCTCGTCCTCAAGCACAGCGAGACAAACGATGTCCCACGATACGATCATCGCTCCGACCGCCGACACAGCGGAACGCCGGGCCTTCTACGACAAGATCGACAAGAAGAACCTCACGGCTCTGTGGCTGTCGCTGGCCGACCTCGTGACCCCCGAACCGAGGAGTGCCTGTCGCCCGGCGTCCTGGCGCTTTGACGACATCCGCGCGTATATGCTCGAGGCCGGAGGTCTCATCACCGCCAAGGAGGCGGAGCGGAGAGTTCTCGTCCTCGAGAATCCCGGTCTTCGCGGACAATCCAGGATCACGACGGATCTCTACGCCGGCGTGCAACTGGTCATGCCTGGCGAGGTCGCGCCGGCTCACCGCCACACCCAGTCGGCACTGCGGTTCATCCTCGAAGGCGAGGGCGCCTACACCGCCGTCAATGGCGAACGCACTATCATGCATGAGGGCGACTTCATCATTACGCCTCCCTGGGCCTGGCACGATCACGGCAATCCCAGTCCCAACCCGGTCTTCTGGCTGGATGGTCTCGACATCCCTGTCCTGCAGATGCTGGACGCGTCGTTCGCCGAACATCTCGATGTCGACGAACAGCCGATCACCCGACCAGTCGGCGACAGCGACGCCCGTTACGGCCACAACCTTCTCCCTGTGGATCACAAGGGAGGCGGTGGCACCTCGCCGGTGTTCAACTATCCATACGTGCGAACGCGCGAGGCGCTCGAGCGGCTGCGGCGAGCCGCCGCGTGGGACCCTTGCCACGGTCTCAAGATGCGCTACACCAACCCGATTACGGGCAATTACGCCATGGCCACGATGGCGACCTTCATCCAGCTCTTGCCGAAGGACTTTGCAACCGCGGCTTACCGGTCGACGGATGCGACGGTCTTCGTGCCGATCGAAGGGAAGGGCCGCAGCGTCATCTCGTCTCGATCCGGCGAGGATATCGTTATCGAGTGGGGCAAGCGAGACATCTTCGTCGTCCCCTCCTGGCATCGCGTGCGTCACGAGGCGATCGACGGCGACGGGGTGATCTTCTCATATTCGGATCGACCAATTCAGGAAGCCCTACATCTGTTCCGGGAGGACCGCGGCAATGCCTAATGCCATCACCCACTCCGATTTCGTCCTGCCACCTCCGCCGCAGGCCTCGGTCGCGGTTCACAACTCGACAGCGCGCTTTCCGGTGCGTCGTATCATCTGTGTCGGCCGCAACTACGCGGCGCATGCGCGGGAGATGGGGCGCGATCCCGATCGTGAGCCGCCGTTCTTCTTCATGAAACCCGCTGATGCGGTCGTGGACGGGGGGACGACCGTTCCGTATCCGCCCCAGACGAAGAACTTCCACTACGAAATCGAGCTGATCGTCGCGATCGGGAAGGGCGGGACAGACATCGCGGTCGAGCACGCACCCGATCATGTCTGGGGCTACGGCGTAGGCGTCGATCTGACCCGTCGCGATCTGCAGCTTCAGGCCCGCGAGCAAGGCCGTCCCTGGGACTGGGGCAAAGGTTTCGACCGGTCGGCGCCGATCGCCCCGTTGCGGCCGCTCTCACAGGTCGGGCACCCCAAGGCCGGACGCATCTGGCTCGCCGTTGACGGCGTGCTCAAACAGGATTCCGACATATCAAAGCTGATCTGGCCTGTGCCGGATATCATCTCTATCTGCTCGCAATCGATGGCGCTTGGACCCGGCGACATCATCATGACGGGGACACCGGAGGGTGTCGGCCCTGTGCAGCGCGGCGAAGTGGTAACGGGAGGGATCGAGGGCCTAGGCGAAATCAGGATCTCTGTGAAGTAAATGCTTTGACGTTGGCCAAGGAGTGAAGGGCGGTCCTCGGGAGGGAGCGGTTATCGGGCGCAATCCGGATGCCCGTCGGAAACCCGAAAGTCGGAGAGCGTAGGTCGCGATGAGAAACCGGGAAATGCCGAACGTGGGGAATGAAATCTGCAAACTTGGCCGCGCTCGCACAGCCATCCTATGAGAGGTGCGGATCCTTGGATCCCCGGTCTTCTCAGCGTGGCGCATCAATAAAATTCGGCGTTTGTCATCGGTCCATATCCCGACCACGTCCGAAAGCCGAAAGGTGCGATAGGCGACGTTACGCTCGTGTGCCGCGCCGTGCTGATCGCGGGGACGAAAACGTTTGAGCGCTCCATACAACTTGTCGGGTCACCTGCGTCCGAACAGTCCGCCCACCACGCCGCCAATCAGTCCACCTGGACCGCCACCACTGCGGTGATGGTGAGCACCACCCGCGCCGCGGCGATGGGCCGGACGGTCGTCATCGGATCTGTAGTTGCCGACGAAGCTGGCGTGCGCCCCTGAAACGGACTCGGTCAGCAGCGCGTGATGCTGCACCGTGTTGAGGAAGCCAGTCTTGGGATAGCCGCGCGCCGCCTGCCAGCGCGTGATGACGGCGCGGGTCGGCTCGTCGAACCGACCGCTGACCTTGGTATCAAAGCCGAGACCGGTCAGCCGGCGCTGCACGTCGCGACGCCTTCCCTTGTCGAGGCCTATCTGATCTTCGGTTTCCTGAGTTGCCTCGAAGGCTGCCGGATCGACGGATGCCAACAAGCTGCGGTCGGCCGTGCTCGGACCGGCTTTGGCAACATTTGCACTGACGAGAAATCCTAAGACTGACAATGCGATGATGAGGACACGCACGGCTTATTCTTCCCTGATCTTAAAGTCTCTCAGTGATTTCGCTTTGAGAACCGATCGGTTCAAATACACCGCCCTGAAACTCGAACTTCCGGCGGCGTCCAAATCAAAGGTCAACTCCGGCTTCGTCGCTGAGCAACGGTTATCTGGGTCATTTGTTCCTCAGCGCGCGTCGAATGCTACGCCGCATTACACTTAGAAGCCCAACAAAAGAAACGGCACGGAGAGGAGGGTCTGCGCGCCCGACGTCCGCTTTTTAAGCGGGCATTGGCTTGATCGCCCTCATCAGGACACTCGAAACTGGGAATTAGGACAGTGAGCAAAATTGAACAGCGGCGGCGAGATGGCTGTGATCGGCTGTGGCCGAATGGGGCCCGGCAGCTCGCGCCGTTCTCCCGAAGATGACCCCAGTTTCCCCGAAGACTGGGCCGATCTCGTTTGTTCACTGCCAACCCTGATCGGACGCAGCACGTCACCCTTGCTGTTTGGCTGGTTGATCGAGTCGGGATCGACGGGCGTGTCAGCGTCGGTTATCTCTTGGCGGCGCTGCTGCTGATCATTGCAGCGGGAACGGAGCTCGAATTTGGAATTGATGCGGGAGGGAAATCTCTTGAGAGCATCGCCGCGCCGCTTTCGAAGTGATGCGGATTTATGCCGGACGGCCTCGAATCGATCACCCGTGTCACGCTCTGATCCACGTCATGGATCGGATCTCTAGCTATCCATCGCGCTGAAACATTGCTCACGCCAGCGGATCTCCATCGGCAGTGCGATCTTCCGGAATCTAACTTCAAAACACGCTTTCGGCCGCCAATATAGATCTACCGCTTCGTACTTAATTCAGCCATCTCTGTCGAATGCTTCCGGAACATGGCGAGGCGTTTGCTTGTGTATTCTGCAATGACACTGGGAAATTCAAGGGGCGACCTGACCGCCGCAAGCCTCTGGGCGAACTCAAAGGTAAATTGCATGTTGGCTTGTGCTATTTCCAAAAGCTTGTCTTGATAAGCCCGCACTTTTGCGTTGGCAGAGGAGAGAAAATCAATCCCTTTCTTTGAATCCTTCTCCGTCATCTGTTTTGCATCTTGAAGGGCTGTCTCTGCATTCTCAACGAGAAGCTCCGGATTCTCAACAAAGAGGGCGTCTTGTTGCGAGTCCTCATGAAGCTTTGAACGCTGTTCGTTCGAGTCCGCACCGACGGAGCGCGGAACGCTCACTTTTGGGCTTCTGACAATAGCTTGAGCGGCCCGTTGGGCCTTCGCGACTATTCTCGGGCTGTGGGTGTGCTTTGACCCTCTTGCCGGTTTACGTTTGCTCATCTGATGCTCCAAGGATGATTGCTCGACTCGTAAAGGTCGTGACCAGTCAACATGCCGTGCCGTGCAACGTTCCGAAAAGTTCCACCTGATTAAGAGGTCAGATATCACATGTTCGTTGGGGCGCGCCGGCATCGTTCCTTTATCGACGTGCGATCGTTTGGAGTACCAGGCCATCGCCTGCCATGCGGGGGTATCGCATGATCAGGAAACGCAACCGTTTTAGACAAACGACGCTTGAAGAACGTCTGGCGAATTCAGCACGGACGTGCAGCGTCAGGCGATGGCGCAGCTGCCGCCAGGCACCGAGCAGCTAGACAAATCTTGCGAAGAATCCAACAAGGCTGGCGGCGCAGCATCTCGACTTGCCTTATGCCTTCGGCGCCCAGGCCATAGGCCACTTGCCCTCGCTCAATAACTGGCCGCCGATCCGTAGGGGGCGGCGAGTCAAAATCGAATTCCAAAAGATCTGACCCTGCCCAGGGCGTAGATTATGCCCGCATCTAATTCCGTTTTTGGCGCGGAACGTGCCAGATCGCGACTACTCTTCGTCGCGGCGGTGGAGGTGCCAATTGAGTGAAGGTCGCCGCGCGTATGCACTCCGGCTTCGTGTGCAGCACTACGTGTGCGCCGACAGGTCAAAACGGGTACAAACGTGTGCAATTTCGTCTAGTTTGGAGTGCACACGTTCTTCTTCCATCCCATTGAGAGTGTAGGGTAAACGATTGAAATATCAAGACTATCGCTTTTCCGTGGCGCCGATGATGGATTGGATCGAAAGCACAATTCTCTCAATACGATAGAGGGCGCCGTGTGCACGACGTGTGCACCGGGAGGTCAAGAAAAATCCATCGACGGCGAGCGTGGGCGATCGCTCTTTGGTGTGATGCGCGTCCCTACGGGTTTGGGCGGCCAAGGGAGTTAGGCCGCAAGGGCAGGGCACTCGCGTGCGACTTAAGGGCTGATCACGCTCGTTGCGAGCCCACAATTGTAGCGGTCAAGCGCCTCAAGCGCGAAGCGCGCCTCGATCGGTCGAGCCTCGCACAAAACAGATCGCCTTCGCCCGTCTCCGGCTTTCTCGGTCGCGCTCTTCGCCGGTATACCGGCAGCCCGCGCCACAAACATCCACAGGCCAACTGCGCAGGCTGGATCAGCATGCATCCATGCAATAGTCTCCATCCGTTTGGTGCAAATTATCCGGCGGGTCAGCGGTCGCCTGGTTGGTTTAAGGATTGGATACTTCCTCGATGAGTTCACCTTCACGATTGATTGTCGGAATGACCGGGGCGTCCGGCGCGATTTACGGTGTTCGGCTGCTGCGCTTGTTACAGCCTATCGCGATCGAGACCCATCTGGTGATGAGCCGGTCCGCCAGGATCACCTTGACGCAGGAGCTGGACCTCAAGCCGTCCGACGTCACGGCGCTGGCGGATGTTGTCCACCAAGTCGACAACATCGGCGCCACGATCTCGAGCGGCTCGTTTCGGACGCTTGGCATGATCATCGCGCCATGCTCGATGCGCAGCCTGTCCGAGATCGCGACGGGCGTGACGTCGTCGCTGATCACCCGCGCCGCCGACGTCGTTTTGAAGGAGAGCCGGCGTCTGGTGCTGATGGTGCGTGAAGCGCCGCTGCATCTCGGCCACCTGCGTTCGATGACGGCGACCAGCGAAATGGGGGCAATCATCTACCCGCCGGTACCGGCATTCTATGCCCGCCCGGGCAGCCTCGAACAGATGGTCGATCATACGCTGGGACGGGTGCTCGACCTGTTCGACATCAAAACCGATGTCGTCAGCCGCTGGGAAGGCCTGAAACCAAAGGAAAGAGATCCGGTGTGAGCATGTCGCGGCAACCAGCGCCGGAGACGGCTGTGAGTCAGCGATGACAGCAGGTCAACCCGAACCGAATCTCGAAAGCTGGGCTTTTGCCCTGCAACTTTACGCCAAGCCAGGGGTTGCCGATGCCTGCCTCAGACTACAGGCCGAGGCCGGCGTCGATGTGATGATGCTGCTGACGGCCGTGTTCGCGGCCGTCAGGCGCGGCATTGTGCTGGAGCCGCCTGCTATCCAGGATATGAACGAAGTTTGCCGCCCGTGGCGAGAGCAGATTGTGCAGCCGCTGCGTGGGCTGCGCGTGGCGTTGAAATCCGGACCGCTGCCGGCGCCCACCGGGGGCTCGGAACAACTACGGACACAGATCAAGGCTGCGGAACTGGCTGCCGAACGGCTGCAGAATGATTTGCTGACGGAATGGTTGGAGCAAAAGGCGCCAGCGCCGCGACCGGTCACGCACGAGGATGTCCGCGCCGTGGTTTGCAGCGTGGTGCTGCTTGCGCTGGAAAAACGTGAAAGCGAAATGAATTCCGATATTTTGTCTTTGGTCGACGGAATCGTTGCAGCTGCGGGGTAAGGCTCGCGCTCGACGATCGAAGGGCCGGCGCCTCGTTCGGATTCTCCATCAGGTCGCGGACACGCTTGGTTGTGCAGCGATGGGCGCTCTACGCAATATTGTTCCTAACGCCTTGGCGATCTCCTCCGGCAGCAACTGGCGCCAGCGCCCTAGGACGTGACCATCCGGCCGGATCAAGTAGGTAGTGCCCGGCCGCGCCTCAAAGAGGCCCGCCAGGCGTCCGGACGGATCGTGAATGACGCCCGGAGCGGCCGCATCGAGCGCGAGAGGAACGAATCTGATCGGCAGTTCCTGGCCGAGCCGCGCTTCGACCTCCTCCATGTTTCCTGATGGCTTGCCGTCGGTCGTGAAAACAAAGCAGGTGAAATGAGGGCCAAGCAGGTCTGTCAGAAAGCCGCGATCCGCGTTTCTAATAATGGGACATTCAGGCAAGACGTCGCCGGGCGCAGGACCCTTTTCGAAGACCGTCTCATCGACCGTCCAGTTCAGGGGGGAGGCGGTCAGCTGGCTTGCTGAATGCCATCTCGGATCGAGCAGCGACGCAGCCCAGGGATGTTTGGCTGCCAGCGACAAAACGGCGTCTCGCAACACGCGGGCGCCCCGAGAAGGAGGCGAATAGAATTCAGCTCGTCGGATCGCAAAATGATGATTGCGACGAGCGACCGCAACGCGCTCGGTCGAATAAGACTGCAAGAGGGCAGGGTCGGCCTGCCCTTTGAGAACAAGGGCAAGTTTCCAGGAGAGGTTGTGAGTGTCCTCTATGGCAGAGTTGAAGCCTCGCACACCGAAGATAGGCATGATGTGAGCCGCGTCCCCGGCAAAGATGACGCGGTCGTGCACATAGGATGAAAGCGTCGTCGCGGTCACCCGGTAGAGTGACAACCAGACCGGTTCCCAAGGTGCGTCAATTCCCATCCACTTCAACTGCCGTGAGATGAAATCGAAGACTTTCTCCTGCTTGATTTCCTCCTCTTCGTTCTCACCTTCACGAATCTGGCAGTCGAAGCGCAACATGCCGTTCGGCTTCTTGAACATGATCAGGGTTCCGCCGGGTCGCGTCGGGGGATCGAACCAAAAGCGACGTCCCGGCGGCAGGTCTCCGCTATCAACCCTCACGTCGGCAATGATGTACCGGCCGGAATGGCGATTTCCTTCCATGCGCAGGTCGAGCGCCTTGCGCACCGTGCTGTGGCCACCGTCGCAGGCGACCACCCAGTCCGCCTCTAGTTCATAGCTGCGGTCGGGAGTCTCCACGCTTATGCGAACGCCATCGTCGATTTGATCCACCGCCGTGACCCGCGTCTGCCAGCGAATATCGATCAGGCCACTACGCTCGGCATGTTCAACCATGACATGCTCCATGTAGTTCTGGAGCTGGCTGATCGTCGGAGGATATTTCTGGAAGGCGTCGTTTGGAAGTTGCGTGCGCAAGACTTCCTTGTCACGGAAATAAGTCCAGCTCGTCGACCACCCGTAGCTGGTGCGGACCATCTCATCCGCAATCCCGATGCGCTCCAGTATTTCCATCGTGCGCCGGGTGAAGGCGCCGGCCCGGCTACCGGAACAGACGGTATCATCGGCCTCGAGAACGATGGTCGCGATCCCATACCGGGCAAGTCCGAGGGCCAATGCAAGCCCGGTGGGCCCGCCACCCGCGATGACGACGGGCTTGCGGCTTGGTTCGCGACCAGCCACCAGCGCCGGAATTTGAACGGAGTGATGGGTGTAAGGGAAATATTCCGAGAAGACGGTTTCCATTGGAGAGGCCGTTATGTAAGCGCCTGAGACCAGTCAGCCATGACCTGACATGCGAAGCGCTTCTGCTCCGGCTGATCGCTGAGATAATGATTGCCGCCTTTTACAGCGGTCAGTTGTTTGCGATCGTGCGGGATCGCATCGAAAAAGAGCCGCGCATAGCTCGGATAGCAACCGGGGTCTGCCGTTCCATAGATAACGTGCACCGGCACGCTCACCCGCTTCAGGCATTTTGGTCCGTCGCCGTTGGAGCAGCGATTGCTCCATTGCGACAGCCAGGAGCGCAAGCTCGTATAATGCCCAAGCGAAGCCGGAATGAGGTTTGCCGTATATGGCTCGCCCCAATGCGTCGTCGCTTTGCGGTCGGACGGGTCGAGCGACAGGTCAAGGTTGCGCGGATCGGCGACGGTGCCATGCACGACGAACGGAAGATCGTGCACTTTGCCCTTCGTTCGCTCCATCACATCCGTCAGCCTGGATAAAGCCCAGTCGGTGATCCGGTCGTTGCGGGCGATCTGGGCGGTGCGGAAGCGCTTCAAGAACTCCGCCGAGTAAGGCGGCCCGTTGGCCGGGTCGAACATGTCCAGCTCGGGGTCGCGATCGAACGGATCGGCTTCGTTGCGGATGGCTGGATCAAGCTTTTCGGTCAGGACGATGCTGCGTCCGGGATGAGCCATCAGCAAAATCAGGCCGTCGGCCGGCGGCAGATCGGCTTTGGTCAGATCCGGC
This sequence comes from Bradyrhizobium sp. NP1, assembly GCF_030378205.1. Lineage (NCBI taxonomy): Bacteria > Pseudomonadati > Pseudomonadota > Alphaproteobacteria > Hyphomicrobiales > Nitrobacteraceae > Bradyrhizobium > Bradyrhizobium sp. NP1. The sequence goes on from NZ_CP127385.1 coordinate 3,147,801, forward strand.
GCGCCGCCGCCGGGAGGGGCGGTGATGCTCGGATCCTCGGCTTCGCTCTGGTAGAGGGGGACGAGCGATCCACCACCCGAATTGCCGACGAGCACCACACGCTCATAGCCCTCCGATTTGAGGTGCCGGACGATCGAGCCGAGGTCGAGGACGCAGTTTTCGAGGAGCAGCGTCGATTCATTGTTCAGATATCGGGTAGAAACCCCAACGGCATCGACGCCGAGTTCGGCCATCGTTGATAGGGCATAGTGACCCATGAAATTTGCTGACGGATGGACAAAGACCAGCACCACGCGTGAGAACTTGCCCGCTTCCGCCCGCCAGCGCGTGCACCACAAGACGCCGGCCATCCTTGCTACTCCCGATTGAAGATCAATCGGGCCTCTTGGTGCGGCCATCACCGGGACTGCTAACAATTCGCGTGCAATCATCTCTCGTTCCTTGGGAAGCAATGCACAGGTCAGGCAATTTCCAACAGACGGTGCCTGCAAGTGGCATCTAGTAAATTGCAAAAATTTAGAGATGACTACCAAAAACTGATATTGGTTCGCGATTTTTTTCTACCTTTTGCCTAGTCGACGAGATTTGCGTCATTTTTTCTCTGGACATTTTGCGGCATGGCCGACACAGTGTCATTTCGACTTGATTGCGGCAGTAGCCGCCTGGCTGATGGCGCAATAGTCGCATGGCCTGGGTCGCTTTGCTGTTTCTTCGGGCGTGGTGTGATGACAGATCGCATGAACGGACAGGACCTCGAGGACCTCTATGTCAGGCTTGCCGACAAGCTGACGGCGGCAGGCGACGATTATCCGGCGGTGCTCTCGCGCCTTGTTCTGTTGATGATGAATCATATTGGAGCGCGTGATCTGCTCGCAGGTTTCATTGACGAGGCAGCCGACATCAAGACGACGGCGGTCACGCAATGAACACGCGAAGACCCATCCACAAGAGGCTGCGACGCTAGTGCTTGTGGCAAGCCCGCGGAGGAGGTCGCGCTCACGGTCGCTGCGGAAATTCCGCTTCGATTGGATGATATCGCTTCTGGCTCTGCTGGTTCTGTGGGAATTGCTGTGCCTGAGCGGACTCTTTCCGCCCTCCATTCTCGTTCCTCCACAAACCGTCGTGTCGACGTTCATCGAGCTCTGTCAGAGCGGCGATATCGCAACCAATCTCGCCGTGAGCCTCAAGCGCCTTGCGCTCGGCTACATCAGTGGCGCCGTGGCGGGGATTGCGTTCGGCTTGCTTTTGGGTCTGGTGCCGACGGCGAACCGGTATCTCGGCATGATCTTCAACATGCTGCGCCAGATCCCGGTCATCACGCTCGCGCCGCTTCTCATGCTGGTCTTCGGTATCCAGGAGACCTTCAAGGTGATCATGATCGCGGTCGCCACCTTCTTTCCCGTGGCGCTGAATACGCTTGACGGGACCCGCGCTGTACCCGCGGCTTATTTGGAGGTCGCCTCGGCCTTATGCTTCCGCTGGTGGATGCTTATTCGCCGGGTCATTCTGCCGGCGGCGCTTCCGGCAATCGTGACGGGTCTGCGCGGCGCGCTGTCGCGGGCTTGGCTCATCCTGGTCGCGGCCGAGCTTTTCGCGTCGAGCGAAGGGATCGGCTATCTCATCGATTGGGGGCGGCAGTTGTTTCAACTCGATATCGTCATGGTCGGTGTATTGCTGGCTGGCCTGATCGGATTGCTGCTCGACATCTTGCTGCGGCGAATCGAGCAGCATCTCACCCGCTGGAACGCGCAGAGGATCTGATGGAAGGAGCCATGGTGCAGGGCCAGATGCATGAATCCCCGGGCCTCGCCAGCGGATTGCAGGTGAGCCACGTTGGCAAGACCTACGATGTTGTCGGTACGTCGTGGCGGGTACTGGATGACATCAACTTTTCCGTGCGCGAAGGCGAATTTGTCTCGATCGTCGGAGCCAGTGGTTGCGGAAAATCGACGCTTCTGCGCCTCATCGCAGGTCTTGATCTCAACTTTGAAGGGAAGATCACGATCGACGGTCAGCAGGTTCTCGGGCCGAGTCTCGATCGAGGAATTGTTTTTCAGGACCATCGGCTGTTTCCGTGGCTCAATGTCTTTGACAACGTCGCCATGGCCTTCGAAGCCCGGCCCAAGCCCGCCGCTGAACAGCGTGCCTTGATCGAAGAACATATCGAACTGGTTGGCCTTCGGGGCTTCGAAAAGGCTTTGCCGAATCAACTGTCCGGCGGCATGGCGCAGCGTGCGGCTATCGCGCGTGCCCTGGTCAATCATCCCAAGATGGTTCTGTTGGACGAGCCGCTCGGAGCGCTCGACTATTTTACCCGGATGCGCCTGCAACTCGAGCTGCAGACGATCTGGATGACGAAACATGTGACGATGATTTTCATCACCCATGACATCGACGAAGCCTTGTTCATGAGCGACCGGATCGTCGTTCTCAAGCCGCGCCCGGGGCGTATCGAGCGTATTGTCGATGTGGATCTTCCACGTCCGCGCGACCGTGAAAGCTCCGACTTTATCAAGCTGCGACACGAAATCCTGAAGGAGTTCGAAGTATGAGAATGCTGACGATCGGGCTCTCGGTTCTGACGGTTCTCTCGGGGCTTGCGGGTGTGCACGCCGAGACGCCTCCTGCCGAGCTGCGCATTGGCTTGCCATCGCAAGTCAGTTCTTCCGGCAAGCCGGAACTCGGCACCGCGACGGGCTACATCGACCGCTTTGTGCAGGCCGATTTCGCCGGTGGCCCTACCAAGATCGTTTGGGTCCCTGTCCCCGGTGGGGGGCCCGGTGTCAACGAAGCGCTCGGTGGGAAGCAGATCGATTTCGCCTACTACGGCGATTTTCCTGCTACCGTCGGCCGTGCAGGAAATTTGACGACCAAGCTCATCCTCGGCGGCAGACGCGGCCTGAACTCATATCTGCTGGTTCCCGTCGGTTCGACGGCGACCTCTATCAAGGATCTGAAGGGCAAGCGCATCGCCGTCAACAAAGGCCGTCCATGGACCTTTGCTTTCGCGAAACTACTCGCGACGAACGGTCTCAAGGAGAGCGATTTCCAGATTTTCAATCTGAGCCCCGGCGACGGTGCCGCGGCGCTGATCAGCGGCAATATCGATGCTCTCTATCAGCCGGAGCCTTTTGGTCTCTCCATGGAGGAAAAGAAACAGGCCCGTGTGATCTGGTCGACCCGCGATCTTCCACTCGGATGGAAATTCACGCTCGACCTGTTCGTGGTCGATAAATTCGCGGAGCAGTATCCGGAAACGACGCAGAAGCTGGTTACCGCCTTCGTCAAGGCTGCCCAGTTCGCGTCCCTGCAGGAACACCGCGACGAGTTGTTGCACTCGTTCGTCACCGCTGGCGTAACCTACGAAATGCTGGCCAAGGAGATGGAAAACGAGCCCCTCCGAGAGATCATGGTGCCACTGGTCGATGATTTTACGCGCGCGCACTATCTGGAAATCATGAATTTCATGAAAGACCAGAAGATGATCCGCAAGTCCTTCGCCATCGAGGAGTTCATCGATCCTCGTTTTGCCTCGGCGGCCTTCAAATCACTGGGCTTGGAGAATTACTGGCCGGCCGCAAATGCTGACGGCAAGCCGATCAGCGCAGCCTCTACGCCGGCGACCGCGTCGAGATAAAGATCCGGCTTCCTCTTTCCAAAAGTTTTGTCGGCCTGTTCGTTTTGGGCAGTTCGCCGGAAAATGTGAGTTGGGAACTTTCGATGGCAGTCGGACCAACGCCGGTAGCAGGGCCGAAAATGGCAACAACGCATGGCACAACATCCGTTATCATCGCCGGCGCGGGTCCGGTGGGCCTGGCTCTCGCCTGTGAGCTCGGTATGCGCGGCATCGCCTGCACCGTCGTCGAAAGGCGTGACGGGACGATCAGCCTGCCGCGCATGAGCGCGGTCAGTGCACGCAACATGGAGTTCTGTCGCCGTTGGGGCATTGCGGAAGAGGTCCGTACGGCAGTATGGCCCGAAAGTCATGCAATGGACTTCGTTTATCTGGACAACCTGCGCGGCCACGAGTTTGCGCGCAACAAGCTGCCGCCGTCGGCGGCCCGAGGCTTGCTCGCCTTCACGCCGGAAGGCGGCTGCCATTGCCCGCAGATCTACTTCGATCCCATTCTGGCCAAACATGCGGCGAGCTATGCCAGCGTGACGCTTCGATATGGGATGAGATTGGATGATTTCGAGGAGACGGCCGACGGGGTTTCCTCGACTCTGACCGATCTTGCGACGGAGCGAACGGAGGTCCTGGCGGGGAAATATCTCGTTGGTTGCGATGGCCCCGGCGGGATGGTCCGTGAGAAGCTCGCCATCGGTTTGGGCGAGATGCGCATCGTCGCTCATAGCGTCAACATCTTCTTTCGTTCCAGCGCCCTTGCCTCTCTCCATGACAAGGGTTGGGCCAGGTTCTATCGTTTGATCGACGCAAGCGGCTGCTGGGCCGAGTTGATTTCGATCGACGGCCGCGAATTGTGGCGTCTCACCGTCTTCGACGACGAGGCTTTCGTTCGCGATCCGGAGGCTGCGCTGGTCAAAATGGCGGGAACGCCATTTCCGTACGAATTGCTGTCGGTGATGCCATGGGAGCGCCGCGATGTCGTGGCCGATGCGTATGGGCACGGCCGCGTGCTGATCGCAGGCGATGCCGCGCATCAATGCTCCCCGACCGGAGGGCTTGGCATGCATACCGGCATCGAGGAGGCCGTCAATCTCGGCTGGAAACTTTCTGCTCTGATTGAAGGTTGGGGTGGCCCCCAACTGCTGGCCTCTTACGAGGCGGAGCGTCGGCCTATCGCGTTGCGCAATGTGGCGGTCGCGACGCGCATCTATGGCCAGATCCGCAATATTCCCGGTCAAACGATCGGCGGCGAGTCCGGTGCGGCGCTGGATGAATGGCGCAAAAACCTTGGTGCTTTCTCGATCAGCGAAGAAGAGAAAATGACGTATACCTACGAGAATTCGCCGATCGTGCAGCGGGACGATGCCGACGCGGGAGCCGGAAGCCGTGCGCGTCCGGGCATGCGGGCACCACATGCCTGGCTTGCCGACGGACGCTCGACGCTCGATCTGTTCGGCACCGACTTGACGCTGCTTTGTTTCGAGGCAAGCCCCGAAATCGAAAGTTTGGTCCAGGTCGCGCGGGAGGACGGCGTGCCCCTGCGAACGGTCGCTATCGACGATCGCAAGGCGGCGGCGCTTTATGGTGCGGCCTGGGTCCTGGTTCGGCCCGATGGACATGTCGCATGGCGCAGCAGCGGCGTCTTCGATGCCAAGGCCATCATGTCGCGCTGCCGAGGCCTGTAGCTCGGAACCGCACTCTGTCAACAGGAATGGTTGCAGCAGCGGCGGTAGCAGAGGCGAGCGCGCAATCTCAGCGTGGTGCAGGCCAGGTGATGATACGTTTTTCGACGGCCACGGCGCCGCGGGTCATTGCATAGCCGATTACGGCGACGATCGCGACGCCAAGGAGTATGTAGTCCATCCGGGTTTCGATCCGCGCTGCCGTCAGGAGGCTGCCGAGCCCCGCGCCGGTGTTCATGAAGAGCTCGCCGCCAACCCCGGATATCCAGGCGAATGCGATCGCATGCCGCACGCCGGTCAGAATGAACGGCAAGGCGGATGGCAGAAGCACGCGCCTGAAAGTCTGCCAGCGACTGAAGGTCAGCGCTTCAGCCAGTTCGAGGTATTTCGCCGGCACGGCGCGCAGGCCTTCCTGCGTCTGCAACATGGTCGGGAAGAAGGCGGCAATCGCAATCAGGACGATCTTCGCGAGATCCTGCGTCCCGAACCACAATGTCACGAGCGGAATGAGACCGAAGATCGGGATATGCCGAAGAAGCGTGAAGCCGGAGTCCGTCAGGCGTTTCACCCAGATCGAAACGCCCAGCAAGAGACCGATGATGAGTCCCGCAGCGGTGCCGGTGAGAAATCCGACGATGACACGCCCGACGGTCGCTTCGAGGTGTTGCAAGAGATCGCCGCTGGCGGATAGCTGGACGGCCGCGCGGCCGATCTGCTGCAGGCTCGGGAGAAATGGCGATTGCATCCATTCGGCCGCCAACTGCCAGACCGCGAGCAGCCCGGCAACGACGACGATGCCACGCCATTCCGAGGTGCTCGCACGTTGCCGCGGTCTCGTCGCCTTCGCTTCCGTCGGAATGGAAACCATGCCTCAATCTTCTCCACCGGTCAGCTTTGTGCCCGGATCTCCATGGCACCAATCGCCTCGATTTCCGCGCGCATCCATTCTCCGGCCTTGACTGGACCTACGCCTTCGGGCGTGCCGGTCATGATGATGTCACCGGGCAACAAAGTATAAAACGTCGACGCGATCGCGATCTGTTGCGCCACATTGTAGATCATATGCTTGGTGTTCGAAGACTGGCGTTTTTCGTCGTTCACCCACAAAGTCATATCGAGATCATCTGGGTCGGCAATTTCGTCGCGGGTCACGAGCCAAGGACCGACGACAGCATAGGTATCGATCGATTTGCGCAAGCTGCGGTCTTCAGGTCCTCGAAGCGTCATGTCGAGACCGATCGTATAGCCGGCCACATGGTCGAGCGCCTCGGCTTCGGTGATGTTCTTCGCCTTCCGGCCGATGACCGCGACGAGTTCCAGCTCATGGTCCGTGCGACGATCGGGAAAATGGAGAACGAGGGGATCACCGCTGCCGCACAGCGCGGTGTTAGCCTTGAGAAACAACCCTGCTTCCTTGAGCGTCTGCCGAGGCCGTCCTTGTCCAATCACGGGATCGCGGCCCGCCTCTTCAATGTGCTTCTTGTAGTTGGACGGTACGCCGATCACCTTGCTGGGATTGGCAATGGGATTTTCGAGCTTCACCTGGGCCAGATCGAGGCCGGGAGCGTTAGCAGCCCGCGCCGCGAAAGCCGGCAGCAGCTCGTCGAGGTGAGCGATGAGCTGGTCCTCCTGGGGGAAGGGATAATGCAGGGTAGGCAGCTGATTGAGGCAATCCGTCACGTCGTGGACGTTCCCGCCGTTGACGACCCCGATCCGATCGGAATTAAATCTGCAGATTCGCATCGCCTCACCCGTGCTTGTCATGAGCCGTGTCGAGGCGGAAGCCAGCCGGAGCGTGCGGCATGATCGCCGGCGTGGCCGTGACCAGGGCTCCCGGTGTCGTCGCCCCGGCACATGCCGGCCGCGCCACCGTCTTGGGGAAAAAAGTCAGATCGAACTGCACGATCGCTCCTCAATGAAAAATTCAACGACACGACATTTGGAGGCGCTCTGAACTCTCGCTTGCGCGAGAGGACTTGTGCTTCTCCGGGGGGCGGTGCGGTTCTAGGCCTCGGCGACCTGATCGCGGTACATGGAGAGTGCACGAATGGCGGGCTCGTCATGGACCCCGAACAGGATTGTCGGTTCGCTCTTCGATGGATTGGCAAATGTGTGCCAAACCCAGTTCGGCAATGCGAATGTATCGTGCTGCCCCCATGACAAGGCCTTGTCGTCGACGGTCAAGGTGCCATGTCCCTGGATGACGAAATAGATGCTGCTGGTTGTGCGGCGATAGCGGCGGGTCGTCTGCCCCGGATGCAGCCATTGCAGCGTGCAACTCATCGTCGGGAACAGCGACCCTCCTGTCATCGGATTGGTGTATTCGAGCATGACGCCGTTGGTTGGCGTACCCGGACCCTGGCTCGCCATTTTTTTCAGCAGGGGATAAGTCTCACTCCACGGGAAGCGATACTGGACCCAATCCTGCGGCTCCCCCCATCGCGGGCGCAGCCACGCCGGCCCGTCGCCCGGCATGACGTTGCGATGGGCCTGACGGGGCTGCTCGTGCGGGCTGAAGAACATCTGATTGAGCCGCGCATAGAGCGTGACGTCGAGAACATCGAGCCAGGATACGTTACCCGCCGATCCATTGTAGTGGTCGTGCAGGCTGTAGGAGGGCGTGAGAATGAGGTCGTAGTTGTCCATCGGACAGGGAACGCCGTTAACCACCGTTTCCAGCTTGGGGGCTCCCTCGATGACGAAACGAAGCGCATTCATCGAATGATTGTGAGCCGTGGCGATCTCGCCGGGGCCGATGAGTTGGATACCCGACGATAGAGTATGGGTTGTGCCGCGGGGCAAGGCGGGGTTTAGAAAAGTCAGGACCCGGCGCGCACCTTCGGTATCGGGGAGGATCGAGAATGTCTGCAGCAGATGATCTCGGACGGTTTTCCAGTTCCAAACATGCGGCGCGCATGCCGGCTTCGGACCGTCGCCGAGCGTGACCAGGTGCGGTTCGATGACCCAGTTGCCGACCAGATGGTCTTCTGCAACACGCGTATTGAAGGCGGCAAGGGCGCCGTTTTCTTCCGTCACGATCTGCTCTCCTTGTCGTTTCGTAATTCGGATTCGGTGCGAGTTGCGAACTTCAGAGGCAGTGCGGTCGTGAACTTGATCTGTTCCATCGCGAAACTCGAGCTCACGTCCGTCAGCTCGATGCGCTCAATCAATCTTTTGTAGACCGCGTCGTAACCGGCGATATCGGGAACGACCGCGCGCAGGAGATAGTCGACATCCCCGCTCATGCGGTAGAACTCAACAATTTCGGGGATATCCATGACGATCGCGGAAAATTTCTCAACCCATGCGGCGTTGTGTTGATTTGTGCGAACCGCGATGAACACCGTAACGCCGACGTGCAGCTTGGCCGGGTCCAGCAACGCGACGCGCTTGCGAATGATGCCTTCTTCTTCGAGTTTTTGAATGCGGCGCCAGCAGGGAGTCGGCGACAGGCCGACCTCCTGGGCTATTTCGGCGACTTTCAGCGTCGCATCCTCCTGCAGGATCTGCAGCAGAGTGATGTCGAGATCATCCATGGGCAAACCCGCAACCTAAGGCGTCACCAACAGGATTTGTTACCACAGATGCCATGTCCGACATACCGGCGGTTAGGGGCGCGTCCAGGACATTACGTAATCCGCGACTTCGATCTTGGTGGACTCCCGGGCAATTCGAAGGGGGCGGAACGTGTCGAGCATGATCGCGCATTCTTCGGATCGTTGTCCGACCTTGGCGCCGGCATTTTTCAAGACGCTTGGATGCGGACCATGTGTATGACCGGATGGATGCAGCGACAGCCCTCCGCGAGCGATGCCTCCCTTGCGGCTGAAGAAATTGCCTTCGGCGTAGAAGATGACTTCGTCCGAATCGACATTTGAATGGAATGACGGAATCGGCATCGCGCGCGGGTCGTAGTCGAGCATCCGCGGCACAAAGTTGCAGATGACCAGGTTGGTCGCTTCGAAAACCTGATGCGCCGGGGGCGGCCGGTGAAAGCTGCCGGTAATCGGCGAGTAATCCCGGACATTGAGGATATAGGGATAGTTGCAGCCGAACCAGCCCACGACGTCGAAGGGATGGGTCTGATAGACGTAGCGCGTCATTCCCTCGCGGGTGCGTACCATGACCTCGACATTTTCGCCCTCACGGAGCAAGGGGCCTGTCGGTCGCTTCAGGTCCAGTTCGGAGTAGGGCGCCATCTGGAGATACTGCCCATACTGCGTGAGGTAGTGGTTCGGCGGGCGCACATGACCGGCAACCTCAAAAACCAGGGCGCGCAAGATCGAATTCGGGACGAAGCGATGGGTCGTCCCCTTGGGCAGGACGACATAATCGCCCTTTTCAACGGCCAGCGTACCAAACACGGTTTCCACCGTCGCCTCGCCATCGTGCACAAAGTACAATTCGTCAGCCATGGCATTGCGATACAGCGGCGATGCCTTGTCCGCGTTCACAAAAGACACCATGACGTCATCGTTGCCGCACAGTGCGGTGCGGGCGGTCAGCGTATTGCCGGTCTCGACGAGGTCGGAGGTGTTGAAGAGGCGCGGGATCAACGGAGTGTTGTCGTAGAGCTCTGGCGCTTTGAAATTGGCTCGTTCGTAGGAGAGCACGCCGGTCGGGGCCTCCTTGTGATAGAGCAACGACATGTCGGAGGAGAAACCTTCTTCCCCCATCACCTCGGCTGCGTAGAGGCTGCCATCCGCTTTTTCGAACCGAGAAAAACGCTTCCTGGGTATTTCGCCGACCTGCATGAAATAAGGCATTGGGCCATCTCCGTTGAAGGCATATCATTGCGCACATTTTCAATACTGCGCAAGATATTTCTCTATGATGATCTCTTGGCGAAAAGAAACTTGATCTTTGGGTCGGTTTCAGCAAAATAATGAAAATCGTTCGATGGCGGTGCCGGGGCGCTTTCGCTGCGTTTCGTGCGACGGCGATTTGCGGCCGGAAGGATTCTCCGAGCGGGTCGGCTGTCGCGCAATGACAAAAAAGAGGGGACGCTCGGATGCTGTCCGATGGAGTGATGAGCTTGGTTCGGAGCCGTCCGCCGCAGATCCGGAGCGAGGCCGTTCGCTTTGGTTGGCCGCTCTCGCTTGCGGAAGCCGAGGTCTTCGAGCAACGCGGATATCAATGGGCGAGGGGTGTCGGACCTGTCCGGCATCGCCGTCGATCTGATCGAGGTCGTTGGAGCTCGAGCGTTCGCGTTTGCAAATCCCGGGATTGCCTACTCCGGCCGGCCGGGATCATCCGCAGCGCAACATGACATTGAATCTTTCTTCGCCAAACGGCACCCCCACCCAGACGGCACGGAGATAAAATCGGATGGACGAGACATTTCGCCAATTCCTCGACCGCTTGCGCCAATGCAAGGAATTGATTGACTTCCGTCAGCCGATCGATATTCGCCATATCGCGACCCTGGTCGATCAGTCTGACAAGGCTTTGTATTTCCATAATGTCATCGGCTACGACATGCCGGTTGTCTCGGGAATTATCCGGTCGCGCGAACGGGCCATGATGGCTATGGGTGCGACGGAATATCTGCAGATCGAAGACAGACTCAAGAACGGCATCAACAATCCGATTTCGCCCCAGCGTGTCGCCAGTTCGCCGACGCGCGAGATCGTGATGTCCGGCGATGATGTCGATCTCTACAAGCTTCCGATCCCGATGTCGTCGATCTACGACGGCGGCCCGATGATCACTGCCGGCGTGGTCATCGCCAAAGATGCCGAGTTCGGCATGAACACCGGGATCTACCGCTTCATGGTCAAAGAGAAGAATCTGACCGGCATCGATATCGTCACTCCGAACAACATGCGGTTGTTCGTGCAGCGGGCATTCGAGACGCAGCGGCCTTTGCCGATTTCGATCAGCATCGGCACGCACCCTATCGAACTGCTTGGGGCTGGTTTCCGCGCACCGCTGGGCGCAGACGAAATGGCGATCGCCGGCGGCATTCGCGGGCGCCCGGTTCAACTGGGAGCCTGCGAAACCGTCGATGTTCCTTATCTTGCAGATGCTGAAATCGTCCTGGAGGCTGAAGTCCTGCCGACGGGCTGGACACACCCCGAAGGCCGGTTCGGTGAATTCACCTGGTTGATGGGGGGGCTCCACTGGAATCCAATCGTCCGCGTGAAAGCGGTGTCGATGCGGCGTGATGCGGTCTATTATGCCCTGCACATGCCGTGGGAAAACACCTGGTTGATGGCCCCGACCCGCTATACTGCGATCCGGCAGGCGTTGCGGACTGCAGGCGTGGCCGTCAAGGATATCAATATGACGATGGGCGGCGTCACCTTCTGGCATGCGGTCATCTCGATCAAGAAGCAGGCCGGTGAGGGAAAGAACGCGCTTCTGGCTGCTCTGTCGGTCATGGATCTGAAGCATGTCGTCGTCGTCGATGACGATATCGACGTGTTCAATCCCGTCGAGGTCGAATGGGCGATCGCGACACGGGTCCAGGGCGATCGCGACATCATGATCATCAGCGGTGCCCGCGGCAAGCCTTTGGATCCGAGTCTCGCGCCGACGCCACACGGTGTTGTGCCGACAACCGCGAAGGTTGGGATCGACGCGACGATTTCAGAGGGAATTCCCAAAGAGCGCTATGAGCGCATCACTTACGCTTACGCCGATACTGCCAAGATTACCGATTACCTTGGCGGCAAATCCGATCATAAGGGCGAGACGGCCTCTGCGTCGGTCATTGACAAGCTCGCGGATGAGATCGCCGCCATCCTCGGCGAAACGCCGCTTTATTTCACCGAGGTCGCCGAGCGCTTTTCCAGCTATGAGTTCAATGCGGTGGCGCGGGCAGTTGGCCTGTTGCACGAAAAGGAAAAATTATGGCAGGACCCCAGAGGCCGCCTGTGCCTGCGAAATTCCGCCTTCGCTGCCAAGTTGCCGCATTGACCGCGGCGCGCGGGAGTACAAAGGAAAAGGCTTTCCAGCGGCGATTGCGGACAATCATCACGTTCCGACTAGTCTTGCTGGCGTTTTGCCCGTTGTTCGCTGTCTCGTCACATCCCGAGACGGCGAGCGCTGCGACCGTGCTTCGCATTGCCTCGGCACAACAATCGATCGCGTCCATCCCGGTGGTCGTCGCAATGCAACAGAAGTTGTTCGAGGCGGAGGGTATTGCGGCCGAGATCATCGATTTCGAAGGAGGCGGGCCCGCCGTTCAAGCCTTGGTGGGTGGCGGAGTCGATCTCTGCATCTGTGGCGGCGATCATGCGATGAGATTGGCCAGTCGCGGTCTTGGAGGCGCCGTTTTGGTCGCCTTGCTCGACAAGCATCCGTATTCGCTGTTGGCTCCGGTCGGATCGACCATAGCCGATTTGAAAGGCCTGCGCGGCAAACCAATCGGGATCACTTCTCCCGGCAGCCTCACAGACAACACGCTTCGCTATATGATACGGAATCTCGGCCTGGACCCAGACACCGATTACGAAATTATCGCTGCGGGTACGGGAGCTTCTATGCGAGCTGCGCTCGACACCGGCTCGATTGCAGCCGGCATGTTCACGACGCCTGACGTCCAGGCGAACATCGCGACAGGGAAATATAAATTCATCGCGGATTTCCGCGACCTTGACCATATGGCCCTGGATCTCATCGCCCTTGGCAGCTGGCTGAAGGAAAATGACGCGACTGCGCATGCAGCGGCGCGGGCCATCGTCAAGGCTGAGAAGATCATTCAGACGGATCAGAAAGCCGTGCAGGCAGCTGTCCGCGAGCGCTTTCCAGCTCTGTCGCCGGATCTCGTCGCAGCGGTCGCCAGGGATGCGGCCGAGCGCAATCTGTCCCATGACGGACGCGCGAAAGAGGCTGGATTCAAAACCGCGCTCGACATGTTGCGGGTTGCCGACCCGAGTGTGAAGGCGGTCACCTACAAGGATGTCGTTGCGCTTCGCTATCTACCTTGACCGCCCATGGCTGAACCAGGCATCGCAGAGGAAACCTCGACCACGAGACCGCTCGTGCGCGGTGGCGTGGATTATGCGACCTTCTGCTGGCGTCTGGCTTTGATCATCGGGTTACTGTTGATCTGGGAACTTGCCGCCGGCCGTCTGTTCAACGAGTTCTGGAGCAGCCGGCCAAGTCTGATCGGTGAACGGCTCATCGCATTGCTGAGAAGCGGAGAACTTTCTCGACACGTCTACGCCACGGTTGCAGAAGCTTTGCTGGGGCTGTTGCTGGGCGCGGTGGTCGGAACGCCGATTGGCGTGGCCCTGGCGCGCTATCGGCGCGCGGCGAAAATTGTCGACCCCTTCGTCATGGGCCTTTATGGCCTGCCTCGCGTCGCGCTTGCCCCGATGTTCATCTTGTGGTTCGGGATTAGCCTCTTCGCGAAAATCATGATGTCGTTTTCAATGGTTTTGTTCGTTTTCATTATGAACGTTACTGAAGGAATTCGTACCGTCGATCCCGATATCATCGATCTGATGCGTACGATGCGCGCGTCACGATCCTACATTATGCGCAAGGTAACGCTTCCTTCCATTGTTCCATGGCTCATTGCGTCCTTTCGCATCGGGATCGGGCTGTCCCTGGTGGGGGCTGTCGTCGGTGAGTTGATCGGCGCGAACCGCGGCTTGGGCTGGTACGTGACGCGCGCCGGCGGCCAGCTCGATACGACCGGCGTCTTCACCGGCTTGTTCCTTCTTATGCTTGTTGCGATGATCGCCAATCAAATCATTTTCATGATCGAAGGAAGGGTGCTGCATTGGCGCCGCGGGCAGAGATGACGGCTGCGGCAGAGGCAGAGGCCTCACGCATACTGCTCGACAACGTCTCGATTTCCTACGAGACCGACCACGGTCGCTTACAGGTCGTCGACCGCGTCAGCCTGACCGTGGATAAGGCCGAATTCGTTGTCCTTGTAGGACCGAGCGGCTGCGGCAAGTCGACGATCCTGCGGGCGATCGCTGGCCTTAACGCCGCCGAGAGCGGATCGATCACAGTCGATGGAAGGAGGGTCAACGGGCCGCCCGAGCATATTGGCTTCATGTTTCAGAAAGACACGCTTCTGCCTTGGCAGACGGTGCGCGAAAATATCGAAGTAGGTCTCGCTTTGGCCGGCGTCTCGCCGTCGCTCTGGACGAAGCGAGTTGCAGAGTTGCTGGCCCTTCTGCGTCTATCCGAGTTTCGAGATGCCTATCCAGCGCAATTGTCCGGTGGCATGCGCCATCGCGTTTCGCTCGGGCGTATGCTGGCCTATGAACCGGCCGTCATGCTGATGGACGAGCCATTCGGAGCCCTTGATTTCCAGACCAAAGCCGTGATGGGGCGTGAGCTTTTGCGCATTTGGGAGGCGGAGCGGCGCAGCATCCTGTTCGTCACCCATGACATCGAGGAGGCCGTTGCGCTTGCCGATCGCATCATAGTTTTCTCGCCACGGCCGGCCCGCATCCTCGCGGAGCATCGAATTGCACTGCCCCGGCCCCGCAACCTGCGTGCTCTGCGTGCGAGCACGGACTTTACTGGATACACACGCGCAATATGGGAAGCCCTCGGCAGCGAAGAAGAATAAGGCATTCGATCGCAGAGAATGGATCCTGCCGACCGCGCCGTGTGGGGCAACGACGCGCTAGACAGCAGGGCGTCCAGCACCATTGCGCCGCGATCATGGAGCGAAAGCCCGAAATGAAACATCCGCTCCAATTCGACGAGCGTCTGGTTTGGCACCGCGATCAACCGGTCGCTCGCCGCCGTGATCGATTTTGTCGCAGCCCATGGGCTTTCTGGCGATGAGCGATTTGAACATATTAGTAGGAGCGCAGTGAGATTATCAAAGAGGTTCAAGTCATCGGATATGGAGCCATTAGATCGAGCAGATCGTAGGAAATTTGGATAGACAGGCGACATAACGATATGTATCAATACCTCATAGAACATGTCAGGGAGAGTTGAATGCCGACAGGAACGATGCGCGCGCTGGTTTTGGGAAGCCATGGCGGGCTTGAAAATCTCAAGATCGTGAATGATCGGCCGATACCGACTGCCACCGACGGACATGTGGTCATTCGCGTCGGAGCCTCCTCCTTCAACTACCACGACGTCTTCACCGTGCGCGGCATGCCGGGCATCAAGGTGCCGCTCCCGGTGGTGATCGGCCTCGATATGGCTGGCGAGATTTCTGAAGTCGGAGCCGGCGTCCAGGGCTGGAAAAAGGGCGACCGCGTTCTGGTCAATCCACTGAACAAGAAGAAGGGGCTGCTCGGCGAGATGATGGATGGCGGCATGGCCCAATACTGCCTGGTCGCTGCCGACCAGTTGATCCGAATGCCGGATGACGTCTCCTACGAAGAAGCCGCCTCGCTTCCGGTCGCCTACGGGACAGCGCATCGCATGCTGGTGACCCACAATACGATCAAGGCTGGCGACCGCGTGTTGGTGCTTGGTGCATCCGGCGGCGTCGGCACGGGGTGCGTGTTGCTAGCCAAGCTCGCGGGGGCTGAAGTCATCGCCTGTGCGGGTGGCGAGGACAAGATGCAGCGTCTTCGTGATCTGGGTGCCGATCATGTGATCAATTACAAGGACGTCGACTTCTCGAAGTGGGCGATCGAAAAGTACGGCAAGCCGCAGCGCCGCACCTATGACGGCGGCGTCGACGTCGTTGTGAACTTCACCGGCGGCGACACCTGGCTGCCCTCGCTGCGTTGCCTCAAGCGCGGCGGCAAGTTGCTCGTTTGCGGCGCGACCGCCGGGCACGATCCGAAGGAGGACCTGCGTTACATCTGGAGCTTCGAGCTGCAGGTGATCGGCTCCAACAGCTTCTACGACGATAACCTTGCCGATCTGATGCGTCTGATTGCGGCAAAGAAGCTCAAGCCGGTGATCGACAAGGTTCTTCCGCTCGACCGGGCGATCGAGGGTCTGCGGTTGATCGAGAACAGGGAGGTTCTGGGTAAGGTGGTGGTGAACCCCTCAGCCTGATCTTCCAGGAAACAATCAATGTGAAGGATCGATGATGACCGAGAAGCTTACACCCGCCGCTGTCGAGGAAATGATCAGGACCCGCCCCTTCCACGAATGGCTTGGCTTGCGTGTTCAGAAGGTGGACGAGAGCGGTATCGAGCTGACCGCCACCTGGCGCGAAGAGTGGGTGGCCAACCCGGAGCGCCGCTATACGCATGGCGGCATCCTGGCGACGCTCGTCGATTTGGCGGCCGATTGGGCGCTGGTGATGCATACCGGTCGCGGCGTTCCGACAATCGACATGCGGGTTGACTATCACCGCGCCGCGATGCCTGGCGACTTGACGGCAAAGGGCCGCATCGTGAAGCTGGGCAGCCAGTTTTCCGTCGCGGAAGCCAGCGTCCACGACAAGGATGGTGCTCTTCTTGCCAGTGGCCGAGGGGTCTATCTCACAGCGTCTCCGAAGGCCTGATCGGGTAGCCTTACGTGGTAGTCCCGCCCCAAGACAACAATGGCCTCAGGACGGCGGCAGAATCTGCCATCCTGAGGCGTGAGGGGATGTTTGATCACGCGGTTCTGAACCTCCACTATCATCTCGATGCCGGCGAGGAATTGTTTGGTTCGCTCGGCTTCAAGATCTCGCCACGAGGCTATCATAGCCTTGGGTCGATGAATCATCTGATCGTGTTCGGCACTAATTACCTCGAGCTCATCGGCCTCGATCCGGCGAATCCCAATCCGCGGAAAGAACTCCTCGATTGGCCTGTCGGTCTGAACGGCTTGGTCTACAGCAGCGACGATATCGAGGTCACGCAAGCGCGGCTGCAATCTCAGCAACTGCCAGCCCTCGAGCCGAAAGCCTTCAGCCGGCCAGTCACGATTGACGGCGAGACCGCCGAGGCGCGGTTTCGCACCATTCACATGGATCGCGAGTTCTTTCCGGCTTCCCGTCTCTATTTCTGCGAACACCTGACGCCGGGCCTGGTCTGGAATGGGGCGTTCATGCAGCATCCGAACACGGCGAACTGCTTGAAGCGGGTGTTGGTCGCCGCTGATGATCTCGATGCGCAGGCCGGTCGGCTCGCCCGGGCGGTCGGAGTAAGGCCCGGCCCGGACGCTACTGTCGACGTCGGTGGCACGCGCGTTGAATTCATGTCGCGACAACGTCTCGCAAATCTCTATCGCAATAACGTTGATCTGGAAGGGGCGCTTCCGCGTGTCGTGGGAATGAGCATCGCCGTCCGCTCGCTGAATGCATTCAGGGCCAGTTTGGATTCACGGTGGACCGACAAGCTGGTCGGGTTGGACCGTCATCACTTGATCGCCCCCGCTGCTGAATGCTTCGGCGTGATGCTCGAATTTCTCGAACCGAATGTAAGTTTGGCATGATCTCATCACTCAATTTAGGGGCCTTGATCGATCCTGCACGCCAGCCGGACAAGGTCGCTGTGATCGACTTCGACGGCGAGCGGGCCCGCGAGGTGACATATAGTGCACTCGACGCGCTTGCTGATGGCGTGGCGAGGGCTCTCGTCAGTCGCGGTTTTGAGCGAGACGACCGGATCGCCATCCTGGCCGCAAACAGTTCAGACTACCTCGCGGCTCATCTCGGCATCATGCGCGCCGGGCTCGTGTCCGTGCCGATCAATTTTCGTCTGCCGCGCCATCTTGTTGAGTTCATTATCCAGGACTGCGGGGCGCGGCTGGTGTTCTGCGATTGCGAGCGCCGCGCTGTTATTCCCGCCGATGTCGTCGCGATCGATTTCGACGACGCGGAGTTCGGTGCGTTCGTCCAGCCGGGATCTTTCGATGCAATCGAACCGAAAAAGGGCGAAGCGGCGACGATCCTGTATACATCCGGCTCGACCGGCAAGCCGAAGGGTGTGGTTCTGTCTCATGACGCCCAGCGCTGGGTGGTGGAGATGCGGCTCGGGCCGCAGGGCATCGAGGATCAGCGCATGCTGATCGCGGCCCCGCTCTACCACATGAACGCGCTCGCGCTGTCGCTCCTGGTCTTCGCGGGAAATGCCAGCATGGTTCTCATGCCGCAGTTCAAGGTGAAGCCGTATGTCGAGTCGATCGGTCGCTTCCGCCCCACTTGGCTGACCTCAGTGCCGCCGATGATCGCCATGATGCTCGATGACAAGCAGGCGATGGCCAGCGCAGACCTGTCGTCGGTACAAAATCTCAGGATGGGCTCGGCGCCGATCGGTGCTAGCCTGCTCGACGAGATCAGGCACACCTTCCCCAAAGCCAAGATCCTGAACGCTTATGGCACAACGGAGGGCAGTCCGATTGTCTTTGGACCGCATCCGCAGGGCAAGCCGACGCCGAACCTGTCGCTCGGCTACAAGCATTCGCAGGTAGATTTGCGGCTGATGGATCAGACCGGTGCGGAGGCGGACGAAGGCGTCCTGCAGTTGCGGTCGCCGGGGATGATGAGTGGCTACCACAACCGCCCCGACCTGCCGCGGCCTTTCACGGATGACGGTTACTACGTCACCGGCGATGTATTCAGCCGAGATGCGGACGGCTTCTACTATTTCGTCGGCCGGGTGGACGACATGTTTGTCAGCGGCGGGGAAAACATCTTTCCTGGTGAGGTCGAACGCATGCTGGAGTCCCATCCGGATGTGATCCAGACCTGCGTGGTGCCGATAGATGACCCGATCAAGGGGAAAAAGCCGGTCGCGTTCGTGCGGCTCGCTCCCAGCGCGACCGTCGACGCCAGCGCGCTGAAGGCTTTCGCTCTGGAGCGCGGCGCGGCCTATCAGCACCCGCGCGCGATCTGGTTCCTGGACGAATTCCCGCTCGCATCGACCAACAAGGTTGATCGCGCGGCGCTGGCCCAGCGTGCGCGCGAGCTCTCGCAAGAATCATAGACCGTCAGATCCGCGGATTGCCCAGGCGGGCTCGGCGCTCTTCCGTCCGGTCCGCGGGGGACTGTGATCGGAAAAGACAGGGCAGGACACCGGAGCCGTTATGGCGAGCGCACAGCAGGAAATTTTCACGACGCGACCTGAGATCACCGGCTCGTTCGGGGTGGTGGCCTCGACGCACTGGATCGCCACGGCGGTGGGCATGGGCATTCTGGAGCGCGGAGGCAATGCCTTCGATGCGGGCGTCGCGACGGCACTTGCTCTCCAGGTCGTCGAGCCGCATCTCAACGGACCGGGCGGGGACGTCCCGATTCTGGTCTATGACGTGCGGCGCGGGAAAACGGAGGTGATATGCGGCCAGGGACCGGCTCCCGCCGCCGCGACCATCGCGTGCTTTCATCAGATGGGACTCGATCTCGTCCCCGGCTCCGGGCTGCTGGCCGCCTGCGTACCGGGCGCCTTCGACGCCTACATGCTACTGCTCAGAGACTACGGCACCATGTCCGTCGAAGACGTACTCGCGCCGGCGATTGGGTACGCCAGGAACGGTTATCCTTTGGTGCAGCGCATCTGCGACACGATCGCAACCGTCGAAAAGCTGTTTCGCGAGCATTGGTCGTCGTCTGCCGCTGTCTATCTGCCGCATAGCGCCATTCCGGCGGCCGGAACGATCTTCCGCAACGAAGCGTTGGCTGCGACCTATTCGCGCCTGCTCGCCGAAGCGAAAGCCGTTGGTGGCGGCCGTGACGCCCAGATCGAATGTGCACGCCGAGTCTGGGCGCAAGGGTTCGTCGCCGAGGCGATCGACGATTTTTGCAGAACCAATGCCGTCATGGATTCAACCGGCGTGCCGCGCCAGGGCCTGCTCACCGGTGCGGACATGTCGAGCTGGCGGGCGTCAGTCGAAGCGCCCATTAGCTACACCTACAGGGATTACGTCGTCTACAAGCCCGGTCCGTGGACGCAGGGGCTGGTACTCCTGCAACAGCTCGCACTGCTGAAGGGCTTCGACTTGGACAGACTCGACCCCTGCGGTGCCGAGTTCATCCATCTGCAGGTAGAGTGCGCCAAGCTCGCCTTCGCCGACCGGGACGTGTTTTACGGCGACCCGAACTTCGGCGAAACGCCGGTCGAGCATCTGTTGTCAGAGACTTACAACGCCGAGCGCCGAATGCTGATTTCCGAGCAGGCATCGATGCAGCTGCTGTCCGGCAAGATTCCCGGTTACGGCAAAGCGGTCGCGATGCGCAAGGGTGGCGTGCGCCAGTCCGTGTCGGCCACGGGTACAGGAGAGCCCACGGTTGGCCGACTCCGTGCCGAGCGCGGAGATACCGTGCATTTCGATATAGTCGATCGACATGGCAACATGATTTCGGCGACCCCGTCAGGGGGATGGCTGCAATCCTCGCCGGTCATCCCGAGCCTCGGTTTCTGCCTGGGCACCCGCGCGCAAATGTTCTGGCTGGATGAAGAGCATCCAGCTTCGCTGCAGCCCGGAAAACGGCCGCGCTCCACCTTGTCACCAACTCTCGCTCTGCGCGGCGGTGAGCCGTATCTCGCTTGGGGAACCCCAGGGGGCGATCAGCAGGATCAATGGGCGACACAATTTCTGCTACGTCACATTCACGCCGGGCACAACCTGCAGCAAGCGATCGATGCGCCGGCCTGGCACAGCGAACATTTTCCGGCGTCGTTCTGGCCTCGCCTCGCGCGTCCCGGGGTGCTGATTGTTGAAGGGCGCATTTCCGACGACGTGGTCAAGACCCTTCGCGGTCGCGGCCATATCGTGGAGGTCGGAGAGGATTGGTCCGAGGGCAGGCTGACGGCGGCCTCACGCGAGGGCGGCTGGTTGAGGGCCGCCGCAAATCCGAGAGGGATGCAGGCCTATGCTGCTGGGCGCTAGGCCGCCGACTCCACGGGGCATCGCATGCCATGGGTCACTACCTGATATGTTCCAGATATTTAGTCCCGGCATTTGCTGGAGCGGATTGATCTTCCGCGCGGCTTGCGCTGATAATTCTTATCGGCTTCTGGAAGTGTTCTAGGGCATGATGCGGAAAAGTGGATACCGGTTTTCCGAAAACATCATGCCCAATCAAAAAGCAAAAGCGCGATGGTGATTCAACCTAAAGCCATCGCGCTTTAATCGGCGTGCCGGGGCC
This sequence comes from Bradyrhizobium sp. NP1, assembly GCF_030378205.1. Taxonomy (NCBI): domain Bacteria; kingdom Pseudomonadati; phylum Pseudomonadota; class Alphaproteobacteria; order Hyphomicrobiales; family Nitrobacteraceae; genus Bradyrhizobium; species Bradyrhizobium sp. NP1. The sequence goes on from NZ_CP127385.1 coordinate 3,169,081, forward strand.
GGCAAAACCGTGCGCTACACGAACCGACCTTCTTCACTGACGCCGATCTTCACGTCGAGCAGTGAGGTGCTCGACAGCAGGGCATCCAGCACCATCGCGCGCGAGGAGCGCACTTGATCGACGGTGACCCGTTCAGCCGTTTCGGCGTCGCCTTCGGCCAAAGCGACGATGATTGATTGATGCTCAGAATGCATCTCGCTGCCGCGGTCGCGCAGAGAAAGACCGAAATGGAACATGCGCTCGAGCTCCATGAGCGTCTGCTTCAGAACAGCGACGAGCCGCTCATTGCCGGTGGCAGCCGCGATGCTGAGATGGAAGTCGCTATTGCGCTGTAGGAAGATCGCTTCGCTTTCCTTGTTGCCGGGCTGATAGTCAGTGCGGCACAGCCGGTCGAGGCGGTGAAGATCGGCGGAGTCGACCCGCCCGGCCGCGAGCTTGACGCAGGCCACCTCGACAATTTCGCGAAGCTGGAACAGGTCGTTGAGATCGCGCAGGGTGATCGGCTTGACGCGATAGCCCTGGCGGCGCACCGGCTGAAGCAAACCGATCAGCGACAGACGATCCACGGCTGCTCTGGCAGCCGCCCGGCCGACGCCGAACTGGTTTGCGAGGTCGACCTCGGTCACGATCGATCCCGGCATCAGTTCGCAACGCACCACTGCCTTGTGAATAGCGTTGAATGCTACGTCACTTTGCCGCAAGCCAACCTTTTTCCGAGGTGGATCTCGGAGTGATACAACATGTCCCATAGACAAATTTTAGCAGAAGATTCAAGAGCTCGCAACCTCTTGAAAATGTCAAACGACCACGGGCGCTGGCCTCGCTGCGGCCGGGCTCCTCCCTGTCGCCGACTTTCGCGATGCGTGACGGCAAGCCGTATATCGCCTGGGGCCCGCCCGGCGGCGATCGATCAGCAGGATCAACGGGCGGTACGGTTTCTGCTTCGCCCATGCCGGGTACCACCTGCAGCAGACGATCGATGTGCCCGGCTGGCACACCGAACATTTCCCGGCTTCGTTCCGGCCGCGCCTGGCGCGGCCCGGCGTCCTTGTTGTCGAAAGCCGCGTTGTGCTCGATGTCGTCGAGAATCTGGGCGGCGGCGGCCCCATCGCAGCCGCGAATTCGCACGGCAGGAGCGAAATTCGTCTGGCGTCAAGACGGCGCAGCAGGAGGAACGCTGCAAGTCTTGGCTCTGATTCCGTCGGAATCAGGGGGGCGCGGCGGTCGGTTTCACGACCCTAACGCATCGTTGATCGCGACTGCCCCGGTCTGTTCTCCGGGGTGACGAACGTCGAGCAAATGGCTGCGGCTTTAGAAATGTGAGATGCGCACCTCAAAGATGTTGATATCGGCGTCGGTTCATATAATAAAATGTCTTGAACATGTTTAAAGAGGGAAAAAGCAACGCTAGCGAGGTCCAAACGATACCTCGTAGGGGAGGATTCGAGATGCATCCAAATTACGTCGCGCTCGCTATTGTCGCGATCTACATTATCGGCTTGGGGGTCGTGACATCGATTATCCAGCGCTCGGTGAAAACGGCCAATACCTTCACTACTGGCACCACTGGCAAGACTGGCGTTCCGGCCGTTCTGGTCGGCCTGATGCTGATGTCCGAATTCATCGGTACATCGGCAAGCGTGGGCACCGCGCAGGAGGCTTACAAGCTCGGCATTTCGGCCTCCTGGAACATCCTCGCTTTGGCGGCCGGCTTCATCTTCTACGGTTTCTTCCTCGCCGCGAAATACAAGAGGTCAGGTCACAACACGATCTCGGCCGTTCTCGCCGAGGTTTACGGCCAAAAGACCAGGCTCGCGACCTCGCTGGTAATGATCTTCGCGCTGGAGATCGTTGCGGTCGCAATCTATGCCGGTGGTGGAACGATCCTCAGCGCTCTGCTGGCGATCGACCGCACTATGGCCATTGTTATCTGCGGCGTGGTGTCCGTGCTTTACGTGTTCATGGGCGGCATGAAGTCGGTGGTTTACACCAACATCGTGCACTCCTTCGCCAAGTATCTGGGCGTCGGCGCTGCGCTCTATTTCGGTCTTACCCAAGTCGGCGGCTTCTCGCAGCTTCAGGCCAAGCTTCCGCCCGAGATGTTCTCCTGGGTCAATGTCGGTTGGGGTCAGATCTTCGCGTGGTTCATCGCCGGGGTTGGCGCGACGTTTTCGACCCAGTACGTCATCCAGGCGATCAACACGGTTGATGATCCGCGCAGTGCGAAGATCGCGAGCTTTTCGACCGCGCTGTTCCTCGTGCCGTTCGGCGTTATCACCGCGCTGGTCGGCATGTGCTCGTTCGCGCTGTTTCCGAACATCAAATCGATCAACGCGTTCTCGGCGCTGATCGCGCAGATGGATGGCCTGATGGCCGGCGTGGTTGCGGCGGGCCTTGCGGCTTCGCTGTTCGGATCGCTCGCCGCGTTCGCGGTTGCAACCGCAACCCTTCTCTACAAGGATTTCTATGCCGGGCTAATTGTAAAGAATCCGACCGAGAAGGGTTCGCTGCGGTTCATCCGCATCGCCACCATCGTCATGGGTCTGCTGCCAATCGTCCTTGCGATCTACACGCCGAACGTCTTGTCGGTGACCTTCCTCGGCAAAGCGTTGCGAGCCTCGCTGTCAGTGCTTGTCCTGTTCGTTTTCTACACGCCGACGGTCGGTAACAAGACTGGCGCGTTCCTGAGCATCCTGGCATCGCTCGTCGCGACTATCGCCTGGTTCATCATGGGTAATCCCTACGGCATCGACAACGCCTATGTCGCGCTGGTGGTGCCGCTCGTAGTGATGGGCATCAGCAACCCGTTTAAGGGCGCCCCCGATGCGCAGCCGGTCTTGGCTTCGGCCAGCCGCCCGGCTTCGGGAGGCGAATAACGAGAACTCACGTGGGCCGGAGCGTTCCAGCGGGGCACTCCGGCCCGCGTGTGAGGTGGAGCGGCAGATGAAAAGCCTGAGGGAATCGAAGCTGAAAAAGACGTTGGGCGAGGAGGTTGGGATCTTGGTGCCGGCCTCATAAGAATCGGCGCACGAGAGGTGAGGGACGCGGCGGATCGCCGAAGGAGGTTCGGGGGGTGAAGCCGGTCATCGCCGGCTCGGCGCAGAATCCACCCCTGGTTTCGCACCACCAACGATGCCGTACCGCAGCGCGCGCAAGTCAAACGCTTTATTTTCGGAGCTCTCGCAATGACCATGGTCAGCCAACATTATCTGCAAGCGCGTAAGCTGCTGGACGATTTTAGGACGGATCTTGCCGGGCCGGATCGTCTCGAGCGTATGGCTTCCGACCTCATCGGCAAAGACGCGCCGATCGTCGGACCATTCGGCTCGAAACGACTTGTCTATGCCGACTACGTGGCCTCCGGACGCGCGTTGATGAGCATCGAGCAGTTCATTCTATCGAATGTGCTGCCATACTACGCCAACAGTCATACCGAGGCGTCCTATTGTGGCGGTGCCATGACCGGATTTCGCCGCGCGGCGCGCGAAACTGTCGCGGCCTGCTGCGGCGCCACCGACGAGTATGCCGTGATCTTCACAGGCTCTGGCGCGACTGCCGGTCTGAATCGTCTGGTCAACCTGCTCGGCGTGACCGAAAGCATGGCTGCCGGTGTGCGACCGCGGATCATTATCGGTCCTTATGAACATCATTCGAATATCCTTCCCTGGCGCGAAAGCGGCGCAGAGATTGTTGAGATTCGGGAAGCCGCATCGGGTGGGCCCGATCTCGGCGAAATCGATGCGGCGTTGGCGGACGCCGATGGCCGCCTCGTGATCTGTGCACTTTCTGCAGCATCGAACGTCACCGGCATCGTTTCCGACGTTGCCGGGCTGACCAAGCGGGTGAAGGACGCCGGGGCCAGAGTGGTATGGGACTACGCGGGCGCAGGTCCGTACTTACCTATTGTGATGGAGCCCGCCGCGGGCGCGCTCATCGACGCGGTCGTAGTATCGCCGCACAAGTTCATCGGCGGTCCGGCGGCTTCGGGCATCCTGATCGTATGCCGCGACGCCGTGGACGTGAAGAAGCCGACGTGGCCCGGCGGTGGTACAGTCAAGTTCGTCACGCCGACCGAGCACGACTATAGCGAAAGCCTTGAGGTGCGCGAGGAAGGCGGAACGCCCAACGTGGTTGGCGATATCCGCGCCGCGCTCGCCTTTCTCGTCAAGGACGCGATTGGCGTCAACACCATGGCGAAACGCAATGCCGAGTTACGTGCGCGCGCGTTGGCGGCGTGGAGCGGGATCGACCGCCTCGAGCTTCTCGGTAACACGCGGGCCGAAAGCCTTCCGATCTTCTCGTTCAGGATAGGGGACGGCAACGGAGGTCATATCCATCAACAACTCGTCACACGAATGCTGAGCGACCGCTTCGGTATTCAGGCGCGTGGCGGCTGCGCTTGCGCTGGGCCCTACGTTCATCGCCTGTTGTGCATCGACGATGAGGAATCGAGCATGTTGCGCCGCCTGATCGCCGATGGCGATGAGCTTCGCAGGCCGGGCTTCATACGGCTCAATTTCGGCGTCCTGCTGACCGACGATGAGGTGGACTTCATTCTGGGGTCGGTTGTTCAGCTTGCCAACGATGCGACTGGATTCGTGGATCGCTATTCGGTCGATGTCAGTCGGGCGATTTTCTTTCCGCGCGAGGCGGGAGATGCGCAGATTGTTTCGGCAGCGAGTTGAAGAAAAGCGAACCCTGCCGAGCGTTGCGTCGGAGTTGCTGGCGTTTCCAGATAGCCAGCGCCAGGCGGTCACGGCACCGCTGCGTGTTATCCTTGCAGCGGCGTGAGATCGGTGGCGGCGAGTTTGGGGCGGATCAACATGTTGAAGGAACTTATTCGGACAGCGAATTTCTCCACAAGGCTGAGTGGCTCGAGACGCCGTCGCTCTATCGCAGCATCGGATTGAGGGACGCGGGCCTTTGCGAAGGGTAGAAGTCCTTTCCGAGCATCTCCTTCAGCGTCGACACATCCAGCATCGACTCGGCCAGCAGCTTCTTGAGCTTGCGGTTCTCCGCTTCGATATTCTGGTCGGCGGGGTTTGTTCCAGTCAGCTTTGTCTAGTTTGATCTGGCCGTTCACCCTCTATTGAGGTGTTGGGCCATTTGAGCTGAGGCTGGACTCAGATCCTTCTTGTTAGAGCAATCGTGCTCCGCATTGCTCTCTCTTGCTCGCCACCATCTTTATTCTACTTGAATAGGAAGCGCATTCAGGCAAAGGATGCGCGCAAACCGCTTTGAGAGGTCAGCCAAGACCCTGCACTGCCATGGTGTTTGTCCAATTGCGACGAATGGTTAAATAATTGAAATCGCAAGACTATCGCTTTTCCGTGGCGCCCATGATGGACTGGACTAAAATAGCAATCTGTTCAAGATATTAGAAGCCGGCGTGTGCACGACGTGTGCACCGGGAGATCAAGAAAAATCTTGTGACAACCAGTGTGAGCAGGCCCTTTGGCGTGAGGCACGGCGACGATGTGCACGACAAAGGTTCTCCGGGCGCAAGAGGAGGTGTGCGAGCGACGGAGGATGAGCAAGCCTTAGTTGTCGGAGGTGAAAGACAGTCACACGTCACTGCGCAGGAAGCGCGCCAATCTGCGCCGTCTTGTAATGCCTCCTGAAGATTGTTCGCTTTACCAGCCAAGTACAGGCCCTGCCGTCCCGCGCGGTCGGCGAATCTCGCTCCAGAGACGAAGGCGACTTGATCTGCATGTGTTCCAAATCAGGAACCTGACAAGCGCTCAGCGCAAGAATCTTCGGAGGTGTGAGGAGGCTCACACCCTCACGTCGCGCTTCGCACTAATCAGGTCGCTGCAAAAGTTTCCTGAATTTCAGCTGAACAGGAGATTTCGCATGAAGCCTCTGATTATTATTTTTTTCATCGCCGCTATCGGTCTGCTTACAGCTGTTACCGCCATCCCGCGATCACACTCGGGCTCGACGAGTGGGCGCGCCGGAACAGCAAGCATGTCGACATTACAAGACATGCAAAGCGCCCGCGGCGCAGACAAGCTGCCGGCTGAGGACTTTGACGATCGGTCATTGGTCTTTCCGAGGGCAACGAAGCGCTAAGTAGAAGGCCACGTAGCAGACACAGCGAGGGCTCGCAAAAGGCTCCGCGCTTGAAGGAACATCGAGGGCGAACGAAGCTTGGTAGAGCGGCGAGGCCTACGGGCTCAAGAATGCGACCGGAATCGGGTAGCTGTGCCCCAAAAGGCCAAGTGATTCCAATTCGTCTCGATGAGCGTCGACTTCCAAAAGGGCCAAGAGAAACGCCAGCACGACTACTGTATAGATAAGGGACGGTGACGTTTCAGCGCGCACGTCTCCGCGGCGTGGCGGAAGCGAATCGCGAAATGATCGCCACAGCGAGATGAAATGCAGATACGTTCTAGGTCGTATTTGCATGCCGTCATCCTCGACGTGTGGAACAACCATAGGATCTGGCTATATTGGGTTCAAGCCGAACCTATTGCGGCGTTGCGTAGCAGGCTCCGTCCCGCGGCGCAGCATGGAAACTGAACAACGACCTCGGTCGTTGATGCGGGTTGCGAAAATGCAAAAATTCCTGCGTGGCCGCGAGCGACGTGCCTAGGCTGATCCGAAAAACCGCCGATGAATTTCGTCCCGAGTCTCAGCATCATCGCTGCCCTGCTGGCGATTTATTCAACGCCGGCGCAAGCGCAATTGACAGGCCACGGTGGGCCCGTGCGGGCGATTGCGATTTCCGGTGACGGCAATAGCGTCCTGTCGGGCAGCTTCGACACTGCCGCCATCCGATGGTCGCTCAAGACCGAATACGCCGAGCAGGTCCTTCGCTTTCATTCGGACGCCGTGAACGCAGTCGCCTTCCTGAAGGATGGGCGCATGGCGACCGCCGGAGCGGACGCGCGGATAGCGATCTGGACGCCTGGCCGGCCGCGGCCGGATCAGGTTTTGGAGGGCCATCGCGCGCCAATCGCTTCGCTCGCTGTCTCGCCGGACGGCGCGAAGCTCGCCACTGCGTCGTGGGATCACACGGTTCGCGTCTGGTCGCTTGCTGACGGTGGCCAGCAGGTGCTGGAGGGGCATGCGCAGAACGTAAATGGAGTCGTTTTCACTCCGGACGGACGATCGCTCGTCAGTGTCGGTTACGATCACGAGTTGAGGATCTGGCCAAGGACGGGCGGAACGCCGGACGTCATCGTGCTCCCGTCACCTCTTAACGCACTGACGGTCGCTCCTGACGGCGAAGTCGTGACGGGTGGCGCCGATGGAAAGCTGCGCTTTCTCACCTCGGAGGGTCAGGAAACGGGCGAGGCGCAAGCCGGCGCGACGCCAATCATCGCGCTGGCGATGTCGCGGGACGCCACGTTGATCGCTGCTGCAGCAATTGGCGGCGTCGTGGCCATCTTCGATCGAAAGGCGCGGAGCATCGCCCGAACGTTGGGCGATTCCGGTTCGCCGGTGTGGTCAGTCGTGTTCCTGCCGGACAACGTAACATTGCTGACGGGCGGAGCCGACGGCAAGATCCGACGCTGGAATGCGCGGACTGGCGATCCCATCGGCTCTTCGTTGCAAGCCACGGCACGCGATCCGCTTGCCGCCTATGCGGGAGATCACGGTGCCGAGGTGTTCAGGGCGTGCATTGCCTGCCACACCTTGTCGGACAAGGAGGTGCAGCGCGCGGGCCCCACGCTTGCGGGCTTGTACGGCCGCAGGATTGCGTCCCTTCCCGGCTACCGCTTCTCAGAAGCCCTGAAGGGCATGAACATCGTGTGGACGCCGGAAACAGTATCAAAGCTGTTCGAGGTCGGTCCGAACGCCTATACGCCGGGGACAAAGATGCCGGAGCAACGCATTGGATCGGCGGAAGACCGCAAGGCGCTCACCGATTTTCTCGCGCGTGCGACATCGAACTAGTGTGGCGGTTCAGAAATCCGCATCATTATCGCAGCAAGTTCGTCATGCGGACTTCTGAACAAAAGCCACTAGAATCATATGTTTGCTAGTGTCCTTTCGAATCCGAAGTTCGCTAAGTGCCCGTCGCGAAATGTTGCGAACTTCGGATTCGGGACACTAGACTGTCATCGGATCCGCGGATCAACGAAAGTCTCACCTGTTGGGCTCGTGCTTCGGCTTGTTTGTCTAGAAGCCGGGCCATTCCTCGACTGGAAGGTCCGTCAAATCCGGACGGTCTTTGAGCATCGTCGTGACGTCAATGTTGGGATGGCTCTTCATAGCCTCCGTCACGCAATTGTTGACGTATTTCCGGCGCGAGAGCCACTTGATCTTCTTGCCTTTGGCCTCCGCCTTACAGGCCACGATCGCCCGCTTGAGGGCGGCCTTGTCAGCCTTGGATGGGCTCGCGGCCTCGGCAGGCCAAGGCATCACCGCAGCGATGCTAACGAAAAGCACGGCAATGATGGACGCAACTGTGGTGAATCGAGACATAACCCGCCGCCGGTTTTTTTGTTGCTCCGCGAATAGCTGCTCGTTTGTGTGTCAGAACCTCAATCCTTGTTTTCGCGCCGGCGCAAATAGTCGTCCGTCGTGCGCGGCGGCGCGCGCGCCGGAATGTCCTTGAACGGATCGAACTGCTGCTCGCTCATGGCGATGACGCGGCAGTCCGCGCACATTCTGACCACGTCCATCCGCTTGTCGCCTGTGGGATACATCCAGTGCCGGCCCTCGAGTTTCGCGGCGATCTTGTCGATCGTGCTCTTCACGCCAAAGGGCTTGTTGCAGCGGATGCAAAACGCTGGCTCTTCTTCCTTGATGATCTGGGCCGCCGCCCTGGCTGCACGGAAATCGATCTGCGGCTTCAGCGTAATGACCTTCTCCGGGCAGGTGCTCTGGCACAATCCGCACTGCACACAGGCGTCTTCGACGAATTTGAGCACGGGACGTTCGGGATCATCGCGGAGAGCGCCGGTGGGACAGACTGAGACACAGGACAGGCACAAGGTGCATCCCTCGATGTTGACGCTGATCGTGCCGAGCGGCGCGCCTTCCGGCAGCGCAATCACGTCAACGGGGCCGGGTGCCACGCGGTGCAGCTCGCTCAGGGCAAAGCGAAGCAGATCGGGCCGCTTGCCGACCGTCTTGAAAGTGGCGGGGCGCTCGACGGCCGGAGCTGGCCCGATTCTCTTGAGCGTCTCGCCGAGCGCATCAGGATCCTCGGTTTCGACCGTTGCGACCGGGCAGCCCAAAAATCCAAGGCCGGAAAGAATGGCATCGGCCGTCGCAATCGTCTGCGAAAGCCCGGTGACGTCGTGCAATGGCTTTGCGCGGAGAAGGAAACGCACACCAGCCGCGCCGTAGGCGAAGGCGGCCACGATCGCCTCCAGACCAACTTGCGTCACCTCATTCACCGCAAAGGGCAGCACAGTAGCCGGCAGACCGTCACCATGGCGGGCGAGCGCATCGATCAGCGCGCTGCCGTGTCGGCTGTCGTGGAACAGCACGACGGCATTGGCGCCGCCGGCTTCTCGGTAGGTCAAGAGCATCGCTCGCAATTTGTGCAGCAAGGTGTCGCCAGGCGGCAGGGCATAGGTTGCAGCGCCCGTCGGACAGGCCGCGGCGCACTGGCCGCACCCGGCGCAGATCTCCGCGTCGATTTTGACGTGATCGCCATGCGGCGTGATCGCGCTGGTTGGGCAGAGATCAAGGCAACGATGACAACCGGTCAGCTTCGAGCGCGAATGGGCGCAAAGCGATGCGGTGAAGTTGACGTATTTCGGCTTGTCGAAATTGCCGACAAGGTCGCGCGCCTTGAGCACCGCACGCAGCATCGCGGTCGGATCTCGCGGATCCGCGCGGAGATAACCGTCGCGCAAATCATATGCGGGAAAAAGCGGTGTTCCGCCGGAGAGGTCAAGGACGAGGTCGCAGCGCGAAGTCAGGCCATTGCGCGAGGCTTCGAAGACGAGCGAATCGCGCGAGGAGGGGTCGGGGGCAGCGTAGTCGTCGACCGTCAACTCGAAGGTTCCCAGATAGCCCTTGGCATTGCGGATCGTTCCCTTGACGATGGGGAACGATGTCGTGGCCGGAGGCGTAATCTGCGCCGGCTTTGTGATCATGACCGTTACGTCGAGGTGATCGGCAAGCAGTTGGCCTGCCTCGACTGCAACGTCGTCGCGGCCGTAGATCAGAACCACGCCGTCGCTCTTCAAGGCAACGAATGGATAAGCGGGCTCAGCTTCGGACGCAGCTGCGAGCAGCGCTGCCATTTTTGGGCCTGCCTTGGCTCCCTCGACCGACCAGCCGGCCGTCTCGCGCAGGTTGACGAAGTCAATTTTCCCGGCACGTTCTCCGGCCTCGCGGCGGAACAGCGGGGCCTCCTGTGTGCAGCCGACGAGGAGCGATCCTTCTGCCCTCGCTGCACTGCGAAAATGATCAAGCTCGGCCCGGCAGAGCTGGCGGAACTCGGCGATTTCGCTTTTGCGGCATCCTCGCTTAACAGCGGCCGTATCGAGATGCATCGTGTCTTCGCACGAGCAGATCAGGATCGATTTCGACGGATCCGGCATGCGCACAGCCTTTTACCTCGCAAAGAGGTCGGCGGAAGGACGGCGAGCGGACTCGCATAGACCCTTCTGCTTCATCAAGCTATTCTCACAAAGGGAGAAAAGGAAGCTGGAGGTCCGACTGACACCGACAGCCGCCAGGCGCTCATTGGTCTCGGAGCCAATCAATCTGCCTCCGCCATTCACGCTGGTGAGGCTGCGCGAGAGCCGTGACGCCTTCGCCCACGCCATCGAAATCGCCGAGGAGAGTGGGGCAGGTACGCTGACCTATGTGGGACGGTTCGACCTTGCCGAGTTCGCCGTCGTGCTTGAACCCGGCGAGGCCTTGCGCGCCGCGCGCCGGGCCTTCTATGCCGCGATGGTGGCGCTAACCGACGCCCTGCGCGCGTATGCACCGCCAAACAAGGAGATCGCGATCGACTGGCCGGACGCGATCCGTGTCGACGGCGGCCTTGTCGGTGGCGGGCGGCTTGGCTGGCCGTCGTCCACGAAAGAGGATGAGCCGCCGCGCTGGCTGGTGTTCGGCGCCATGATCCGGACAGTCGCGATGACCGACGGTGAAGCGGGCGTGCGTCCGCTTGCCTCCGCACTCGACGAGCAGGGCTTTGGCGAGGCCGGCGCGGTTCAGATCACGGAAAGCTTTGCACGGCATCTGATGCTCATCACCGACACCTGGCAGGTCGATGGTTTCGACGCCGTCGCGCGCGAATTCTTGCTCCGGTTGACGCGTGAGCAGCAGGCCGCTCATGTGATCGACGACAATGGCGATCTCCTGGTACGCCGTATCGGGCGCGACAGGCCAGATCGGCGCGATTTGAGGAAAGGCTTGCTATCGCCCTCCTGGCTCGATCCGAAGCTCGGAGGGCCGCGCCTATGAAGCTCTTGCGCACCATCGCGCTCGACCCTTCCGACACTTTCATTTTCGACGTGCCGGCGAAGCCCGGCGATTGGGCGGTGTCCGGCGCATTCCGCTTTTGTGATCGCGATCCGGCGAGCCTGAGCGGCAAGGATCGCTCGGCGTTCCGCAGCGGTTTTCTCGGCGTGCGGTCCTGGGGCTGGTCGACGCTGGCGCAAATCGTCCACGCGACCGAGGACGATCGCCGAACGTTGGTGGAACTCCTGGCGAGGCAACTGGTCGAACGGTTCGGTGCGCCGGACCTTGCAACCGCGCGCCTGGCGGCGGAGGAAGAAGTCGGATTTGCGCAGTCGCTCTGCACGCATCCCATTAGCACGCTGATCGCCGTCCACCGCTTGGCAAGCGATGGCGAGGTCCGCGAGTCATTCCGCAGATTGCAACTTCGAGAGGGGCAGGGTCACGGTAAGGCGTTCTCGTTCATGGAAATGGAGGATGACAACGAACCCAGCGATCTTAACGTTGCGAACGTGAGCGAGGAGCCGCCGCGCCGATGAAGGATTTCTGGATCGCCTGCGGCCATCACCTGCTCGATCGCGATGCGAACGGCGGGCTCGTGGTCACGGATGAGTTCCTGAAAGCCTATTTCGTGCGTCCTGAGCTGATGCCGCCGGACGTTGCTTGCGCGGTCGAGCGCCGGCTGCAAGGGGAATTGCTGGCCGATCCGCGCCGGGCAATCAGCGCGGAAGAGGTTGCCGCAATCGCCGATTTGGATGCTCGGGAGAATTGGCAATTCGTGCTGGCATTTCGCGACCTTTTGCTGTGTCATGCCACGTTGGAGGCGGCCTATCTCGCCTTGATCCGCTCGGGATCCGTCAACTTACCGCCGCTGTTTGTGAACCAGCTCGTTCACGTGATCCTGCGCAACGCGCTTGATGGATGCGAGGATCCATTCGTGCTGCGGGCGGCGGAGCTGTTCTTTCGGCCGCAGCGCATCATTCCGCATGAACATTCCCTGCTGCTGGGCGACGAGGAAGTCATCGGCAGCCCTAGTCCGACCCCGGTGTTGTCGCTGATGTCCATGCTGGGCGCAACGTCCGGCGCCCAAGTCGATGTGCTCACCGAGGAGAACGCTGCAAGCTATTGGCAGCGCAGTGACGAGTTCGATCTTGCGCTTGATTGCACGGGCGGAGGACCGGGGCCGGCAGCGCTGGCAGATGCAATGAGACGCTGGATTTCCCATTTGCTGGGGATTGACGTCGGAATCGAGCCACTCACGGCACTGCGCGACGCAAAACTCACCTGGTATGTTGGGCTCGATGCTGAGGCCACCCGCATCGGTGACCGGCTCTGGCATGGAGAGGAGCTGGACGACCACGCCGCGAGCCGTGTGCTGACGCTATTTCGCCTCACCTTTCCCGATACCGGCCTGGTCGTTGATGCCGTCGGGCGCGAGCCGGTCTATCTGATCCTTGCAATGACCTCCGACCAGCATGTCCGGATGAAGCCACAGAATCTGTTGATGGGACTGCCGATCAGGCACCTGGAGGCTGCTACGTGAGCCGCGGCGTCGTTCCTTTGTTGCGTATTCCGGTCGGCGTCGTGGTCGAGCGCCGCAAGGCGGATTCCTCATGGACCGATTTTGTCTGGCGCGGCATCGGCGTATTGCCGGATGAGCCGGAGATAACGCCGTGGACTGTCATCCGGGAACAGGAGGGAACGACGCTCTTTTACGCCGGGAGCGCGACGGTCGATCTCTATCGTTCCGAAACTGCGCGCTACCGCGACAATCTTGCCACGGGTGTTCCCAGCATCTGGATCGTATTGAGCCCTTTGGAAGGGCCCTGGCCGTATGCGGTCACGGCCGTCACCGCGGACCCCGCGGAAGGGGAGGCATTCACCGAAGCCGGCGCCAATCTGGTCGAGGCGGTGCCGATGCCAGAGGTGCTGCATGAGGCGATTGAAAAATTCATCGCCGAGCACCACGTCGAGGCGGAGTTCGTCAAACGCGAGCGGCGCCGCGCCGATCCGGAGGCGCTTGCGCGGCGGCACCGTGAAGATGGGCACGAATGAGCGACGAGCAATTCCTGGCGCGCTGGTCGCGCCGCAAGCAAGAGGCGAAGGCTGGTCACGTTGAATCAGCCCCCGAAGAGGCTGCTGAGACGCAAGGGTCGGCGCCGTCCGACCGTGCCGCGGCGGAACCGATTCCCCCGGAGCGGGATCTTTCGAACTTGCCCCCAATTGAATCAATTGATGCTGTCACCGACGTCACGGCTTTTCTGCGCGAGGGCATTCCGCAGGAGCTGCGCCGTGCGGCGCTTCGTCGCGCCTGGAGCGCCGATCCCGTTATCCGCGATTTCGTGGGGCTGGCGGAAAACGCCTGGGACTTCAATGACTCGAACGCCATGCCTGGCTTCGGTCCGCTGGACTATTCGCCCGAGCAGGTTGACGCACTCGTCCGCCGCATCGTCAGAGGGGTGGTGGAGACCGCTGATTGCCTCCCCAATTCGCTCGCAGAGGTGGCCGAAGACGCTGCGCGATCGGCCCCCGCGGATGCCAGTTTTGCGGAATCACCCAGTCCGGTGAAGGCGACCACGGATCCTCGACCGTCAGAGGAGACCGCCGCAGCGGAATCGCTGTCAAATTCTGTTGCATCGCAACCAGCGGCTGCGAGTGAAGAAACTCCCCCTGCGCCCCGGACGCATGGCGGAGCGTTGCCTCGCTAGACTGCGACTAAATGCGATAGCCTCAGGCTATGGCTATCAATTGACCGCTCCCCGGCACGCGCCTAATCTTTGTTAAGCGAACGCAATCAAGCGCTTGGCCCCTTGGATGGGAGGTCGGCATGCGCGATGCGGGCCTCGAACTTGCCATCGATGCGGCGGGCGGCGTTGCTCAGCTTGCCCGAAAAATCGGTATTGCCCAGCCCTCAGTATCGAACTGGAACACGGTGCCGGCGCAGCGCGTGATTGCGGTCGAAGCCGCCACAGGCGTGTCGCGCAAGGTGCTTCGTCCCGATCTCTACAGTGAGCCTGCTGTTACGGACGACGCGGTTGATCCGATCGATGCTAGGCGCGTACAGGAATACGCGCTGTTGGCAACCTTGCTTGCGTCGGCGCCGTCGGCCGCATTGCTCGAGCAGATCGCGCAACTGCGCGACGATGCGACGCTGCTGGGACGAGCCCACGCAGCTCTCGCGGAAGCCGCGGTAACGGCGGTCGCATCCGAAGTTGAGCGCGAATATTTCGATCTGTTCGTCGGTCTCGGCCGCGGCGAGTTGCTGCCTTACGCATCCTATTATCTGACCGGTTTTCTCAACGAACGCCCGTTGTCGCGCCTGCGCGACGATCTCGCCACGCTCGGCATCGAGCGGGTGGAGAACAATTTTGAACCCGAGGATCATGCGGCGACCCTGTGCGAGATCATGGCGGGTCTTGTGGCGGCGCGGTTTCCTGCATCGCCGGATGCACAGCGCGCCTTCTTCGAGAAGCATGTGTCCCGCTGGATGGGACGTTTATTCGCCGACATGGAGAAGGCGGAAAACGCCAAATTCTATCGATCGGTCGGGACGCTTGGGCGCGCGTTTTTGGAGATTGAAACTGAAGCTTTCACATTCGCCAACTGACCAGCGCCGCTGGTCCAGGAGAGATGCGATGAGGGACGAGAAGAAGACGACGGTTGCCCGCCGCGATTTCCTTCGCAAGGTCGGCATCGGCACGGTCGGTGCGGGGGCGACGCTGGCAACACCCTTGCTGACGCCCGCGCAGGCCGACAGCGAGACCGACGACGAGAAACGCAAGGCGCGTTACAAGGAAACCGACCATGTGAAAGCCTACTACCGCGTCAATCGTTATCCTTCTTGAAGGAGGCGGCCGTGCTGATCAAGAGAACATCACAGCGTTCCGAATCCGCTTCCCGCGGATCGATTGCTGCAGCCCTGTCCGGGCAAGGCAACGGCCTCGACCGCCGTGCGTTCCTGCGCCGATCAGGCCTCGCCGGTGGCGCTCTCGCCGCGTTGGGCACGCTGCCAGTCGGCAGCGTCCGAAAGGCGCAAGCGGCCATGGCAGGTCCTCTCACCTCGGGAGCGACCACTCGCAAGAGCGTCTGCACGCATTGCTCGGTTGGATGCACCGTGACCGCGGAAGTGCTGAACGGGGTATGGATCGGCCAGGAGCCGAGCTGGGATTCCCCGATCAATCGCGGATCGCACTGTGCCAAGGGTGCTTCCGTGCGTGAGCTTGTGCACAGCGAGCGGCGGCTGCGCTATCCGATGAAGCTCGTGAATGGGCAATGGACACGCGTGTCCTGGGACACCGCGATCAACGAGATCGGCGACAAGCTCCAGGAAATACGCGAGAAGTCGGGCCCCGATTCCGTTTATTGGCTCGGGTCGGCCAAGATGACAAACGAAGGCGCCTATCTGTTCCGCAAGCTCGGCGCGTTCTGGGGAACCAACAACACCGACCATCAGGCGCGCATCTGCCATTCGACAACCGTCACCGGCGTAGCCAACACCTGGGGTTACGGCGCGATGACCAACAGCTTCAACGACATCCGCAATGCCAAGACCCAGATCATCATGGGCGGCAATCCGGCCGAGGCGCATCCGGTATCGCTCCAGCATCTGCTCGAAGGCAAGGAGCTTCAAAAGGCCAACTTCATCGTCATCGACCCGCGCCTGACGCGAACCGCGGCGCACGCAACTGAGTATGTGCGCATGCGGCCGGGCACCGACATCCCGGTGCTTTACGGCATGATGTGGCACATCCTCCAGAACGGGTGGGAGGACAAGGAGTTCATAAAGCAGCGTGTCTACGGTTTTGATGATCTCCGGAAAGAAGTGGAGAAGTGGAATCCCGAAGAAGTCGAACGCGTCAGCGGCGTTCCCGGCGAACAGCTCAAACGCGTCGCCAAGCTTTTGGCCACCGAGAAGCCGGCAACGCTGATCTGGGCCATGGGGCAGACCCAGAAGACCGTCGGTACCGCCAACGTGCGGGCAAGTTGCATCGCACTGTTGCTGACCGGAAATGTCGGCGCCCCCGGCACCGGTGCCAACATCTTCCGCGGCCACGACAATGTGCAGGGAGCGACCGACGTCGGGCTCGATATCGTCACGCTGCCGTTCTATTACGGCCTTGCCGAGGGCGCGTGGAAGCACTGGTCGCGGGTTTGGGAAGTCGACTACGACTATCTGTTGTCGCGCTTCGACTCCAAGCAGATCATGGAAACCCCGGGTATTCCTCTCACCCGCTGGTTCGAAGCGGTGACGCTGCCGAAAGATCAGGTCGCGCAGAAAGACAATGTGCGGGCGGTTTTCGTGCAGGGACACGCCAGCAACAGCATCACCCGCATTCCGGAATCGATGAACGGTTTGAAGGCGCTCGACCTGCTCGTCGTCGCCGACCCGCATCCGACCACCTGGGCCTCGCTCGCGGTGGAGGCCGGACGTAAGGATGGCCTCTACATTCTTCCGGTTGCCACGCAATTCGAGTGCAAGGGGTCGCGCGTCGCCTCGAACCGCTCGCTGCAATGGGGCGAGCAGATCGTCAAACCGGTATTCGAATCGAAGGATGACCTAGAGGTCATGTATCTGGTGGCGAAGAAACTCGGCTTCGCCGACAAGATGTTCAAGAACGTCAAAGTCGAGAACAATCTTCCCGAGGCTGAGGATATCCTGCGCGAAATGAACCGCGGCAGCTGGTCGACCGGTTACTGCGGCCAGTCACCCGAGCGTCTCAAGGCGCACATGAAGAACCAGGCCAAGTTCGACTTCTTGACCATGCGCGCGCCCAAGGACGATCCAGAAGTCGGTGGCGACTATTACGGCCTGCCCTGGCCGTGCTGGGGGTCGCCGGAAGTCAGGCATCCGGGCACCCCGCTGCTCTACAACACCAATCTCCACGTGATGGATGGCGGCGGCACGTTCCGGCCGCGCTTCGGTATTGAGCGCGAGGAGAAGCTACCTGACGGCACGACGCGGAAGGTCAGCCTGCTCGCAGACGGTTCGTACTCAAAGGATTCGGAGATCAAGGACGGCTATCCGGAATTCACGCTGGCGAGCCTGAAGAAGCTCGGCTGGGACAAGGATCTGACCGAGGCGGAAATGGCTACCATCACCAAGGTCAACTCTGCCAATCCGGATACGGTGTCGTGGTCGCTCGACCTGTCTGGCGGTATCCAGCGCGTTGCGCTGATGCACGGCTGCGTGCCTTACGGTAACGGCAAGGCGCGCATGAATGCGTTCGGCTTGCCCGATCCGATTCCGGTTCATCGCGAGCCGATCTACACGCCGCGCGTCGATCTGGTCGCGAAATATCCGACGCTGCCCGACGCCAAGCAGTTCCGAATGCCCAATATCGGCTTCTCTGTGCAGAAAGCGGCGGTCGAGAAGGGGATCGCCAAGCAGTTCCCGCTCATCCTCTCCTCCGGTCGGCTCGTCGAGTATGAGGGCGGTGGCGAGGAGACGCGAACCAACCCGTGGCTCGCCGAGCTTCAGCAGGACATGTTCATCGAGATCAGCCCGGCTGATGCCGCCGATCGCGGCATCAAGGACGGCGGCTGGGTCTGGGTCACCGGCGCCGAAAATAATTCGCGCGCCCGGATGAAGGCGCTCGTAACCGAGCGTGTCGGCAAGGGCGTCGCCTGGATGCCTTTCCACTTTGGCGGCTGGTTCGCAGGCAAGGATCTTCGCGGCAACTATCCGAAGGGCACCGACCCGATCGTTCTCGGCGAAAGCGCGAACACGATCACCACCTACGGATACGATCCGGCGACCGGCATGCAGGAGCCCAAAGTCACTCTTTGCCAGATCGCGGCAGCATAGGGAGCAACGACCATGGCACGTATGAAATTCCTCTGCGACGCCGACCGTTGCATCGAGTGCAATGCCTGCGTCACCGCCTGCAAGAACGAGCATGAGGTGCCCTGGGGCATCAACCGGCGCCGCGTCGTCACCCTCGATGACGGCAAGCCAGGAGAACGATCGATCTCGATGGCCTGCATGCACTGCACCGACGCGCCCTGCGCGGCCGTCTGCCCTGTGAATTGCTTCTACACGACTGCCGACGGCGTCGTGCTTCACTCCAAGGATCTGTGCATCGGTTGTGGCTATTGCTTCTACGCCTGTCCGTTCGGTGCACCGCAATACCCGAAGGTCGGCAATTTCGGCTCCCGCGGCAAAATGGACAAATGCACGTTCTGCGCCGGCGGCCCCGAGGCCGACGGCAGCAAGGAGGAGTACGAGAAATATGGAGCAAACCGTCTCGCCGAGGGCAAATTGCCGCTCTGCGCCGAGATGTGCTCGACCAAGTCGCTGCTTGCGGGCGACGGAGAGATCATCGCCCAGATCTACAAGGAACGTGTGATGAAGCGCGGTTACGGCTCCGGGGCCTGGGGCTGGAAGACCGCCTATCACGAGACGATCGAGTCCTGACGTTGCCCGTGGTCGCGCAAGATCGGGAGGAACTGATGGCGTGTTTTGCACGATTAATTCGGCTAGCGATTGGCGCGGGCGCGCTCCTGTTGCTCGTCTCCGCGGCTTCACCGTCCATTGCCCAGCAGATCAATCCGACTGCAAGCGCGGTAAAGGAGCGGCAGCTCTTGCAGGAGCTGAACCGGATCCAGGGACGCGTGAGCATTCCTGATCAGCGCTCAGGCGTGCTGGAGCAGCCTGCGGGGCGCGAGTGGCGGGAATTCCGAAATGTCACCCTGCGCTGGATCGGTGGCATCGCCATTCTTGGCATGCTCGCGGCGCTGATCATCTTCTACCTCCGCCGCGGCATGGTGCGACTGGAGAGCGGTCGTTCCGGCCGGACCATCGTGCGCTTTACGTCATTCGAGCGCTTCGTGCATTGGATGACCGCGACCTGCTTCATCATTCTGACGATTTCCGGATTGAACATAACCTTCGGACGTCCGTTGCTCCTGCCGCTGATCGGCCACGAGGCGTTTTCCGAATGGTCGCAGTGGGCCAAGTATGCGCACAACTATTTGAGCTTCCCGTTCACCATCGGCGTCGTGCTGATCTTCTTGATGTGGATTGCAGGAAACATCCCCAATAAGGTGGACGTCGACTGGGTCAAGCGCGGTGGCGGTATGGTGGGTCACGATCATCCGCCGGCCTATCGTTTTAACGCCGGCCAGAAGGCGATCTATTGGATCGTGGTGATCGGCGGTGGCCTGGTGGCGGCCACCGGATATGAGCTGATGTTCCCCTTCTATCTGTCAGGTATCGAAGGGATGCAGCTTGCGCAGATCGTCCACTCGATCGTGGCGATGCTGTTCGTGGCGGCGATGGTGGCGCACATCTACATCGGCACGATCGGCATGGAAGGCGCGTTCGAGGCGATGGGCAGCGGCACCGTCGATGTCAACTGGGCGAAGGAGCACCATAGTCTCTGGCTTGAAGAGCAGAATGCGCGTACCGGTGCAAACGACGCGCGACCGCATCCCGCCGTCACTGCGGCGGAGTAGTAGGGACACGCGGTCTTAGGCGTTCAGCGCACGCTCGCTAAAGCCGCACGCCCGTCGTTGCAAAGGCCTGTTCGACCGGCTCCTGCACGCGGTTGAGAACCACGGCCCCGACTGCCGCCACGACGATGGCGACCATGCAGGCGAGCAAGAAGACTCTCATTGCAGTTCTCCCAAAGAGACCGGGATGTCGCAAGAGTTTACACAAAACGGCTCGTCGCGGACAATGCTGTCCTGTGCCGGTGAGGAGCTATGGTTCGAAGTGCTTGCAGGTATAGCCTGTGTGTACCGAAAGCCGTATCCGTGTTGATGACGTGATGGAGTCGCCTAAGCTGGCGGAATGATCGGGCTGCTCTGTTTCGCTCTGGCCGTCCTGACCTCGCCGTTCAAGTCGAAGTTGCGGCTTGAAGCTGAGAACGCGGTGCTTCGACATCAATTGATGGTCTTGCGGCGGAGGTTGCGTGGTCGCGTCCGGCTCACGAACCATGATCGCTGGTTCCTGATCACCGAACACGGTTACGGTGCGATTTTTCGTTGCCATCATGACTCAAAACCGCCGATTCTGCCTTTTGCTTTCCAATCGGGCGCAGTCCGCCAACCCGCGCGGCAATGAGGCCGCTCGCATCGTCGGTGTTTTCAATGTCACTCCTGTTTCAGGAGTGCGCCGCTTGAGTTACGATTGGAGCTTGGATCAAGGAAACTGGTCATGACTACGTACACGGTCGGGTTGAAACTCCAGACGCGCGCCAAGGCACTGACGATCGAAGCTGAAGACGCATTACTTGCAGCCCTCAAGATCAAGCTTGAGAACCCCGAGGCGCTCATCACGTACGTTCGCAAATCGAATCGGCGTGGTGACCGTCGCCACCCACATGAAGCGCTGGGGAATAGGAAATTGGCCTAACCAATATCGCGCGGATCGTTGCATTTCTCCGTTCGCCGGCGTGGGCTGTGCTGGACTGACCTCTCAGCCTGAACTCCGCTCATTTAGATTGCGATGCTCTCCAACCTGGCCGCGACGACGGGCCTTCGCGCCGGCACCGACGGTCGCCCGCGTGGCGGCGCCTGAGTAGTCGCCGGCCAGCATGCCGGGACGTCCTCCGGCGGGGGCATAGACGGCCCAACTGATGCGGCCGCCCGACGTGGCCCCAATATTAAGGCCCAACGTGTCCACGGTGCCGACGTAGGCGGGCCGCGTCGCATGGAAGCCTAGATGCATATTTTCGCGGTGCGTCCAGCAATCCCCCACGAAGGCAGCAGCGTGGCTGAGTGTAGGGCAACGACATCGGGCCGCGCGGCCCAATGCTTTGTCAACCCATTTGCCATCGAGGATGTAGACCTGCATGCAAACCGGATAGCGCGGATCGTACATCTGCGCCATTGCAGGCGATGACGCCAAGATCGTGCTCATCATGGGGGTCGACCAAGCCCTCGCCCGCCAGGGTTTACCACCTGCCGTCCTATGACGTGCGGTTGAGAAAAATCGGCAGCCCCCGCTTGTTGGCGTAGATGGGGCGGTAACGCTCCGTGTTGTAGGTGCTGGCAACGTCCAGTTTGCGCGGCCCGAGCTTGGCGTCAGGGATGGGCACGAGGTCGTAGCAGCCCTCCACCAGCGCCGACATGAGGCCGGTCTTGCCTTCCAGCATCGCATCGTAGGCCATGTTACCGAAAGTCAGTGCCACAAGCTTGTCGATGAAGTCCGGATCGCCCGATCGCAGGTCGTAGGTGAGATCAGAGACGATGGTCTCCTCGCCGGTGCGCCGCTTGATCTCGTCGGCAAGCGATTCCGCCACGTTGGCCTTCTTGCGGTGACCGTAGGCGTCGGGTTCGCCGTATTCCTGCAGCCTGAAGCCCTCCCACTCGGCGCCCTCGCTGAGCACGACCAGCGCGTAGTTGCTTGGGTTGGCGCGCTTGTCCTCGAGTAGCAGCTGGATCAGCTTGTCGAGGTTAACCTTGTACTCTGGTATGACGCATCGTATCGAGGTCGCGTACGCAGTGTAGAGAGCGGTAAATCCGGCGTCGCGGCCAAAGACGCGGAAAATGCCAATTCGCTCATGCGAGCCGACGGTGGTGCGCTGCCGCTGGATGGCATCGCTGGCGCGGGTGATCGCGGTCGAGAAGCCGATACAGTACTCGGTGTTGCGGACGTCGTTGTCCATCGTCTTTGGGATGGCGATGATCCTGACGCCGAGTTCATTGAGCTTGGCCGCATAACTGAGCGTGTCGTCGCCGCCGATGGCGATCAGGTGTTCGATGCCCAGTCCCGAAAGGTTCGCCAGCACCTGGCCAGTGAGGTCCCACGTCGCGATGCCGTCCTTGGTGCTCAGCGAGACTGGAGCATCCTTGCCGACGAGATGATTGGGCAGCTTTTTTATTTTAGACGGATTGATGCGGCTCGAGTGCAGCACGGTACCGCCGCGCCGGTCGATGGTGCGGGTGTTTTCACGGTTCAGCGGAATGACATAGTGAGACCTGCTGGCCGTGTCCTCAAGGTTCAGGTGCGTGAGGGCCTCCCAACCGCGGCGCAGACCGATGACCTCGATGTCGTTCTCACTGCCGCGATAAGTCACGCTCTTGATGACGGCATTGAGGCCGGCGACGTCGCCGCCGCCCGTAAGAATACCGATGCGTTTTTTAGCCATACCCACCTCCTGGGATCGGCATGTCGCAATAGCGCCTGCATCTGTCGATCAAATGCACGGTGAATGTCGCTCCAGCTACGGTGAATGCCGCTCCAGCTTCTGGAGGTCACTACTCGGCCGCTTCCGGCTTACACTCGTCGCGCAGCCGAAAACGCTTCACCAGCGCGGACACGGTATCGCGGAAGCCGCCATACTCCAGCTCGGAATAGGGCAGCATCGCTGCGCCAGACCAGCCCTGGCTGCGCATCTCGATGGCTTTGCGCTGCGCGCACCGGCGGACCTCGTCCCACGCGGGGTTGTCGAAGAAGTCGGTATAGGACTCGGAAAAGCGGCCTTCCTTGTCGATCGAAAAGCCGGCGCAAGAAACGATCGGCAGGCAGTACATCCCTGTCACTGGTGTATTAAGTGGCACGGGCATGAGCGGCATCACGTGCGAGCCGCGCGCATCGCCGCCCACGAAGTGCGCCTTGGCGAACGGGGAGATGATTTCCTCTGGCGCCGGGAAAATCCCCTGGTTCCGGACGATCGCGACCGGATCATCCTTGCCGGTATATTTGCCTGCGATCGAGTGCAGACGCTGCGCCGAGATGGCAACGGCGACTTTGCCATATGTTTGAGAAATGATGCGATCAATGCCGAAGCGCTCGTTGTCGCGGAGCAGCGCGGCAATGTGGTAGCTGTCCGCGGGCGCATCGAGTTCGATCACGCTGTCGCCGGCCGTGTTGTCCATGTCGATGACATGGAAACGGAATCCCTTGATCATCTGGGGCAGCATCAGCCCTGCGCAATACATGGGATCGGCAAAGGCAAGGTAGAGCGGTAGATTGTAGGCGCCGGGGCCGCATTTGTCGGCGGCGAACACCATGAAGGACTCTGCGGGTCTCGGGCCCGAGAGGCTGTGGTCGAAGCTGAGCTCGGCGACGGCCGGGCCGGCACCGCGAATGTTTCCGGAAGGCGCGTCTGCGAGAAGGTCCTGACCGGCGCCGTAGAGACCGGAAGTTTTCGCAACCGAAGTGGCCGCGAGAAACGCCTTCCACGCGAGTTGATGGATCTCGGAGCTACCTTCGCCCTTTATGTGCGTCATGATGATCGCAATGTCGTCGCCGGTATGGCAGACGAAACCGTCGATCAGCAGATCATTGCAGATCGCCTTCGCCACCTCGCGCTCGACAGTCGCCATCATGCGTGAAGACGGTTTCGTATGCCCGCCAACCGAGCCAACGTCAGCCTTGATGACTGAAAGGGTGAGTCTCATGAGCGCATCTCCGACCGGCACAGCCCAACACTTCGGCCTCGGCGCTCGCTGCGCCGGGGCACGGCGCTGCTCATTCGCGGACAAAACGTCGGTCGCTGCGATAGGTTCCACGCGCCCCGTTCCACCGGTGATCGGGATCATGCAGAATTTTCCTTAGGACGGATGCGCACCATTTGCTGCGCTGCACGAGCCGGGTTGTGGTCCGACTCAGATCTCCGGCGAGGTCCGCTTGCGCGCCGCTCTTAAGGGCATACCAGACGCGCCCTGACCCGCTGGGTCTGGGGAAGGGGTGTCGTGGTGCTGGCACTACGTTAGGCGGCTGTGTGACGAGCGGCGAGACCTTTCAATTTCGACCATCTAATCCACAACAGCAGGCGGAATTTACTACCCACAGGCGGAGACCGGTTGACCGATCCCCGTCGTCAGCGCCTCTCAAAAGCTGTGGGATTGTTGTAGCTGTCGCCAAAAGTGAGAATGGGCAGGTCCATGGCCCCGAGGCGGCATCGTTCATCCATTTGATGTTGTCGAAAGGGGCAATCTCATCATGCAGCTCGCGGATATCGTACCGCTGTCATGGGCTTGCCATCGGGGCGCAGCGGCAGTGGCCTTGGCGGAACACGATCCATAGCCATGAACCTTACCTCGCAATCCGCACTCGACATGCAAAAGCCCTAGCTTTTCAGCTAGGGCTTTGAGCGATTGGCGAGATGGCATCTGCGGGTTCAGGTCCCGAGGGAGCAGGTCCCTCCATCTCCACCTTCCTCTCCCATGTCTATGGGGAGTTCAAAGACCTCCATCAAGGAAGCCGATAACGGGGATGCTGTCCATCACTAGGAGCAGCCCCTGACTATAACCTAGTTACTTTGGCGGGGGTATCCAGCCAGCAAGGCTGCCCTTTTTTGACTTTCGACTGCAATGCGCAAAAGACCAAACCCCCGGGGAGCTGTAGCTTCCCGGGGCCTTTTCGGAATCGTCCAGATTGGTACATCCGCAATCCGACCTGACCCTAGACTGTCGTAGTCACTCCGCCTCGTGTGCTACATGTGGCAAGCGGTGCGCCATCGGCGAGATCTTTTCATGCTAGAAAGGTCTTGGCGGCTCGCTCCCGCTTATTCCAATCAGCGCGTCGCCGGTGCTCGACCGCCAACGCTTTGCGCGCCTGTTCGCTGGAGCAGACCAGCAACGCCAGCTCACGTGCCTGCCGAAGATCATCGACGGGCGGTTGGCCCCGAGGCAACGGTGTCCGCCTAGCCAAACTAAGGCGTTTCAGTCTGCCGATTCGGAGGGGCGCCTCGAAGCGCGGAGGCATATCCGAACACCGTGAGGCCGGTGAGGCTCAGGCGAAGCCGAAATGGGCGCGCTGAGCGCCCATTTCGGTAGGGAAAGGTTTGAGCAGACCCTTGAGTTCGAGGGTCTTGGGCTGGCGACCATCGAGGATTGCCTCAACGATGTCGGGAGCCAAAAGCGTCATCCGAAGCACGCGGCAGACATAGGATTCGTTGATGCCGTCCCTATGCGAAAGCTCGGCGGCCGATGCATATAGTCCGGTTTCGATCGAACGTCGCCAGCAATAGGCCTTCGCCAGGGCGTTGATCAAGCTGTTGTCGCATCTTGGGCGTGACGGTTGCCAGTCGTCCGCTCCATCCGGAACGACAATCTGTTTCTTGCCTCCGCTTTGCCGAAACGATACCGGAATGCTGACGACCAGCACGCGACCGTTGCGCGTGATTTGCGCCGGGCTTCTGGTTGATGGCTTTATGCCGCCTCCGCGGTTAATCCTGGCTCAACTCCTGATGCTCCCCATTGGGAGCCTGGGGCGCGGTCAAAGGTCCACCCGGATTTTACGCGGTCAACCCGGCTGCCTGGTTCGAGGGGAAGAGGTTCAGTTAGAAAACAAAAAGACCACCCGTCCGGTCTTGGGCGTGAAGCAGACCTTGTAGGTCGACCGGCCGGGGTCCGCTCGCGGACCCAGGGCGGTCATTCCCCTATTCCAAACCGGGTGCCGCTCATCCCATTCTGAAGCGTTAAGCTCCAGCTATTCATAGATCATCAGCCGAATTTCGAAGAGTTTTCGTGCTGACTCGACCAGATCCCGGGCTCGCAACACCCGATGCTTGCCGATTGCTTGAACAGGATATTCCCAGGATGCTTTCGGATCAGGCCTTCGAGACAAAACCAGATCACGGCTGTTCTTGAAGGATCGGTGCACCGAGTTCATCGAAACGAAAGAGCTGGAAGATCCGCTGGCCGTTGAAGTCGAGCACTCTCAAATCGTCGGTCTCGTGCAGATCGCTCTCGACAGCTTGAAAATGCCCGCCGTAGCGCTCCCTCGCGAGCGACACTGGAACCTCAAATGCGACGAACTTGCCAATCCCTTTGTGCTTGAGCTTCTGGAGGAGATTAGGATCGTGCAAGGACTCGTGCGACGTGAGAATGAGCAACGGACCGCTCGCCGTGAGCAGCAAATGCGATTTCATCGGACGCTCCTTCGCGTTTGGACTGAATTCACGCGTCATGTCCAGGCTTGGTTGTACAGTGTCGCTGACATTCCCCAATATAAGCCAGTTGACCGTTGATATAGCGATTCCGGGGGCGGACATGATCTTGTACTCTTGGACGGTCCCGGGATGCTCGGTTGCATCGAGGTAAGTGACGCGCATGTCCGGGAAGTCGGGCACACATTGCACCTTCTAGCTCGCGCTGACGAGGTGATCGAATGAGTGTGTTCACTTCCGAAATTGGCCCGGCGAAGTGTGGACGGCGCCGACGACGTCAGGTGACGGGAGAGAACCAGAAGCGACCGGCCGACTGTCAAGACGGCCGAGATTGGCCGGTCCGGCTTACAGTCACCACCGATCAGGAATAGAATGAGCCGATGTCCGCAGCGCTCATGCCCTTAGGCGAGCTCCCGTGAGGCAGCGTGGCTCAACTTCCATCATGCCCGCCGGCAAAAACTGAGGTTTGCCCGGCGATCCATACGACGAATTCCATGACCGAACCCGCGCGTTTGGAAGGCGTTCCTGGCCGTTATTGGCACCGGCTCGAAGATGGGCGTATCCAGTGCGATGTCTGCCCGCGCTATTGCAGGCTCAACGAAGGTCAGCGTGGCCTATGCTTCGTGCGTGGCCGGCAGGATGACCGGATCGTGCTTACGACCTACGGCCGCTCCTCGGGGTTCTGTGTCGATCCAATAGAGAAGAAGCCACTGAACCACTATCTGCCCGGAACTCCCGTGTTGTCCTTCGGCACCGCCGGATGCAATCTGACGTGCAAATTCTGCCAGAACTGGGACATCTCCAAAGCGCGAGAACTCGACCGGCTCCAGGACACAGCGGCGCCGGAAGATATTGTCGAGGCCGCGATTGCCACGGGCTCGCGCTCCATCGCCTACACCTACAATGATCCCGTCATCTTCCTCGAATATGCCGTGGACGTTGCAAAGGTGGCGCGCCGTCGCGGGATCAAGAACGTGGCGGTCACAGCGGGCTACATTGACGCGGCGGCTCGGGAGGAGCTTTACACCTTCATGGATGCCGCCAATGTCGACCTCAAGGCATTTACCGAGGAGTTCTACAAGCGGCTGTGCACCGGCCATCTCGGCGCCGTCCTCGAGACGCTCGAGTATCTGAAGCAGAGGACCAAGGTCTGGTTCGAGATCACGACGCTGCTGATCCCGGGTCACAATGACAGCCCGGGGGAAGTTGGGCTCGGATGTCCTGTCAGATCGAGCGGGCTTTCCGGTCTGCTGAAGTCCTCAAAAAAGCCGCCGCTGATCTCGATCGAGGAGCACTTGCCACCTATGGGATGTGGGCCGAGGCGATGGAACAGATCCACAAATACGGCACCATGGTGAAATCGCCGACTGGCTATCCGATCCAATCGCCTTATCTCGCGATCGCGAACCGCCAAGCTGAAATCATGATGCGTATCGCGTCGGAATTCGGTTTTACGCCCGCAAGCCGCAGCCGGATTTCGGTTCCGGCGCCAGATCAGCTGCCGCTATTCGATTCTGCCGATGGCGAGCACGAATGACTATGCGTCGCTACTGTGACGCTTGCTAGCGAGGTAGGAGCGGACATGGCCCGCGCTGAATGCCTCTTCCGTTCATGCCCCTCTCGGACGTGCCCGACAAAAATAAAGAGGGCCTGGAGGAGCCCCAGGCCCTTTTCAACAATCGGCGTTGCACCTTTGCGTCAGTCGTCATACTCCCTCGAAATGTCCTGGCCAGTGTAGTCAGGCATGAACGACGCCGCCACAAGGCTTACTACCGCGCAAGCGGCGATGTAGATGGAAATCGCGTAGCCGGAGTGATAGGCGGCGAATAGGGCTGTGGCGATGAGGGGCGCCGGACCGCCGGCAATCACCGATGCAAGTTGATAGCCTAGTGAAGCACCGCTGTAGCGCAACCGTGGCGTAAAGGCCTCTGCGATTAGAGCTGCCTGCGGCCCATATTGCATGTCGTGCGGGATGAGCGACAGCACGATTGCGATGAACACTGCAGAGGGAATTGCGGTGTCCACCATTCCGAAATACAGGAAGCCGAACAGGCCCACTGCCGCCGCGCCGATCAGATACATCTTCCTGCGTCCGATGAGGTCGGAGATGTGGCCTGACAGCGGGATGGTGACGAACGAGACGCAAGATGCAACCAGCACTGCGCTCAGGATCAGATCGCGCGACATGTGCAAGGTGCCGACGGCGTAAGCGAAGATGAATGCGGTGAAGATGTAGAACGGCGCTTGCTCGGACATCCGCAGCAATGCCGACAGGATTATCTCCTTCGGATGCTTCTTGAAGACCTCGATGATGGGGGCCTTCTCGATCTTCCTGTTATCCAGGAGCTGCTGGAACACTGGCGTCTCAAGGATGCCAAGGCGAATCCATAGTCCGACACCGACGAGAACGATGGAGAGCGCGAAAGGAATTCGCCAGCCCCAGGTGTTGAACTGGTCACCTGACAATTGGCTGAATGCGAGGATTGCAAGGTTTGCCAGAAAAAGGCCGCACGGCACGCCGAATTGTGGCCAGGATGCCACCAAACCGCGTTGACCGTGGGTGCGCGACCATTCCATCGCCAGCAGCACCGATCCGCCCCACTCGCCACCAACGCCGATACCCTGAAGCATCCGCAGCACCGTAAGGATGACGGCGCCCCAAATGCCGATTGATGCGTAGGTAGGCACGAATGCGATGAGGAAGGTCGCGATACCCATACACAGAAGCGTGGCGATGAGTGTCGCTTTGCGGCCGATGCGATCACCGTAGTGACCAAATATTGCGGCACCGATCGGGCGCCCGACGAAGCCGATGAAATAGGTGCCAAAGGCCGCGAGCGTCGCCGTTAACGCATCTTCGTTCGGAAAATAGAGCTTACCAAAAATAAGCCCGGCAGCAGTGCCATAAAGGAAAAAGTCGTACCACTCGATTGCGGTGCCGATGGTTGAAGCGATGACCGCCTTGCGCAACTGCGCACTATGATCAGATGCGGACAACGTCGCATGGGTAACTGCCATAGCCATTGAATTGCCCCCTGGTTGGTTGTTTCCTTGCCCTGTGCGAACCTACTCTCAACGGCTCTTTTAGAGTGGATGCTACAACCAGCTCACGGCAACTGAAAGGTATCTCTCCGAAGGCACTCATATTGCTGCACCGCAGGAGCATTGTGCGAAGGTCTTGTTATGGGGCACTTCTCGGAAGTGCGGTGGGACCGTCCTGCTTACCGTGCAACAGCAGACGCGGGATGCGTCGATGGTCGCCGCTAGGGTTGCTTTACCGGCCACATTAAACGCACGAGCAAGCAGACGCGGCACTGGCAAATGGCATCCCCAATCACGTCGGCAGGAGCTTATCGCCTTCAGGGCTTCGGGGCATTCTGGTCCTCGACCTTGGTAACGGAATATCCGGCTTTGCGAAGAGCAACCAGCACAGCCTTGGCGAGATGAATACTTTCTTCGTCACTTTTCGTAACTTGGTCCCACGTCGTGCCGTGCCCCGAACTGGGATGATCAATGAAAGCGGTTTTGATGGCGCTTGTTATGACGATAAGGGCGTCTTCTGACATCTAGGTCTCTCGCCGCTTTCCGCTAAGCGTATCACGCTTTCGACAGGTACGATGGCTCAACGGCGCCATGCGCAAGCGTCGCAGTCGTCAGCGCCAAAACCGACCGTTACAGCTTTTGTTAGATCCCGTTCCAGCCGTCGCGGCTTTTTCGGCGCGATCGAAAGAGATGGCGACTACGACAGCAGCACTGTCTTGAAGTCGCCTCGCGGCCAGCCATGTTAGCTTAGTCGATGAGACGCGTAGGACTTATCGACATCACGGTAGGCAACGCGGCGCGCCTTGGCGCATCGCAACGTTGCACCACGCGACGCTGCGCGTCGCACCAC
This sequence comes from Bradyrhizobium sp. NP1, assembly GCF_030378205.1. Classification (NCBI taxonomy): domain Bacteria; kingdom Pseudomonadati; phylum Pseudomonadota; class Alphaproteobacteria; order Hyphomicrobiales; family Nitrobacteraceae; genus Bradyrhizobium; species Bradyrhizobium sp. NP1. The sequence continues at coordinate 3,199,195 of NZ_CP127385.1, forward strand.
ATCGCTACGCAACGCGCGAGCCGCTGGGGACATCCCGGCGGCTCTCGCGCGTTTAGCGCGGACGGTCCGCCTCAAGCGCTCAAGCTCCTCTGGCTGCGAGACGGTATGGCGTTTTTGAGGGTAACCGCCGTACAGAGGGCTGCCGACGAAATTGAATTCGCTCCGCGCAAAGATGACGATAATGCCGAAGGCGCGAGGCAAGGACCCCAGCAGACATTAGGCGAGAGCGATGGCCTCGATGACCGTCGCCGTAAACGCGGCGGCGTGAGTTGTTAAATCAAGTAGTCAGGCTCTTCTTTCGCAACATCTCCCCGTGAGGAGGAATTCCACCGCTCATCTGCTTGGATTGTTCTGGTGTTATACCAAACTGATTTCGCAGAAATTCGGTTTGCAGTTGCATCACTTCGTTTATGTCCTTGGTATTCATTAATTTACGCACATGTTCAAAAGCTGCCTTCAGGTTCTTCTCGGTGATTGCAAGTGCCTGTTGTGCTGCGTCATTCATCGGACTCGAGACCATAGCGACGGATTTGCTTGCCGATTCCATAAATGACGAAATTGCTCTTTCAGCTTGGTCGACGCTCTTTACTGCGAAGTCGCGCACTTGTGGGGGCACTTCCATTGTCATTTTTGGGTTTGACATGTCACTCTCCCCTTTCAGGCTCATTTCGGCGAAGCGTACCGTGTTGAGGGCTGTGCGTCCTGTAGAACGAGGCTCTCAGGGTAATAATCTAATAAGCGATAGTGGTGGCGCGATCGGGCATTGCAGCTCAAGTCGGGCGCGCCCCTAGAGAAGGCCTGAGGGCAGGACTTTTCCCCCAATGGTAATTGAAACTTCATAGACTAGAGACAGACTTAGCCTGCTGGGGATTTGAGGGCCCGGCCACGGAAATACCAGCGCCGCCCTGTGATCATATTCCGCCGGGCGGCGTTTTGCGCATTAAGATGTCCTAGTTCCGAGCTGTGTCTAGCTGGCGAGTTCGCAGCATGGTCGGAGGGTCGGCTTGATTTCCAACATTACATAGGACGCCGATAACAGCGGATCGAGCATCGCCGCGCACGAGCGAAGACGTAATAACTTATATGGAAAATCGGATGACGACGCTGTTTGCATCAGCCCGTTGTTGGCACGAAGCTGCCGACCCGGGATGTCTGCTATCCGGTCGCTACATGGGGTAAACCGGACATGGCCCAAAAGGCCCAATTCGGTAGCGATTGACCCAGTGCAGACTTGGCCTACAGGCAATCCTTCGGCGAACCACCATTGGAATATGTGCTAGTGTTGGGTGTTGGCCGTCGAGAGCAGCCCCGAGAACTAGTGATACTTATCGGAGCCCCGAGTGATCATGAGGCGGCGCGAAGTAATCCTTATGGTTGCAGGCGCTGCTGCAGGTTATTCCCGTATGGCTTGGGCCCAGCAGCCCCTGCAGATGCGTCGGATCGGCGTGGTCATGCTATACCCTGAGAACGATCCGCAGGGACAGCTCCGCGCCACGGCATTCCAGCGTCAGCTTGAGAAGGTCGGCTGGACAATCGGGCGAAATCTTCAGGTCAATTTTCAATGGGGTGCTGGCGACGCCGATTGGGTGCGGTCAGCCACCGACCGAGCGCTGCGTCAGACACCTGATGTACTTCTGGCGAACGGCGATTCAGCCGCGCTGACAGCGCACCAGTCCACCAAAGCAGTACCGATCATATTTATCGGCAGCGGCGATCCAGTGGGTGACGGCCTAGTGCAAAGTCTCGCTCATCCCGGCGGCAATGTGACGGGCTTTGCGGTGATGGAGCCGAGCCTCGGCGCAAAATTGCTTGGGATGCTCAAGCAGATCGCGCCGCAGGTCGCCCACATTGCCATTTTGATGAATCCAGACAATGGAACGCACAAGCGCGTCCTTGCCTTGCTTGAGGCAGCCGCCCCCGGCTTTTCCGTCGACGTCGTGTCGGCATCGGCGCGCGAAACAGCCGACATCGAAACAGCGATGACGCAGTGGGGACAAGAGCCGGGGTATGGTGTGATCGTGCCGTCTGATCCGATCACCAACTCTCGCCGCAAACTATTCATTGAACTCGCCGCACGTTACCGATTGCCGGCGATCTACGCATTGCGCGCGGCCGTTGCCGATGGCGGCCTGATGTCCTACGGAGTTGATCTGATCGAGTTGTTCAGACAGGCAGCGATCTATGCGGACCGCATTCTCAAAGGCGAGAAACCCGCTGAACTGCCCGTTCAATTGCCGACCAAGTTCGAGCTGGCGATCAATTTGAGGACCGCCAAGACGTTCGGCCTGGAGGTGCCGTCCTCGCTGCTTGCGACCGCCGACGAGGTGATCGAATAATTGAGCATGTCTGTCATGGACCCGAAGCGGACCAACGGGCATGTCCACTTTTGCCCCGCTATTGGGGGACAAGCGGACATCAATTCTGCCTCATCTGACCCGCCTCGGTCTGCTCGGCATTCCCGTTCACCCCGCGAGCCTGATCCGGCTTGCCTGCGCAACTTTCATGATGCTTGGCGTCGTGCTGATACGGACGTAGCTGCAGAAGATGATGCGGCCGTAGTCGCTATGGCGTAACCTTGAAGCGCCCGCGTCGTCACACCAACCAGCCAACGGCGCTGTCGCCTTGTGAGAGGTCCAGCGATGCCCGCAGATCATGATACGCGCCAAGATACGCGTCCCTTGGGTCGAACCGGCATCCATGTGCTGCCCTTGGGCATCGGCGCGAACAAGTGGCGGCGTGCCGATCGTGGGGCCGTGTTGGAAACGTACAGGACCATTCATGATGCCGGCCCGTGCATGATTGACACGGCTGAGATCTATTTCTCGGAGCGCGTCGTGGGTGACTGCTTGCGCGCCGGTCCCATCCGCGCGGTGATAGCATCGAAATTCCTTCCCTTTCCGGGCCGAACCTCTCCGCGCCGCCTGATGAGCGCGCTTGACGGTTCGCTCGCGCGCCTGGGCCTCAAGACAATTGATCTCTACTATGTCCATTATCCGCTGCCCTTGATCGACGTGGGAGTGTTTGCCGAAGGCCTCGTCGAAGCGGTGAAGTCCGGCAAGGCGCGCGCGGTCGGCGTGGCAAATTTCAATGCGGACCAGATGCGCCGCATCGCCGATCACCTCGCAAGGGCAGGCGTTCCGCTTGCCGCCAATCAGGTCAACTACAGCCTGCTCCGGCGAGCAGCGGAAACAAATGGCGTGCTCGAAGCCTGCCGTGAACTCGATGTGGCACTGGTTGCGTATTTTCCCCTTGCGTCTGGCCGCCTCGCGCAGTCGTCAGACAGCATGGGCACGAATGCGCTGCTCACTTGTCTCGCCGATATTGCCAGCGCGCATGACGCCAGCATCAGCCAGGTAGCCCTGAACTGGCTGTTGGCGCGCGACAGTCGCGTGATTCCCATCCCCGGCGCGACCAAGCCTCATCACGCCAGGGCCAATCTCGATGCACTCGGTTGGCGCTTGAGTGAGACCGAGTTCGACGCGATCGACCGAGCCTCAGCAAAGCGTGGAACATGAATCCGGCGCCCATCAAACCCCTCATCTCGACCTCTGACCTCGACAAGATCGACGACCGCGTCGGGACCATTCTCGCTGTTGAGGACGGCGCATTCGGAGAAGCTCGTACGGCTGCGTGTCGATTTCGGCGACCACGCGCGCTCCATTCTCGTCGGCATGAAAAAGGAGCGGCCATCTCCAAAGGAGATTGAAGGCCGGCAGGCGCTGTTTGTCGTGAACCTCGCGCCGCGAAAGGTGGCGGGGCGAGATTTCCGAAGGTCTCCTCTTCGATATCGGTTATGCCGATGAGATCACGCCGGTGCTGGGGCAGGCGGAGAGGCCCGTTTCGAACGGCGCCCGCGAGGCTGAGGGCCCTGTGGAGCGTCTGTTAAGCTTCGCGAAGCTTCCAATGACAAGCGACGGCGAAGCGCTTAGTGAGCCGGGAGCGGCGACCTGTTCGGCCAAAAGTGGACCAACTATGCTCACTTGAGTTTTGTCGGCCGTGACCTCAAGCAGACCTTCTATTTCTCTACCGCGCAGCCATGATGGAGCTATGACGCGACTTCCCGTCGACACTTTTTCCATCTGCCCGCGGGCGCTGTTTCGCTGTTCCTAACGAAACGGCGGTTTCTCGGGCCTTCCGCGCGATGGCCGGCTTGCTTTCTAGTGTCGCGGAATTGGTCGTGAGCGACGTCGGCTCAATCGCCACGCGAACAGACATCCAACAAGCCAATGTGTTTCTACTAGCGCAGGAGTCTGCGGCCGTCTGCGCTGGCGGCGGTTGATGGCTACAGCCGAACAAGTTCGCAACCAGCGCGCCGACCAGGAGCGTTCTCATGTAATCCTCCCAAAAAGAGGCTGAGTTCCGCCCACAATTCTTGCGGCGTGATAATGTTCGCGCTGATCATCCATCAGACGTGCAAAAGCGTTAAACGCGCATTAAGCTTGGCCCCCCGGCCGGCCGAGAGAAGCTCCACCGTGGTTAATGTCTGCGCGGACTAAGGATGTCACTTGCTCAAGCCCGATCTCGATCAGGGAGGCGGAGCGGGACTTCCGGTTATGGCCCATTGCAACGGAAATCCATGTCCCCTGGAACGTCGGTGATCAGGGTAAGAGCAGACTCGTTATGCTCAACGCGAGTTTTGTCGCTCCTGGCCCGATGCCGACCTTGGGGCGTATGTCACCCTCCATGTCCTAATCTAGAGTTGGCCCAGCACCTAGGCATGCCCAAGGCATAATTCATTCGATTTGTGCCCAGTGTCAGTTTTGTGGCTCATGACTCCAAACGCGCGTAACGCCGAGGCCGCAGGCAGTTTTCCTGAAAGCGACGCTCAAGGCTTGGCAGAGTCAGACCATGCCGTTACCCTTGCTTGTAGTTGCCGACACGGCAGCGTCGAAAACAGGAGGCATTTATGGTCAGGTTAGTTACGCGTGGATGCTTCACTCAGGATTATGCCAAGGGTTTGGTTGGCGCACCGGAGGACCGAGAACCGGCCGTGCGCAAGCTGATCGAGGGAGCCGGTGGCAAGCTGTTGAGCTTTTATTTCACCACTGGCGACGCCGACTTTTTGCTTATTTCTGAGGCTAACGATTCAGAGATCATCCTCGGCGCTTTGTTGGCGGCGATCTCGGCCGGCACGATTACCAACGTGAGCACTAACAGAGCTTTCACCGGAGCGGAATTTAAGGCGGTAGCCGAGAAAGCTTCCAAGGCAGTGAGCCTCTACCGAGCCCCCGGCAAGAGCTGAACGCCCCACGAAACACGATTGAAGGGCCGTCCTCGGTTGGCGGCCTTTCACTTTGAGTGTCGTTTGCTCGCCCGTAGCGATGAAAATCCGCTTCCGTCAATACGCGCGAAAAAGAGTGGACCCGGCTCAGCGCGAGCATTTCCCAATTTGGTAGTGGGCCACGCTCTCGGCGATCTCTTCGGTCCGCCAGCCAAAGCCATTGGCGGTAATTTGCTGATTTGTGCTGCAATGCATTCACTGGTTTGCGAACTTCCGTAAGTCTTGGGCTGACCATACAAAGGGTGAAGTGGTCGCATACCGCTCGATTGAAGCGTGATATCGTCCACTCCATTGCATGGGCCTGACCCCCGTGGGAGGGTCACATGGCCATCGACATCCGGCGGCGAGAAATCATTGTCATGTTTGGCAGCGCGGCAGTCGCGCTGCCTCTCTCGGCGCATGCGCAGCAGCCAGAGCGGATGCGGCGGGTCGGCGTGTTGATTCCTCTTGCCGAGAGTCATCCGGAAGCACAGCCCCGCGCTACGACATTTCGGCGAGCGCTTGCAGAACTGGGTTGGACAGATGGCCACAATGTCAGCATCGACTATCGCTTTGTAGAAAGCGCCGAGCGCATGCGGGCGCAAGCCGCCGAGCTAGTCGCCCTCGCGCCGGATGTCGTCGTCGGGAACACCACGGCCGTCGTGACTGCGTTCCAGCAGGCGACGCGCACGATTCCGATTGTTTTTGCCGGTGTCATGGACCCGGTCGGCCAAGGCTTAGTGCCCGGCCTTGCTCATCCGGGCGGCAAGATAACGGGTTTCGGCCTTGAGGAACCTAACATGGGAGGGAAATGGCTGGAGTTGCTGAAGGCAATTGCGCCCCGCGTGGTCCGCGTCGCGGTCATCTTCAACCCCGAAACGGCGCCCTACGCCCGATTGTTCCTGCCGTCGATTAAACATGCTGGCCTCTCCTTGTCGGTCGAGCAGATGCATGAGTCCGGTTGTGGCACGAAACGGACGTTGATCCAGCGACCATTGATGTCTGTTACCGGGGGTTAAGCGGACTTCCCGGTTGCACGGCCCGACGTCTGATTTTGACCCACAGGGGAAGTGGCGGCTAATTTTGCTGTGATGCAAAACACATCGTTCAATTCTAGGGACGTGGTAGGGTGTAGTCGCCTGCTTAAGGGGGCGACCATGAAGCGACGCGAGTTCGTCACGCTTCTCGGTGGCACGGCGGTGACATGGCCACTCGCCGCGCGCGCGCAGCAGCGCGCTATGCCGGCGATCGGCTTCCTCAGCAGTACATCGCCTCAGGTCTACGCGGCCCGTCTGCGCGCGTTCGCACAGGGGTTGAAAGAGGAGGGATATATCGAGGGCCAGAATGTGGCTATCGAATATCGCTGGGCGGGGGACCATGAGGATCGACTGCCGGTGCTCGCGGCTGAATTGGTTCACCGTCAGGTCGCCGTGATTGCGGCGGGCGGTACTCCTTCGTCAGTGGCGGCAAAGGCGGCGACTACCGCAATTCCGATCGTGTTCGAGACAGCGAGTGACCCGGTTACGCTCGGCCTTGTAGCAAGCTTAAATCGGCCGGGCGGAAACTTGACGGGTGTGACTAATTTGAACGTCGAGGTAGGGCAAAAGCGGCTGGAGTTGCTGCGCGAATTGATGCCTGCGGCAACCAACATCGCCGTCCTTGTCAGTCCTTCCGCTCCGGCTCTTACCGAGCAATTCATGGGCAACCTGCAGGCGGCGGCTCCCGCCCTCGGAATGCAGCTCCATGTTGTGCAGGCGAGCACCGATCACGACTTGGATACGGTCTTTGCAGCATTGCGAGCCGACGCGCTCGTTGTCGGCCCCTATCTATTCTTCAATTCGCGCATGGAACAGATTGGCGCACTGTCGCTCCGCCACGCCATGCCCACGCTCTTCACGTATCGCAAGTTCGTCGCAGCCGGCGGGCTGATTAGCTACGGAGCCAATGAAACGGAAACTTACCGTCTGGTCGGCATCTACACCGGAAAAATTCTCAAAGGAGCGAAGCCGGGTGATCTGCCGGTCCAACGGTCGACCAAGGTAGAGCTGATAATCAACCTCAAGACTGCAAAGGCACTCGGGATCACTGTTCCGCTCGCGCTAAGCGGCCGAGCCGACGAGCTGATCGAGTAGAAATGCATTTGCGCTGCATTGGGCCCGGTCTTCGCGAAGCCGATTGGAAGTGGAATATTGTCATACGCGTAGGGCTGAAGTTCGAGTGGCACAAACTCATGCCGCGGCACCTTGCGCATGGCCGTCATGACACGTTCGTCAAAGGCACTCTTGCCGATTGTATCGCGCCGCGCAAAAGCGCCGGCGGCGATGATCGCGAGCATGTGTTCACGCATGGCCTCAAGGACTTCTGCTCGCATTTGCAACTTTCACGGCACACGGCGGTACACCTGCGCACGCCAAGCCGGGCTACTGCGCCAACTGGCCACCCGTCACGCCGCTCCCGCGGGCAATGCGGACCAGGTTCCTCAAATGGAACTCTTTCGCTCATGACACGCTCAGGACGTCGCAGGTCCATTGAGGACACGAGAGGCCTTCAAACGGGCGAGAAAGATTGTACATTCTCGACACCTGTCCTTGAAGCGGAACATGCCGAAATCTTCTAGCGGAGCGGCGGCGACCGTGCCGGTGGCAGGCATTTTGCCAGCAATCCGACGCCGTTCCTTTGCTCGCGCTGCGAGCATTTAAAGTTCGAGGCTCGCGCCGCTCGCGTAGCCTACTCCTGCAGCGCGGAACGCTTTGGTGAAAGCAGCGGAGGATCACAATGAGCTGGTCCTATATCCCGAGATGGAAATTCACTGACAGCTGCGGAAGGCCGCGTGTGCCCAGGGGGCATCCCCGTTGGCTGCACCATAACGGCCATATGCTGCCTGCACGCAGGTCTGACACGAGGCTCAGGTCCAGATTTGATCTGGACATGCTTCGCCTGTCTGAACCGGATGATAATTTCTGACTACGAATTTGGCCAATTCTGCATTTCAATTTGCGTCATCCTCAAACCTAAGGAGATCGACATGGCCAAAGGCCAACAAAGAAGCAATCGGGAGGCCAAGAAACCCAAAAAGAAGAAGATCAAAGTCATTGCCGCAGCACCAAGCCAAAAGGGTGCGGGATGGCAGCCGACCTTCGCTGACGCCAAAAGTAAATAGAAATGGCTGGCGTCATCTGACGCGTTGTCGGGAGATCCATAGATCCGCGTCCGTCCAGCGGCTGCACGTGCGGAGTGCTGCACGACAGCTAGATTGGCCGCTCCACGTCATAGACGCACCGCCGCGGATCTTGTCCCGCGTTCAAAGCACCGCTGGCAACACGCGCTCGTCGCGTAAACGATCGGGCGGTTACAAGCTTCGGGCGGTTGACCTGGACGTAATGGAAAGGAGTAGGTCCAATGCGCTCACACGTGGTCGATTTCTCGGCTACGAGTTCGACAGGATGGTCATGCTGTTTTCGATGGTTTACGGCCAAAGGGAGATACCGTGCGCCATCTCGACCTCCGCCATGGATGATCTGGAAGGTGTAGCGCGGTCCAGACCCAACCAGCGCGAGGCACAATTCATGAGAATCCGCGATCGGATTGAAGAGCGTGCTGCTCTCAAATTCCTAGCTATGGAGTTCGAAGGCACTCCTCCAGGCATTATCTTGCGCAGTATCGACTTCAAAACATAGTTTACGGAGAAGTCAGAGCAATATCCGCAATTCCATCGGGAACGCCTGTGCTTTGGGCTTGCACTAAGACAACTTGGCGTGCTCGGGCTCACGAGGGCTTGTATTCGTTGGCTCGCAGCAGATAACGATCGAACTCGATTTACTTTCTTGCGACGCCGGCGCAGGGAGTTCATCGTACTTGTCGACGGCGCTGTGGCGGCGTCGCAGGAGGGTTTTAACGCGTCCATTTATTGCGTCCCTGTGACCCAGGTGACAGAAGGCTCGGCTGGCATTCGCGACAATGACAGGCATTGCTCCCTGGAACACCAAGCTGACGGGGATCGACGATGACCGACCTCGGCGAGATCAAACGCGATCGTCCCTGCAATCGACGCTGGCTTCTCCGCCACGGAGCGCTGGCACTCCCGTTCATATTTGCCAGCATGCCAGCGCGCGCCGCGGAGTCCGTCGGCTTGGTCGAAGACGTCACGGGTGAGGCATTCGCCGAGCTCGAGGCGGTTCGCCGCACGCTCGATCGCGCCGCGCCAGTTTTTCTCGGAGAGGAAGTCATAACCGGCGTCGCGTCGCGCCTGGGAATGCGGCTCGGCCGCGATACGAGGATAAGGCTTGGCGAACAAGCGCGGCTGAAGATCGATCGGTTTCTCGTCGATGCTGGCGGGGAAATGACACTGCGCTCCGGGCCGTTGCTGTTCGATCAACCGCCGCGCCGTGCGGGAGTGCAGATTCGCAGCCCCTTCGCGCTGATCGCTGTACGCGGGACGCGATTCTTCGCCGGGCCGAGCAACGACCGCTTCGGCGTGTTCGTTGTGCGCGGCTCGGTGGCGGTGACTTCGGCGGGTCAGCAAGTGATCCTTCGCGAAGGCGAGGGTACGGACGCTGTCTCGCCCGGCACGCCGCCGACGCCGGTTAAACGATGGGGGCCAGAACGCATCCGCGCAGCGCTCGCAAGCGTCAGCTGAGTGCGCGACGCAGATTGACTTCTCTATTGGAAAAACATGCCAGCAAACGAAGTGGTTCTTTCACTGTTGTCGCAGACATTCGCCGTGGTGGCGCGGCGGCATCTCGATGGGTAGGATGCGTCGAGCGTTGCAGCAGCGCCTGCCGGTTGCGGCGGGAGCCGCGACGCTGGCCGTGTTTCTGGCGGCAGCTAACCTGCTTCCCAAGACCATAAGCGAGGTGCTGCGCGACGGCGCCTTCGACATCATGCTCGCCGGCGACCAACCGCTGCGTAGACCCGTGGTATCCGACCTCAAGGTGATCGTTGTCGACATCGATCGTGCGTCAATCGATGCGCTGGGCACCTGGCCGTGGCCGCGGGAGACAATGGCACGGCTCGTCGAGGCGGTGGCGGCCGGGCGGCCCGCTGCTATCGCGATCGATGTGCTGTTCGCCGAGCCCGACGACCGTTCGCAAGCTGCGCTCGCCCGCCGGCTCGGATTGGTGACCGGCCGCGCCGAGATCAGTACGCTGGGTGAAAGCCTGCCGGACGGCGACAAGCGGCTGGCGCGAGCGATCAGCAGCATCCCCGTCGCGCTCGGCTTTGTGCTCGATCCCGATCGCGACGGCGCATTGCCGGGTGCCGCAATCGTAAGCCGCGGGTCCCTACCGTTCGACGATTTATGGCAGGCCGCGGGCGCGATCGGGCCGACGCGGCCGCTGGCCGCCGCGGCGAGCGGCCTCGGTACGCTCTCATTACCTGGCAGCGCCGATGGGGCCATCCGCCAGATTCCGGTCTTCGTCGCCGCCGCTCGTGTCCTGATGCCGGGTCTCGCTGCCGAGGCGCTGCGCCTCGCATCGGGTGCCGCGAGCTATCTCATTGAAGGAGAGCCCCCGACGCTGGTGGTCGGCAGCAGGCGAGTTGCACTGTCGCGCGATGGCCTGCTCCGGCTCGTGCCGGCGACGCCTTGGCGTCGCGTCGCCCGCACACTATCCGCGGTCGATGTCCTCGAGGGACGGGCCGACGGCGGCAGGTTGGCGGGCGCACTGGTGCTGCTTGGCGGTTCCGCGCCAGAGCTCGGCGGCTTGCGCAAAACACCTGCGGATCCGCTGACGCCGTCGGTGCAGATCCAGGCCGATGCGGTCGAGCAGATGGTCGCTGGCCGCGTGCCGCGCACGCTGGCTGGCGCGGCCATCGTACAGCCGCTCACGGTCCTGGTGATTGGGGTGCTTGCCGTCGTGTTAGGCGCTGCCTTGTCGCCGGTTACTGGCAGCGCAATCTTGACCGCCGCGATCGCGCTGCTCTGGATCGCCGCAATCGCCGTGTCGGGTCTCACGGATCGCCTCGTCGATCCGCTGACCCCCTCGATCGCGGCCATGCTGGTGTTCACCGTGACGGCCGGTACCGCCTACTCGTTGACGCGCCGGCGGGAGGCGTTCGTGCGCCATCGGCTCGAACAGCATCTCGCGCCGGCGGTCGTCCGCCGCATCGTCGAACAACCGGATCTGGTCAAGCTCACTGGGGAGCGGCGCGAGGTCACCTCGCTCTTCACTGACATCGAGGGTTTCACCGCGACGATGCATCGCGCCGGCCCCGAGGAGCTGGTTGCAACGCTCGACCAATATTTCGAGGGCGTCGCCGGCATCGTGATCAAGCATGGCGGCATGATCGATAAGATCGTCGGAGACGGCGTGCATGCTCTCTTTAATGCACCCCTCGACCTTGAGGATCATCCACAACGCGCCGTCGAATGCGCGATCGCCATTCAGGCGTGGAGCGAGGGCTTTCGCCGCCGCGCCCCCGCCGTCGCAATGGAGCTGGGCCGCACCCGCATCGGGATCGAGACCGGGCCCGCCGTCGTCGGCGACGTCGGCATTCAATCCAAGCTCGACTACACCGCTCACGGCGATGCCGTCAACATGGCGGCGCGGCTCGAAGCTTGCAACAAGGAGCTCGGTACGGCGATCTGTGTCGGGCCAGGTGCAGCTGCGCGATGTGACGCCGCGCTGCTGCGCCCGCTTGGGCAGCTGGCGGTCCGCGGGCGCGCGGAGCCGATCACTGTCTTTGAACCGTGGCCGAGCGACGCGCCGTCCGCCTGGCGCGAAGCATATCTGGCGGCCTACGCCATACTCGACCGTGATGCGACCCACGCCGCCATGCTGTTGCAAAAGCTGATGGCCGAGCGTCCCGTGGACCTGGCAGTGCGCCGGCTCGCCGAGCGATTGCCCTCGATACGGAAGTCCAGTCTGCCGCCGGCATGACAGGCGGCGCTATGCCGGACCGCGCACGGATCTCACTTGACCTTTTCGGCGTCCGAGCTGTTGGCTGGCTTTCCGGTCAACGGCTCACCCTTCCGATAGGCCGCCTTCTCGTAGCGGTTGCCGTTCTTCGTGATTTTAGTGGTCCACCCGGTGTTCCAGGTGATCACAGCGGCATTGCCCTCTTCCTTCCAGCTGCCTGTCATTCCCTCCCCTCGGGTTGCCTTGGCTGCCCCACCGCCCGATAGGGTTATCTCGAACTGTTTCCCGGCCGTGTCCTTGACTTTCCACACGCCCTCAAAGTCGCTGGCCGCAAAGCTAGCCAAGCTCATCGTCCCGATCAGCCAAGCTGCCATAACGGTCACAATCCCTGTTCGTTTCATGACGTCTTCCTCTCAAAAACAACGCCACCATGGAAACTATTTCATTGATGGAAGGGTTCCGCCGGACGTCTCCTGCAGCCTCTTTGGGTCAAATCAGACGCCAGCGGCTTTCTCACGAAGGCAGAGACGTCGCGGGCGAAAGGGCTACCCGCCTGTGAGATGGTCCTCGATATTATTGGCGACCCCGTCACACACGGACGCCAGCTCAAGCATCTCGTTTTTAATGACAGGATCGTCAGTCTGCTCGGCAAGTTGCCGATACTTGGCTGCTTGGTCCAGGAGATAGTCAGCCCAATCCATGTCGCACAATCCAATGAGCCGGGGTCGTGACAGCGAACGCATGGCCAAAGGTGGTTCGTGTCCGCTCAAAGCACGACAATATCAGAGCGGCCTAGTCCAAGGAGGAGAAATCAAAATGCGCCGGGCGGCCTATGGCGATGGCCTCGCAATACGACTTACGCCGATCGGAGGGGCGCCAGCGCGCGAGTTCCGCTCGCCCTACGCAGCCGAGACCAGCCAGTCCGCTTATCGGAGTAGACCGGAAGTGACGAGCGCACGGTTAGAACGACGCGATTGACCCTTATGAGACATGGGCGAAAGAACCAACACGCCAACGTTCTGTCGTCATTTCGGAAAATATGTATTTCCTGGGGCTCACGGCCAACCGTCGAGTGGAACGAGACGGACTACGACGTGGTGGGCGAGGGCGCGCCGGTTGGCGGGATATCGACTATGTCGGGAGCGAATTTTAGTTTAGATTGATGGCCGCGGGCGCGATTATTCGGCAGCCTGAAACGACTCTGCATGCGCTCCGTGATTGATCAGGAGAACAGTCATGCGATCGTTTCAAAGAGTTGCGGCGAGCATCGCATTCTCGGCGCTGATGGCGGCAGGCGCGACCTGCGCCCGTGCCGAAGACGCTCCGCTCGGCGTTCGGCTGGTCGATCAAATGAACGCGCTTTACGGCGCGCATCCGGGCGTTCGAGCGAACCACACCAAGGGCGCCGTGTTCGAAGGCATGTTCACGCCGGCGCAAGGCGCCGATGCGCTCAGCTCGGCTGTCTTTCTTAAAGGTGCACCCACGCCGCTGATTATTCGTTTTTCCAATGCGGGCGGCGTGGCGGACGCGCCCGACACCCACCCTTCGACCGACCGTGTCCGCGGCATGGCGATCAAGTTCCGTCTCTCGGATCGGAGCGAGGCCGACATCATCTGCATATCGGCAAACGGGTTTCCGGTGGCGACCGGCGAGGATTTTCTGGCTCTGCTCCAGGCGGTCGGCGCAAGCGGTCCCGACGTGCCCAAGCCGACGCCGGTCGATAAATTCTTGTCGACCCACCCGGCCGCACTCGCTTTTGTGACGGCGCCGCGGCCTGTGGCGGTCAGCTACGGCACGCAGCCGTTCTTCGGCGTCAACGCGTTCAAGTTTACCAATGCGCAAGGAACAAGCAAGTTCGGCCGCTACCGCATCGTGCCCGAGAGCGGGCCCGCCTATGTGAGCGACGAGGAGGCCGCGAAGCGTCCTCCGAATGCACTAGCCGACAATCTGCGGGCATCGCTCGAAAAAGGACCAGTCAAGTTCCGCCTCCTGGTGCAGGTTGCCGCCGCCGATGATTCGATCACGGATGCCACGAAGGTCTGGCCGGACAGCCGGCCGACGGTGGAGCTCGGCGAAATCGCGGTCATCAAAGCGTTGGACACGAAGAAAGTCGTGAACGAGTTGCTGTTCTTGCCAACCAACGTGACGAGCGGCATTGACCCCTCGGATGACCCGATCATCAACACGCGCACCGAGGCCTACGCGGAATCGTTCGGCCGCCGTACCAAATAGATCGTCCGCCTGAGACACACGTCCCTTCGTCTCTTTCTGGATGGTCAATGGCTGCAGATCGGTGAGCCGGAGCCAGTTGCAAGGGGGATGCTTTCATGACGCGCATCGATGCAAACGGGATGATCTCGCGCGGAAAGTCGGAATAGCGCTCACGCCGAGTCCGACACGTTCACGCCCGATGGGAGCGGCGCCAACTGCGGGTACGCGTGCCATACGATAGGGGCGGCAAAAGATTGCATTTTCACGGCGTACCCAAAGAGGTAAACGGAGACGATGTCCGCCTTTGGCACGGGTCGGAAGCGGCAGGTGCGACTCTCCAAAGATCAGCAGTCGGTCGACAACACAGCACGCGGAGACGGCAATGCTGAGGGACGACAACGGTAATGGAGGCGGTCGGCCGAGCACACCCCGTAACGTGCTTGGAGCGCGGCTCGAAGTCTGCTCGATAAGCCCAATGACGGGGTTCTTTCGAGACGGCTGCTGCGACACTGGGCGAGAGGACATCGGTAGCCACACGGTCTGCGCCGTCATGACCGCCGAGTTTCTCGAGTTTTCCAAATCCCGCGGCAACGATCTTTCGACACCGATGCCGGAATTCGGCTTTCGCGGTCTGAAACCCGGCGACCGTTGGTGCCTCTGTGCTCCGCGTTGGCAAGAAGCACTCGAGGCGGGCCAGGCGCCCCGCGTGGTCTTGCGCGCCACTCACGAAGGCGCTCTGGGCCACTGCTCGCTCGCCGATCTCAAGCGCCTCGCAGTGGACCTAGCCTGACTCCTGCACTTGCCGACGAGGTGATCGGATAGGTGCGCCGATGTCGGCTCCTGGCGCGCGATGTCCGACTTGAGTCTGGGATGCGCACCGAAGCGGACGTCGGCCTCGGCGACCGGCACGCCTAGCCTGTAGTTGGCAGTCGGCGTATAAGAATCTCCCATGGGTTGGGATGCGGAAGACGTAGCACTGCTCAAAAAGCTCTGGGTCGTAGGACAGAGCGCCGCGCAGATCGCGCGCCGTCTCGGGTATAGCCGTAACGCGGTCTCCGCCAAGCTAAATCGTTTGGGCCTGAAGCGCGGTCGCAAGCCGCCAACAGCAAAACCCAAGATACGGCCGGTTCCGAAGCGAAGGCCAGTGTTGTTGGCTGCCTGTGTCCGCCCGGTGGCAAAGGTGGTGTCTTCGCGGAAGCTGAGGCAGCGTAAGGAATTCACCAAGCGCCAGCTTTACGCCATGCTAGCTGAAGCGGTCAGGAATACGGGCTGACGCTTACCTGCCGCCGAAAAACCGTTTGCCGCCGCGTCAATCAGTTGTCTCGGGAGAGCGCAAAAATAGCGGCGTTTCTTCGTCGTGGTCCAGTCCGCTAAGTGGCTCAATATCAGGCTGCGGAATTTTGTAGGACTTGCATTCCAAACGAGCCCATTTCAGTGCCTGAGAATAGTTCGGACAACGGAGAACCATTTCCTGGCCGCGAACCAAAACTACGACATCGCAAGTCGGCGACGCTGGATCGTGTCGGATGAAAACCTGCGGGGAAGCGAACTTCTCAGTCATTTGCTAACGCCAAGCGCTACGAACGTGCCGAGGCCACGGACCGGCATGAATGTGACCCGGTCACATTAAGCGCGCCCGCGCCCAGCTGCGTGATCCTGCGGCGCCGCGCTACAGGTACCGATGGTTAGCCGCTGCCGTCAGGGGCCTACGGCAGCGACCCACCGCTGGGCCTAGGCCTTACGCTCGCCCGCGAATCCTCTGCCCGCTCCGGACTGCGCACTAGGCCGCCACTTTGTGCGGCTCCGGAGGCGTCGCCGTTTCGACTAGGTTCGGGGACGTGTCCAATCCTTCCATATCCTTCGAGAACACCATCGCCTTGTTGTCGACGAACGCGCGCGGGTCGAATGAATCGTGGGCCATCACGCCATGAATCTTACGACGCTGCATGCCGATGTTGCCGGCGTCGTAAATCGGGAAGCACAGGGCCTCACGCATATATTTCTCAAGCGGATGGCTCCTGTCATAGCTGTTGACGCCCATGATGCGCATGCACGTGTATACGACCTCGACACAGGTCTCTCCGCCGAAAATCTTCGACCAAGCGCCTGGGACATGGCCCTCGCTGTCATAGAGATCGAGGTATTGCGCCGATTTCCAGGAGAGATAGCGCGCAGCCTCGATCTTCATAGCCACATCCGACAGCAGATAACCCACATGCTGATGTTGCATGATCGGTTGAGCACCACCTGCCGTGTGGCCCTTGGCCCATTCGAGGGTATATTCGTAGGCAGCTCTGGCGACACCGACTGCGGCGATCGCCGCGACCGGGCCCGACCATGTGAAGGCCTTACTGATGACGAGGTCGCCGTTGCCTTTCGTGCCGGAAATAACGTTCTCTTCGGGCACGCGCACGTTGTCGAACACGAGTGAATTGTTCTGACACAGGCGATGGCCCATCGTGTCGATGACCTTCTCGACGCGGAAACCCGGCGCGCCTCTCGGCACGAGAATTGCGCTCAGACCCTCCTTGCCGCCCTTCGTTTTGTCCGTCCTGACGATGCATACGTTGACGTCGGCGCCCTGTTTGTCCCACCCGCCGGCATTGCACGGCCAGTATTTGCGTCCATTCAGCACGTACTCGCCGTTCACCAGTTCGGCGGTGAGACCGATGCCTATGGGCAACGGCTGCGGTGCATCGAAATTTGCGGTGCCGCCGGGACGGCCCGCTGCCTCGCTCACCACCCAGCCAGCAAGATACTCTCCCTTCGCATCCGTGCAGGCCGGCCGAAGCCACTTCTCCTTTTCGGCATCGGTGCCGAACCAGACGACGTTCATAAGGCCCAAACCATTAACCAGGAGCGTCGTCGCGAAGCCCGGGTCGACGGCGCAAATCTCCTCGGCGACCAGCTGGAGGTCGAGGTTACTGACGCTGCCACCACCGTACTCCTTGGGAAGGAATCCCATGGCGAACCCACGCTTGTAAGACTCGACGTAAGCCGGTTTGGTCTTGGCGAAGGCCTCATGCGGGTCGCGCGTTGCATCTGCATCGGGAACGAGCGGAGCGAGCACGTTCTGCGCGAAGTCACGGGCTGCCTCCCGCAACTCCTGCTGTTCTTTCGTCAGTCTGAAATCGATGGCCATTGCTGCGCCTCCTCAATGAGGGTCCGAGGGCAGCGCGTAAGTTCGACGCTCGGCGGTGCGCGCCCTTGCCGATGGCTCTCGCGCTCCCCCTTTTTAGTTAAGTTACCACGAACGGCGACGGTCGCGCTAGATGCAGATGCACCATGCGCCAGCCGATGGCCCGCTGCAGGCGTTGATTGATTTTCTGCGAACGAGCCTAAAGAGGAATGCGAAGTGCAGGAAGAAAAAGGCGCAAGAACCTAGAGACCCTCAAGTCCAACCGGCGCGAAGAGCAGTCCAGCCAATTAACTTCTTTATTCACGAACTCCGCAACACTTTTGAACTGTTTCCTCGATCAAGTGCGGCGAAATCCCAAGCTCGGTAAATCCAGGCATCTCCGGCGATGCCACGGTGTCGATCTGCATGAGCTCCACCTGATTGCAAGTGAGGTGTGAGCCCGGAAGGCTTTCGGAGACCCGTGACAGCGCGTGCCTCGTAGTCTTGCAGATTCTCTGATGAAGCGGCGTCGCCTAGGCCTCGGGCTGGCATTCGGCGCAGGTGTAGCCCATCGAATCCAGGACCGCGGTGATCGCGATGCCGGCGGCCTCGGGCGAAACGCCGGGTGGCGGATCTATGCTGGCGAATTTGAACGTACGCTCACGGCGTGCGGATCCGCGCGGTCATGCTTCCAGCCGTGGTACTCGCACTCGCGAATCGCACCCGCCTCCAGCGGCACGGATGTCGCGCAGCCGCGCAGCGTCCGGATCGCAGGTCGATTTTCCTTCGTCATCAGCATCCTGAAGGCTCCTGCAATACGGAATCCTTTGGCCTTTTGAGTAGTTCCCGTTGCGATGACGGGACAGGGATTCGAGAACGTGGTGGGCGGAAGAGGTCTAGCGCCACATGCCTCGCATGCGAGCCCCGATGTCAATCCGTGGGTCTTGGCTTGGGCCCGGCGCAGGCAGGCCAGGCGACGCCAACGGCCAACTTGTGCGCTCGAACAGTCCAAGCAGCTTCTCGGGAATGAAGCGCGTTCTGGATGCGTAGACATGCCGGTCGCCTTGCGAACGCTGACCGTGCGTGAAGAAGCGCTGAGGCACGACAAGATGGAGATCATCCTTTGCCCGCGTCATGGCGACGTAGGGCAGCCGGCGTTCCTCCTCGAGCTCGGCCGAGGTGCCGGCCCCCAAGTCCGACGGCATGCAGCCGTCGACCACGTTCAGCACGTAGACCGACTTCCATTCCTGGCCTTTGGCCGAGTGAATGGTCGACAGGATCAGGTAGTCCTCATCCAGCAAAGGGACACCAGCCTGGTCGCTGGTCGCATCGGGCGGGTCCAGCGTGAGTTCGGTAAGAAAGCGCTCGCGCGAAGGATACCCGCCAGCGATTTGCTCGAGCTGAATGAGGTCTGCGCGCCGAACGTCGGCATCCTCGTGGATGCGGTCAAGATGCGGTTCGTACCAGAGGCGAACGCGTTCCAAGTCCGATGGCCACTCCGAATACCGGAGGTTTCCGATCGTCTCGGCAAAGGTGGTCCAATCGTCGCCGGCGCGGGCCGGGGCGGATAGCGTGCAAAGTGCATTAAGCGGGTCGGGCGCTTCTGACATGTGATCGAGGATGCGTTGCGCCGAAGCCGGGCCGATGCCTGGCAGCAGGTGTAGGACGCGAAAGCCGGCCACGCGATCGCGCGGATTCTCCACGAACCGCATCAGCCAAGGACGTCCTTGACGTGCGCCGCGTCGAGAAACTTCAGGCCGCCGAACTTCACGAAAGGGATATTGCGACGGGTGAGCTCGACTTCCTGCGGCCCGGTATGCGATGACGTGCGGAAAAGCACCGCCTGTTGCTTGAGAAGGGCCCCTTCCTCGCGGCTCTCGAGGATTTGTTCGACGATGTAGCGCGCCTGATCTGCCTCGTCGCGTACGGCGACGAGGCTGGGTTTTACCGGTGAGGTGCGCTCGGTCCATAGGTTCTTGGTGAAGCGCTCCCTGGCGAGGTCGATGACGCCGTTTGCGGCGGAAAGGATCGGCTGAGTCGAGCGATAGTTGCGGTCGAGCGTGACGATCTCCGCCTTCGGGCTGAACTGCTCAGGAAAATCGAGAATGTTGCGAACCGTAGCGGCGCGAAAAGAGTAGATCGATTGCGCGTCGTCGCCAACCACCGTGAGGCCGCGCCCGGCGGGCTTCAAGGCGAGCAGAACCGACGATTGCAGCCGGTTCGTATCCTGGTATTCGTCGACAAGCACGTGGTCGAAGCGGCCGCCGATGTCGTCGGCGATGGCCGCATCTGTCATCATCTGCGCCCAGTAGAGAAGGAGATCGTCGTAGTCGAGAACGTTGTGCTTCTGCTTGGCTTCAACGTAAGCCGCGAACAGCTCCTTGAGCTCGGCGGCCCAGCCGGCGCACCACGGGTAGAATGCGCCGAGCACTTCTTCGAGCTCGGTCTCGGCATTGACACAGCGCGAGTAGATCGAAAGGCAAGTGCCCTTGGCGGGAAACCGCCTCTCGGTTTTCGACAGTCCGCGTTCGTGCCGGACCAGATTCATGAGATCGGCCGAGTCCTCGCGATCATGAATGGTGAAAGCGGGATTGAGTCCGATCTGGTCCGCGTATTCGCGTAGCAGCCGCGCGCCGATACCGTGGAACGTGCCGGCCCAGCTCAACGCCTCGTTCATAATGCCAGCCTGCTCACCGAGGACCTTTCGCGCGATCCGTTCGACCCGCTTCGACATCTCGGATGCTGCGCGGCGCGAAAAGGTCATCAGCAGGATCCGGCGAGGGTCGGCGCCGCTGACGATCAGATGGGCGACGCGGTGCGCAAGCGTGTTCGTCTTGCCGGACCCGGCGCCGGCGATGACCAGGAGGGGCACTCCGACATGACCATCGGCGGTGACCCCGTGCTCGACGGCGCGACGCTGCTCTGGATTGAGCATTTCGAGATATGATGCTGCGGTCGTCGCGAGCACGAATGGTCCCCCTGTTCGAACGCCACGCTCGATGATTCTTCTTGGAACCGCAACGAGATAACGTGCAGTCGTGCCTTTCGCGGGCGGCCGCTGAAGACGTTTGGGTGCCTCACGCCGCCATCTTGTCCTCCTTGTCCGCTCCGCGCATGACGATCTTCAGCGCGTCGTCGGGGAGGGGGCGCTGCAGGGCCTTTGCCTCGTCCCAAGGTGCGCGCATCCAGACATCGCGTTCCTTCTCGGTGGTCAGGATCACTGGCATGGCCTTTGAGTGGATCGGCTCGACGACGGCGTTCGGCGATGTTGTGAGGAACCCGCAGACGAGGTGAGGGCCTGGAATCGGCATCGACTTGGTGCCGCGGTCGCCCCTGAACTCGGTCCAGATGCCCGCGAAGCAGAACAGCGGGCGGCTGTCATCGAGCGCGAACCAGACGACGTCTTTCTTTTTCGTCTCCGGGTTTGGCTCCGGTGCGTATTCGGCGAAGCTGTTGGCCGGCACCAGGCAGCGTTGCTGCGGCTCGGCGAGCCGGTCGTGCCAATACTTCCACGACGTGTTGCGGATGTTCGTGATGGGGGCACCGGGTCTGTCCGGTGGCGCCGGCATGCCCCAGCGCATCTTCATGATCTCGAGCGTGTCTCCTTCGGCATTGCGGACGACCGGCGCTAGGTAGTCGGGGAAGACGCCCGGCATCGGTTCGAGGTTGCCGACATATCGGTTCATGCGCCGAAACAGGGCGGCTATTGCGGCCGGGTTGGTGGTGATCGAATAGAGATTGCACATTCAGCGTTTGCTCTCGCTCATGAACTGGCATAGCAGCGCCTGATCGCCCGTCATCAAGAACTACCTGTCCGGATGTTTCATTTCCAACTCACCAAACCCGACTATCCCGTGTAGGTCCGAAAGCGCCCGCGCGCGTAGGCGTGCGAGACGGCCTTCTTCAACTCTGAAATCTCGGACTCCAGGAAATGGTTCGCAACGATCAGTGCGCGAATAGCCACGCGCATATCGCCGCCGCAAACGGCGATCGCCTGCTCGACGGCGGCATCCAGCCCATCGTCCTGTTCGTTCGGCTTTGATGCCGAGGACATCGCGCTGTTCCAGGTTGACCGTCGAGGGCGCGATGCGCCAGAAAGCACTCAGCTATGTCGCGGTGAAGACAGTTTGCAATATCGTTGCGGTGCACAAGCCGCGAACAGCCTTGACGCCTTCATTGCTCGCCGTCCCGTCAACTGTGTCCCGCTCAGCCTCGACCAATATGGCCGCACGGTAGCGACCTGTTCGGTCGCAGGCAGGGATCTTGGGGAATGGCTTGTGCGCAACGGTCTCGCGCTGGATTGGCCCCAATACTCGAAGGGCAGATATCACGAAGCTCAGCGCGAGGCTGAGCGCAAGGGCCAAGGACTTTGGAAGGGCAGCTACGTCGAGCCGTGGCTATATCGTGCATGCATCCGCGCCCACGGAGAGCCGTCCGCCTGTTCGGACGATGCAAATGCCCATCCTTGATGGGCTCCACTGCGAGGCGTCAATCCACAACGGGCGATGGCCGATCACCGTACTCGGCAGGCGGGTCTAGCGCGGTTCGGGCGACTCACGGTACCCCATCAATCCCAACCACCTTACTGCACAATGGGAATGAAATGGTTGCAGCCACCCGTGAATTGCCGACCTCTGGTTACGCGCTTGAAGTGGACGGCCGACTCAAAGCCGAATTTGCAACCAGAGACGGCGCCAGGGCAGGTGGAGAAGAACTAAAGAAACGTTTTCCCATGCTTCAGATCAGGATCTATGACGCGCAGACGAATGCGCGCGAGGAAATCTAGGTCTCCGACTGACGGATTCTCCCACTTTCCCGCGTGCGGCTTCCGCTGCAGCGGGCTTATATGAGCTGAGTCAACGGCGCTCGGCCGGCGTCGGCGGCCAGCCTTGGGGCCTCGGATGCCGTGATCGTCCCCTGCTGGCGAATCCGGACATGAGTGCCGGAACGGACTAGGAGCGATTGACCCTTATCGTCGCTTTGCTACGAGCCTTCGGTGCAGTGCAGCAGATGCCGAGTGTAGTTAGGCGAGCGCGATGTGCGGCGGCTGGCTTGCCTGCTCGTCCGGCGTAAAGTCGACGGCCCGCTCGCCCCCAAGCCCCTGCCTCCGACGTAGCTTCGCGACGCTGGCGGCACCTGACGAACCAACCGCAGCGGCACCAGCAAGCCCGTCAACTGAAGAAACCATGTCGCAGCAAATCGGCGCCCGCGGTAATGACCGCGATCAACACCAGCTTCTTGAATGTCTCAGGAGCAATTTTATCGCGCATATGTTGTCCGAGGTACATGCCGAGCACGACTGGCAACGTCGCAGCCGTCGAGACTAAAACGTCAAGCCAATTGAACTGGCGGCTGGCCGTCAGAAGAATTGCCAGCAAGCCGGAGGAAACGACGAGATACAGCGATGCTTCCTTTGTGAACGTCTTTCCGCTCAGTCCCTTTGCGAGCAGAAATATGAAGACAAGCGGTCCCGACATCGCTGCGATGCCTCCCAGAATCCCGCCGAAAAATCCGAATGTGATGCCGGTTGGTAAAACCAAGCGAGACTGAAGCTGCAGCTTCGGCGCGAGCAGCGTGATGCCGCCGACAACCATAAGCACAAGGCCTGCGATAATCTTTGCAACGTTCGCATCGAGCGCCAACAAGAGTCGAACTCCAAGGAAGAGGCCGGGAATCATGCCGAGAAACACCGGCATCAATTGCATGAGGCATCGTCCAGTCTTTCCGCCCTCCAGCGCCTGCGACACGTTGCTGAAGATCAAAGGCATGCTCAGTAGCATCGCCGCTGATTTGATATCGATGAACAGCGACAGCAGCGGCAGCGCGACGACTGGCATGCCGACCCCGATTATCCCCTTCAGGAAACCGGCGACGATCAAGCTGCAAAGCACGGCAGCAATGATACTTGCTTGCTCGAAATGAAGGGTGCGGATCAACACGGGGTTTAACTCCTGGAAAATCATATTCCGTGCTCAGGCTTTCGCGCCGGTCCACATCCCCCTTACCCCCTTTCATGGGCCGCCGGGCCTACGGCGTGTCTCAGATGCTTTCGACGATGACGACCTCCAATTCACTCGCGCCGTCCTTCTTGCGGTGCGCCGCGGCCTCGAGGTACTCGGGCGATTCGTGGCAGGCGACCGCCTTCTCGAAGCTCGGGAACTCGATGACGATGAAGCGGTGGAATTTCTCCGGGCCCTCGAGGATCTTGAACCTGCCGCCGCGCGCCAGGAACTTGCCGCCGAACTTTTGGAGGATGCCTGGTACGAGGTCGGCGTATTTCTTGTACTGATCGGGATTGTTGACCTTCGAACGCGCGACCCAATAGGCGACCATCTCATCCTCCATGCCAACTGTGAGCGTCCCTGCTAGACTAGGGCTACAGCGCATTCTTGCGGCGAGGTTCGCAATTGTCTCGCGCGAACAGTTTGGCCCATGCCGGACTGTCTTCGATTGATATGCTTCCGGTATCAGCGATAGGGTTAGCGATGGTCGCGGCGGCAAATCTGGTGGAGGTGGCCGCTCTCGTGGGTGACACTGCGCGAGCGACGATGCTTAACGCCCTTATGGGCGGCCAGTCGCTGACGGCCACTGAGCTTGCTTACTGCGCCAATGTCTCTCGCTCGACGGCGAGCGGCCACCTGAGCAAGCTGGTTGCCGCGCGGCTTTTGACTGTCATTCGCGACCGCCGCTTCAGCTATTATCGGATCGCGTCCCCGCTGGTCGCGACAATGCTGGAGAGCATGAAGGTCGTCGCCGCCATAGAGGTGCCACCCCGCCGTCATCCGCGGTCAGCAAACGACGAGGCACTCCGTTTTGCCCGAAGTTGCTACGATCACCTAGCTGGCCAGGTAGGAGTCGCTGTTACCGATGCACTTGTGGCCATGGGGCACATCGTGCTCACCGATGAAGGCGGCGAGGTCACGTCTTCGGGCGGGCGTTTCCTTTCCGCGTTCGGCGCCGATCTGACGCCACGGACTCGGCGGATTTTCTGCCAGCCTTGTCTCGACTGGAGCGAGCGTCGTTATCACCTCAAGGGACTTGTCGGAGCTCGGATTCTGGATCGTCTATTGGAGCTCGGATGGCTCAAATGTGTGTCGGACAGCCGTGCACTCCAACTAACGTCGTCTGGAAAGGCAGGCTTGTCCGAAACCTTCAAGATCGAGATCAACAACGAGGGTGTGCTAACCTGTCGGTTCTGCGACCCACGACGGCTGACAGCTTAGGCTGAGCGAAGCGTCATCTCGCGAGAAAGGTTGCTCTTTTTCTTGCAGTGCGAAGTGAAGCGTTTGGCCCATTACGTCGTTCGTGCCCTTATGCGTTTGGCGGCTTTCGGTCGAAGCAGACAAAAGACATTTGGGCGGCCCCCACGTCTGGCGGGGTCGCGCTCTATCTCGCGGCCAAGCGACCGCTCGACCGAGCCCGCGAACGGTCTCGGCCCATTGGGGTCACGATCGCTCCGCCAAGAACATCGGCAACACGCTACGCCCGCCTCCAAGACGCAAACAATCAGGACTGGAGCCCTTGTCTCGCCTGCATGCTGCGCTATGGCAGCCGCATCAACTTATATCCGGTCGAGCGCCCATGGCTCGTACCAAAATCCTGCATACTCGTGGCAGCTCGGCTCCAAGATGGATGGGACTCGTCTCTCTCGTACGGCTGATAAGGCCAACCCGGCATCCTCAGTCACACATCCGTCCCGGCTCTGGCCCGGAAGCGTGGGCCAAACTCTTTCAACTGGGTTAAGCAGTGACGATGGCGCCGGTCGGAACCTTGCCGGTTTCGACGTATCGCCAGAGGGCGATCACCAGCTTGCGAGCAAGCGCGATGATCATGATGCGCCGGACGCGACCCTTGAGGTCTCCGACGCGGCTGTAATACCAGAGGGACAATTCGCTCTTCGATTGGTATCTGAGCCACAGCCACGCCATTTGCACGGCGATCACGCGCGCCCGCGTGTTGCCGGCCTTGTTGATTCCCTGCTCGTGTTTGGTGTCTCCGCTGTCATAGGGTGCTGGCGTCAAGCCGACGTAGCTGGCGACTTGCCGGCGGTTTTGGAACGGTCGATAGAAGACTTCCCGCGTGAGCACCGTCGCGAATTCGGCACCGATGCCGTGCAACTTGACGAGCCGGCGCATCTTCTCGGTGCACGCATCACTAGCTGGTTCGCTTCCTTTGACGAGCCGGTCGCGTTCGGCTTCGACTTCCCGGATTTGCTCGGCGACCACCTTGAGCCGCTTCCATTCGCGCTCGATCTCGATCTTCAGCCGCGCCGGAATCGGCCGACCATCGCCGGTCTGCATCTTATTCAGACGCTCACACCATTTTGCATCCGTGATCCGGAGCGCCCGGATGCCATGCGTTATCAAAAGGGCCTTGATCCGGTTCAGGTGGCCGGTGCGCTCACGTACCAGTCGCTGCCAAGGTGAAGCCGGTGCGGTAGGCTTGTCCCGAATCCCCATGGCGCGCAATCGACGTGTGACATGGTGCCATAAATGCGATCCCGGTCCCGGATCATGTAGTGCGGAGCCTCATCCCAAGGAAATGTCTCGGTGATTTGGCGGGCAACCCATTCTGCCGTCGGATTTGCTGTGACGTTGATCCAGACGAGCTCTCTGCGGTCTAGCCGGACAACGACGAAAGCATAGAGGAGGTCGAACCCGATAGTTGGAACAACGAACAGGTCCATGGCGGCAATCTCCGGCGCGTGGTTGCGCAAGAAGGTCCGCCATCCCTGGCTGGGCGGCTGCCGTCGTTTGACCATGAACTTGGCGACGCTCGACTGCGCGATCTCAAACCCGAGCTTGAGCAGTTCGCCGTGGATGCGCGGCGCGCCCCAAAGCGGATTTTCGTTGCTGATCCGCCAGATCAACACGCGCAGCTCGGTCTCGATCTGCGGTCGGGGCCTCCTGAAGATCGCGATTTCCAACGCCAGTAGCAGCGAAAACCGCGCCTGTGCCAACGCACGAGCGTCTCAGGTCGGATGATGGCGAGGACCGACAAGATTGATGGAAACCAGCGATACAGCTGGATAAAGAACCAGCGATCATGGTTCGTGAGCCGGACGCGACCCTGCAGCCTCCGCCGCAACACCATCAATTGATGTCGAAGCGCCGCGTTCTCAGCTTCAAGCCGCAACCTCGACTTGAACGGCGAGGCCAGGACGGCCAGAACGAAACCGAGAAGCCCGATCATCCCGCCAGCTTAGGCGATTCCATCACCAACACGGATAAGGTTTTCGGTACACACACATCACCTACACGTCCCCTTTGTCCGTGCTGGGCGGCCAGGCCGCCTTTACCGTCCTCGCCGCTCCGGGAAATGTGGGCGTCGGCATCGGCGCCACGCTGACCGGCCCGCGAGGCAACTCCATCTCGGGAGCCACAATCGACAATCGAACGACCCTCTCGGACGTGTTCTATCAGGGGACGCTGAAGTGGAATCAGGGCGTCCACAACGAGATGGTCTACATCACCGGCAACATTCCGAGCGGCACCTACGATCCGAACCGCCTGGCGAATCTGAATCTCGGCTTCGTCGCTTACGACGCGGGAGCAGGTTACACCTATCTTGACCCGAAGGCAGGACATGAGTTCTCGGTCGTCGGCGGGTTCACTTACAGTCTGATGAACCCGGATCTGCAGTACCAGAACGGTGTCGACTTCCATCTCGATTGGGCCGCTTCGCAGTTCGTGAGCAAGAACGTCCATATCGGCCTGGCGGGATATTTCTACCAGCAGGTCACCGGTGACAGCGACCCCGGCGTGAAACTCGGCGACTTCAAGGGACGTACAGTCGGAATTGGTCCGCAGATCGGTTTCATCATTCCGATCTCACAGGAGTATCAAGGCTATTTAAATCTGAGGGGTTATCGCGACCTGGACGTGGAGAACAGGGCCAAGACATGGACCACGTTTGTTACCTTCGCGATTTCGCCGGCTCCGCCCGCGTCTGTTGCTCCGATCAGCCGGAAAAATTGAGGCTTTCACAACAAGCGCAATGCCAATGGCGAGGTCGGCTTCGGGTCAAAGTCAGAAGAACTCAGCATGAGCACATATCTTCCGGGTTACCCCTGAAAGCCGACATCGCTCGATGCAGTTGGCACGTCTCAAGCAGTGCGGGCGCTGTCCGCCTCAATCACCCGCGCCGGGATTTGGCGAGAAGTATTGGAGTTTGTCCGGCTTCCCCTCCCACTCCTTAGAGTCGGGCGGGGGCGCTTTTTTGACCATAATATTTGGCCAGATTTTCGCGTATTCCGCATTCAGCGACAGCCATTTCTCTAGCCCCGGCTCGGTGTCAGGCTTGATTGCGTCGACCGGGCATTCCGGCACGCAGACCCCGCAGTCGATGCATTCGTCCGGGTGGATGACGAGCATGTTCTCGCCCTCGTAGAAGCAGTCCACGGGGCACACTTCGACGCAGTCCATGATTTTGCAGCGAATACAGCTCTCGTTGACGACGAAGGTCAATTAAGCGTCCTTTCAGCAGATCGCAGCGGTGAACTCATTCATGGTATCCGTCCGTCCTCGCGGTGCTCGTTCATGGGTTGAAAATGGACGCACAGAAGACCTACGTCCTCTGGCTGAATCGGAACACCGAGGAGCAGGCATTCAACGGCTGAGGGGCCCGTGCTAGGCAGGTTGCCGCACATCTCTCTGCCGAAGTGCGTGCAGTCCGGGCAAACACCGAACCGCCGATGCGCACCGCCCGTAGCTAGAGTGGACAGCACTTGGTGCAGGGCGCGACGCATCGCAGTTCGCTCTGTCGCGTCGAGCGAATCCACGGCGCGCACCAGAACTTCGAACGGATCGCGTGCAAGCGCTTTTTTGCCCTTGCTCGTCAGTCGCAGACTTACGCTTCGCCCGTCCGTCTTGAATGGCTGTCGGACCAGGTACCCACCCGCTTCAAGCGCCTTAATGGCTTGTGTTGCAGTGCCGCGGGTTGTCGCTTGAAATTCCGCGAACGCCGACGGGGTCCGCGAGAACGGGTTGGCACGTGCGAAGAAGCGGAGCGCCATCCATTGGGCCGGACTGAGTTCACCGTCATAGCCCTCAGCTTGTACGAGCCGTCCCACCTGCAGCAGGAGCTCTGCCGTTTCGCGCGCTGACATGACTGCCTCTTTGGAAATATAATAGTGTTTCGAAATTAACTTGACAACCGATCGGATGCAGATAATTGTGTTTCGAAACTAGTTTGAGGGCTTGATCATGGCCCGCAACGCGGCCCTGCCGATCCTTACGGACGAACCCGGCCTCACCCATTATCTTGAGGAAATTCGGCGGTTCCCGATGTTGGAGCGCCAGGAAGAATACCTACTAGCCAAGCGCTGGCGCGAGCACGGTGATCGCGACGCGGCGCACAAGCTGGTCACCAGCCATCTGCGGCTCGTGACCAAGATCGCCAGGGACTATCGCGGCTACGGCCTGCCGATCTCTGAGGCGATCTCCGAGGGCAATGTCGGCCTGATGCAGGCGGTCGAGCGCTTCGAGCCGGAGAAGGGCTTCCGGTTCGCCACCTACGCCGTGTGGTGGATCAAGGCGGCGATCCAGGAATACATCCTGCGGTCGTGGTCGCTGGTGAAGATGGGCACCACGGCCAACCAGAAGAAGGTGTTCTTCAACCTGCGCAAGGCCCAGAGCAAAATCTCCGTCCTCAACGATGGCGATATGCAGCTGGACCAGGTGAAGATCATCGCTCGGCGGATCGGCGTCACCGAAACGGATGTGATTTACATGAACCGGCGGCTCGGCGGCGACGCCTCGCTCAACGCCGCGATCCGCGAAGACGGCGATTCCGGCGAGTGGCAGGACTGGCTGGTGGACGAATCCACGGACCAGGAGACGACGCTCGCCGCGAGCGAGGAGTTCGATAACCGCCGCAAGACGCTGTCCAGCGCGCTCATCGTGCTCAACAAGCGCGAGCGGCGCATCTTCGAGACACGACGGCTCGCCGAGGAACAGATCACGCTCGTGGAGCTGGCCGAGGAATTCGGCGTCTCGCGCGAGCGCGTGCGCCAGATCGAGGTGGGCGCCTTCGCGAAGGTGCAGAACGCAGTGAAGCACCGCGTCGGGGCGATAGCGACCCCGGAGCCACTCCAGATGCGTTAGCTTCCAACCCTCTCCCATGGTTGGAGAAACTGACGATGGACGTGTCGTTATGGGTGCGTTTTACGGCAACCGAGCGACGCGAGAGGGGCGCCGCTCACCGGGTGCTGATCGAGCCCTCGCTCGACGATCCATGCGCGGCACTTTGCATCATCGACCGGGCGCCTACGCCGCGCGCTGCAGATGGAAAGTTATCCGGCGTTTCATAATGAAGTCGGGGTGCCGATCGTGCGCATTGGTTGCCGCGAGTTCAAGTGCATTGGGGATATACCGCCGCAAGATCACCCACACATCTACCTAAAGATGGGCGATGCCAGTGAGATCGTCTGCCCCTATTGCTCTACGCTATTCCGGTTCGATCCGAGCTTGGGCGCACCGAAGCTGACCCGGCAGATTGTGCTTACGGTGATACGGACCGAGTTGAATTGCAGTAACGCTGCTTCCTTCGTCATGCCGGCCGCAGCGCCTTTACGGTTTCGGTACACAGGCTTGACCTTGACGCCCGCGCGTCGCAGGTTTCGGGGCGCCGCGCGCAGCTCGCGCGCCCAACAGATAGGATCTATCTTTCATGGCATTCGTGCAGTTCACGCAACCGGACGATCAGCCCATCGTCATCAACACGGATAGGATCGTGACCGCCACACCACTGCCTGACGGACAAGGCACGCGCATCACCTTGAACAACGGTGGCTATGAGGACGTGAAGCAACTCATCGCTGACGTGCTGCGGCAGTTGAACATAAGCGCGTAGGCTCAGGACATCGCCGCCTGGGCGAACCATTCCGCCGATCAAGTGAGATCGTGCACTTTTCTTGAGTGTCAGCGCTGAGGTCGTGCGACAGCCGTTACCGACCGGCTCGCCACGCGGTTAGGCGCGGGATCCAACGCGGCACATTGATGCGCAACGCTTCGTATTCCGCCCTGAATGACTTCTTTAGCGTCGGCTCTTCGTAGCCCACGACAAACAAGTGGCAGACGAGCCAGAAGACCACGCCGTAGGCGAACAGCCGCCAATCGCCGAACAGGACCGCTTGGCCGAAAATGACGGCGGCAACCGCCAGGTAGATTGGATTGCGCACATACCGATAGAGGCCGGTAACGACTAGATGTTGGGTCGGGGCGATCGGCGCCGGCGTGCCGAGCCCCTGCAGCGCGAAACGCGCGAATGAATCCACGAGCCCGGCTACGCCGGCAAGAATGAGCGCGGCGCCGACGAAGCGCGTGAGCTCGACGCCGAGAAACGACAACCTGAACTCCCAGCGCGAAATCCACCACGGGACCAGCCCGGCCACCACGCAGGGCGCGAACACGAAGAAAATGGCGGTGCCGATGACGGCGGCGGTTCTTCGCATGGACACGATCCGTTCCCTGCTATTCTAGCACTCCGCACCGGGAGCGTATCAGGCCCGATGTCGCAGTTGGGTCAGACTCGGTAATGCTCTGATCGGGCAAATGTTTTCCGCTTTCGCCGGAAGCGGACATGGCGATCGGCGCGCCTACGGCGTTGGGCCGGCAACTGCGGCGTGATTCAAGCCTCCAAAGCGGGAGGCCGGATCGTGCGCTACGAACTCTCAGACGGTGAATGGGCAACCATCAGACCGATGTTGCCGAACAAGGCCCGCGGCGTGCCGCGGGTAGATGATAAGCGTATCTTGAATGGCATCTTTTGGGTGCTGCGGTCCGGTGCGCCGTGGCGCGATCTACCGATCGCCTTCGGTCCCTACACCACTTGCTACAACCGCTTTGTGCGCTGGCGTCGTGCCGGGGTCTGGAGCCGGATCATTGACGCGCTCGCTGCCGCCCATGATGCCGCCGTCCAAACGATCGACACGTCTATCGTGCGCGTGCACCAACACGGTGCATGTCTCGCCCGAAACAAGAGGCAGGCCAACCGAAGTTGGTTGGCAGCTATTCCGCGGCCTTGACCCGGTTCTCCGCCGCAACTTCCGCGTCGATCCGCTTCGTCAGTTCGATCCGGCGCTCGATCGCCTTGATCCGCCGATCTTTCAACATGAAGTCGGGCCGAGCGCGCAGTTCGGCCAGATACGACCCCAACGTTTCCACGTCCGCGGAAAGGTCCGGCTCGTCGTCCAGTATCATGGACAGCCTGCCTGCTGTCATCGAAGAACACCTCCCTTACCCGCAATAACTATCCCGCGCGCAGGTCAAGCAGCGGCCCTACGCCGTACCGATTTCCAAGACAACTTGACCCGTCTCAACGCCGGCTGGGCCGCCCTGGAAGCCGCCGCCTTGCCGGATGTCGACGCCGAGCTCGACCTTATTGCCCGTCCTGTGGACGCACCATGAAGCCCGACGTGGTGTTCTTCGGCGAAAACGTCCCTTGGGACCGGGTGGTCCGGGAGCAGGGCCCCATTCAGGGGCTCGTTTTTCCTCTGCACGAGACTCACTTTCCGCTGCAATACGCACGCAAGAAGGGAACATGACCCCCGACGCGCGATTCGCGTAAGGTTCATTATGCGAACTTCGGCGAGAAAACCCGCCAATTCGCTCGTCTTCCGATTTTGAGACCAACCTGCCAACAAGTGCCAGGGAAGCGAGAGAGCTCAGTGGCCATTTGAGCGTGCCGTTGTCAAAGCGCTCGCCGCGAAGGGTGCGCGTGCTCAATCACGTCGATATGCGTTGAGCGAAAGAAAGGCGCCGAGCCCCATGAGGACGATGGCTCCTGCAATGATCGCGCCGGTGATCTGGCCAATTCCGGCGGCAATCGCGGCGAGTCCGGTTGGAAAGAGCATTCGGGCAAGGCCACCCAGGACGAACAGCCAGCCAAGGATGGTCACAAGCACCGGCCATCCATTCGTCCAGCGATTGTGAACGCGCACAATGGCAAGCCCAGCCACGAACAAGAGGATGCCAGAGACGAAGATGAGCGCAGGGTCGCGGGAAACCTGTTCCGCCAACGCAGAGAACGAGCCAATGTTCAGCAACATGCCGGCAGCGATGGCGACAAGGGTGGGACCGATCAGGCCGGCGATCGTTTTCGAGGTGGTCATCTATGCTCCGTTACGGATGCGCGACCCGGCTTATGATAAGCTTGGTTCAGTCCCGTCGAGTTGAGAGAATCGGACGGACAGAATCTCTTTCATCGTCATTCTGCCGTTGGCGAGCTTCTCGGCCACAATGAGCTGCTGCGTATTGGGCAGGCCGGCCGGTATCACCATTTTCCCACCCGCTTTCAATTGGTGGATCAGCGGAGGAGGAATCAGATCGGGAGCGGCCGTCACGATCACTTTGTCAAAGGGGGCGTGCTCTGACCAACCGTGATAGCCATTGGCAATCTTGAGTTCGACATTGCTGCAGCCCTGCTGTCGGAGTCGTTGTTTCGCCGCTTGGCCAAGCTCTTCGATGATTTCAATGGAGTATACTCTGCGGGCCAGCTGCGCGAGGATAGCGGCCTGATAGCCAAGACCGGTACCGATTTCGAGAACGCTGTCGTCGGCCTTGATGTCGAGCAGATCGGTCATTAAGGCGACGACAAAGGGCTGCGAGATGGTCTTCGCAAAGCCGATTGGAAGTGGAATATTTTCATACGCGTAGGGCTGAAGTTCGATTGGCACAAACTCATGCCGCGGCACCTTGCACATGGCCATCATGACGCGTTCGTCTAGCGCATTCTTGCCGATCGCGTCGCGCAGCTGAAAGGCGCTGGCGGCGATGACCGCGAGCATGTGTCTACGCAGGGGCTCAAGGTCTTCTGCTCGCATTGGCAACTTTCACGGGCACGCGATCGGAAAGCTTGTCCTACTGATGTTCCGGCCGAGCCGCTTACACCGTCGTCATCTCGCGCCTGAGCTGGGGGGCGAAGATGGTCTTGGGTATCAGCGCGTGGACGCCGCGCACGATGTCCACCACTTGGGTCACGCGAAAGCTCACCGCAACGCTGCACAGCGCGTAGGCGTCGAGCTCGCTGAGCTTCGCCCGAGTCGCCACAAACTTGATCGCGTTGCGCGCTGCGAGGGTCATCGCCGCGTTCAGGTCTTTGTCGAGGCCGATGATAATCCAGTGCGAGTCTGTCTCGGCCACCGGCCAAGCCAGGTTCTTCTGCTTGCGCAGAATGACCTGGATGCGCAGCTCCTTCATGCGCGTCTCAAGGGCCGTAAGCGAGATCTCGCCGTCGCCCTGCACCGCATGGCTGTCGCCCGTATAGATCAGCGCGCCAGGCTTCCATACCGGGATGTAGAGCGTCGAGCCTTCGGACAACTCGCTGAGATCGAGATTGCCCGCGTGCGGACCCGGCGGCACCGAGCTCGTGACGCCGGGACTCAAGGGCGGGAAATAGCCGTCGGGTGGCGCAACCCCCAAGGTGCCCTGGAAGGGCTTCAACGGAATGGTGATGTTGGGCATGAACTTGCCCTTCATCGCGCGGAGGTCGAGATCGACATACTTGACCTGCCCCTGCGCGTAGTCCTGCGGCAGCAGGCCGGTCCCCAGCGAGCCCGGATTGTTGAAGACGGCGCCCCATTCGTAGGGACGGATCCGCTCGTAGCGGATCTCCAACACGTCGCCCGGCTCGGCCTTATTCACGGCGATCGGTCCGATGATCGAATGTGGGCCTCTGCCTGGATTACTAACGCGCAGCTTCGCAAGCGTGTCGACCGTTACGCCCGGCTGCATTTCGTTGAGGAAATGCGACCACGTATCGGGAAAGCTGATGACATCGCCCGAATCGATCGTGAGGATGGGCGCCAAATTGGCGTCGTAGACGCCGAGCTGCACCGTCTCCTTGGTCGAGGGAACCACGTGCACAAGGCCTCCACGATGGGATTCGCGCTTCCGCGCCGTGCCGGACTCTTGCGCCCGCGCTAGCCTCGCGAACCATGGCTCGACCGCGGCGAGCGCACCCATGAAGCTACTTGCTTGCAGGAACTTACGGCGCCAATGGCCGCGCGCCGACAGATAGCCGTCGAGAGTCTCCTGATCGACCTCGTCCATATGGAGGAGGGCATCTGAGGCGCGATTGTTGAAGGCGGCATCCTTGATATCCTCGCGGATGATGCCCGTGCCTTTCTCGTCGCCGCAGCCGAAAAGATTGGCGCAGGCGTGATGGTGAGGATGCTGGGCGTGCTCAATTCCGTCGCCGTGGGTCTCCGACATGATGACCCCCTAAGAAAGCGTCCGCGCGCCACGCGGCGTCAGTGGACCGCGACCTGCGCTCACTCACTGTCAAGCAACGTGCCATGGAAACGCCGCCTTGCCTGGCTCGATGGGCAGATGGCGGAGTGATCGCGGCCTCTCACAAAGCTCACGTCGCTTTGGCGTACCGAGAAAGGTTTCAGTACCACGTGACTCGCCCCCCGTCGACATTGAGGTGGTCGCCGGTGGTTTCCCGTTCGTGGTGGACAGGTTCGGCTCCGCCCGTGCATGACGTCTAGCTCTGTTCGTTCCAAGAGCTACCGTCGAAGGTTAGGCCGGACGTGTCTAGCGCTGGCCTCGACCGCCGCTGCCGCCTGTGGTGGGTTGCAATCACCTTCTGGTGGCCTACCATGGATAGCGTTGCCCCACCTTGAAGGAGCGCAGCCATGGAACTCACCGTGGTGCCCATCGTCAAGCCGGACGCCGCCAACTTCATCTTTGGCCAGTCGCATTTCATCAAGACCGTGGAAGACCTCCACGAGGCGCTGGTGGGCGCGGTTCCGGGCATCCGCTTCGGGTTGGCCTTCTGCGAGGCCTCCGGTAAGCGGCTGGTGCGCTGGTCGGGCAATGACGAAGCCGCCCTCGCCCTCGCACGCGACAACGCATTGGCCATCGGCGCCGGCCACGCTTTCCTGATCTTCCTGGGCGACGGATTTTTTCCCGTCAACGTGCTGGCTGCTGTGCGCGCCGTGCCGGAGGTCTGCCGCATCTATTGCGCGACGGCCAACCCGACACAGGTGATCGTCGCGCAAACGGAGCTGGGCCGCGGCGTGCTCGGCGTGGTGGATGGCGCCTCGCCGCTGGGCGTCGAAACCGACGCCGACATTGCGTGGCGGAAAGACCTGCTGCGCAAGATCGGCTACAAGCTGTAGTGGCTGGATGAAGCCGAAGTCGACAGGCCTGCACGGACAACACGGCGAGCCCAACGCCGTCAACTCGATCGCCAGACGCCCGGCTCGTTCGCGTATACCTGAGGTCGTGAACGGCGCGTATTCCAGGAGGTTTGCATGGGCACAAAGACAGCCTACAGATCTTTTCGCTACAAGGCCAACACAGCCTGGAGTTCCGCCCGACGGGGCACGCTTTCTGCGTCGGGAAAACCGAACATCGATGTTGGCAGTCCGCCTGAGTTTAAGGGCGAGCCAGACATTTGGGCACCTGAAGAGCTATTCGTGGGCTCGGTCAACACATGCATGATGCTGACCTTCCTCACGCTCGCCCAAGCGAAAGGTCTGACTCCGTTGCGATATGAGAGTGAGGCGGAAGGCCTGCTCGAAAATATCGAAGGCAAGTACCGCATCACAGAAGTTAAGGTTCGACCGCGCGTAAGCCTCAAAGATAAAGCCGAACTCGAACGCGCCCGCGAAATCTTGGAAACCGTCGAAGCACAGTGCTTCATCTCGAACTCCATAAAATCGAAGGTCTCGCTCGCTGCTGAGCTTGTCCTTGCTCCCTCGCCAAAGTGAAAACGAATTGCGTCGGCTGTGCGAGTCCGGTTCTGGCCCAAATGCGATGGGATGTTTCTTATCAACTCTTTATGCGGTAAACTTCTTTCCTCAAGCCAGCTGCTCATGCATCCGCCACGGCAGGGCGTACGGAGCATAGCCATGGCCGAAGCCACCTCGTTTAGAAAAACTAGCTGCGCTGGTTCCCAGCAATAGGAACGGGCTCGAGCCATGCGCGTGCTAAGCATGAAGTAGCCTCTGCAAATAGCGGCCGTCGTGGCTTGCTGATAGTAGTTGGATGGCGGTCGCGCTTTCCCACGGCTGGGCGCCAACGTCGTACAGGCATATTTGGAACACAAGGAGGTGCGTGATGGCGACGACCGCCACCCAGGTCACTCTCGATACGCCGGCGGCGGAGTTTCGGCTTCCGGCCACCGACGGCAAGACTTACGCACTGGACGACGTTGCGGGCGAAAAGGGAACGGTCGTCGTCTTTATCTGCAACCATTGCCCCTATGTCAAAGCGGTGATCGACCGCATGGTTGCGGACGCCCGCGTGCTGATGTCAGAGGGCGTAGGCTTTGCGGCGATTTGCTCGAACGATGCGGCGAGCTATCCCGAAGACTCATTTGAGAATATGAAGCATTTCGCGAAGGCTCATGATTTCCCGTTTCCTTATCTTCACGACGAGACCCAGACAGTCGCGCGGGCGTATGGGGCGGTCTGTACGCCGGACTTCTTCGGTTACAACGCCGACCGCAAGCTCAAATACCGCGGCCGGCTCGACGAAGGTCGCACAACTCCGCCCCGCGCGGGGGCGGCCCGAGAGCTTGTCGAGGCCATGCGCGCGATTGCGACCACCGGTGTGGCGCCGGCTGACCAAAAGGCGTCCATTGGCTGCTCGGTCAAATGGAAGGACGCATAAACCGAGCCCTTGTCATGGCGCCCCACCAGCTACCCGGTTGGAGGCGCAGTCGAAAATATGGACATGCGGTCCGAACGGGTTCCTCAGCATCTCGCTCGCGCTCGGGGATTTGAAGGCGGCAGTCGCAATGGCCGCATTGAAGTCGCCCCTTTTTTACTTTTTGGGAGACGTAGCCATTGGCTTTGCTCACGGCTGCACGCTTGGCAAAGCGGAGAAGGTTCGATCCCAGTTCCTCTCGCTCCAGCGAGAGCTGTCACAAAGGTGTCCTTGATGGATTGAACTGACCCGCGCTAGCTGACGTTGGCTGTCACTGGATCGAATTTGATGGGGCGGCCCAACCGCGAAACAATCGATCGAGCGTAGCTGAGGTCCGCACGCTCACTTCTGAAAACTAAAAGCTGAGGTGTCGTGGCTGTCGAGCCCAACGGGTAGTCCGCATACCTTGCTGCCAATTGGCAGCTGACGCGAACGCCATTCTGACAAGGGGAAATTCTCTAACGATCTCAACAGGTGAAAAGGCTGTGAATTGTCAGAATCTGCGTTGAGAGCACAAAGGAAATTTGAAGACTTCCAAGCTGAATACGAGGGTTCGATTCCCTTCACCCGCTCCAACAACTTGAGCTGTCAGCTTTTCATTCTGACAAGCCACGCATTCCCGTTCAGGCAAATGCGATAGCGAGCAAGCCCGAGCAGAGGATGAAAAGACCGGTAACGGTTACAGCGAGGAAGCTGTAAGAAGCGAATTCTTCGCGTGTCATGATACACACCCTCCGCTCGGCAATGCTGGTTGCCACCTGCAATCGGCTGTTCCAGATCAGCAGCGAGACTAGAGCGATTGAGGTTGATGACTCAATTGGACGCTGGTTCGCGTCCGATACCGAAAACGTATCGGGAGACTTATACGAAGGTTTGTGATTTGCCTTTCACGTCCCGTCATTCTGGACGTTCAGGCTTGTCCGATCCCGACGAGCGCTCGCCCGGACTGGGGAACACCGGGTCGAGTCGTGAGACGGTGAAACGGCGGGCCCCGTCGCGACCGATCAGGCGGCGATCCTCGCGAAACGCTTGCGGTATTCGGCTGGCGTAACGCCGACATGCCGCGCGAAAGCGCGGCGCAGGGTGTCCGCATCCGCAAAGCCGCAATGCGCCGCAACCTGTTTGGGCGTCGCGTGGCCGACCTCCAGCAAGCGCCGGGCGGCGTTGACGCGCGCCTCCTCGACCCAGGTCGCCGGCGTGATCCCGACCTCGCTTCGAAACAGACGCGCGAAATGGCGCGGGCTCAGCTCCATGCGCTTGGCGAGGTTGGCGACGCAGTGATCGAGCGCCGGATTGGCGGCGACCCACCGCTGCAGCTCCTGAAGCGCCGCCCGACCCGCCGGAGCCGCTTCGCCCTTGCGGCTGAACTGCATCTGCCCGCCCGGACGCTTGAAGAACATGACGAGCTGCCCGGCAACCCGCATGGCGATGTCGTGTCCGAGATCCTCCTCGACCAGCGCGAGCGCCAGATCCAGCCCCGCGGTCACACCCGCCGCAGTGCGCAGTGGTCCGTCACTGACATGGATCGCGTCCTCGTCGACGCTGACCGAGGGATAACGATCCGCCAGTTGCCTGGCGACCGCCCAATGTGTCGTCACGCGCCGGCCCTCGAGCAGGCCCGCCGCGGCTAGATAGAACGCACCGCTGCAGACGGAGCCGAACCGGCGCGCCGCCGGCGCCTTGCGCCGCAACCAGTCGACCACCTTGCCGTCCGCTGGAACATCCACCGCGTTCGGACATCCCGCGATCAGCAGGGTGTCCGGCTTCATGTCCGCGTCGATGCCGATGACGCGATCGGGCATCAGCCGCGCCCCGGAAGAGCTACGGATCGCGCCTGGCTCGGCTGCGACCACCAGCAGCGCATAGGGTGAGTTCCCGGCCTGCACGTTGGCCTCCGCGAACACGTCGAGCGGCCCCGAGACATCGAGTAGTTGCACGCCTGGCAGCGCCACAATGGCGATCGTTCTTGCTTTCATCACCCACGTCCGTTCAAGCCCGGTTTTGGCAGAATTTGACGTAATACGTCATTTGAAGACAGTCCAGCCCCATTTTACTTTTTCGGCGAACACAACAACTGGAGCAAGTCATGAGCCTGTCCACCGAACTTCTGAGCCGGCCCATTGGCGTCAGCATTCCCGACAGCAAACTCGCGCGGGAGATAACGGAACTGGTGCGCGACACCGAGACAGCGCTGCTGTTTCACCATTCGAGCCGCGTCTATTACTGGGGCGCGCTGGCCGGCAGGCGCCGCGGTCTCCGGTTCGATCCTGAACTGCTCTATGCCGGCGCGATGTTCCACGACATGGGATTGACCCATCAGCACAGCAGCCCAGATGAGCGCTTCGAGGTCGACGGCGCCAACGCCGCCCGCGACTTCCTGCGCAGCCGCGGCATCGCACAACACGACATCGATACGGTTTGGACCGCGATCGCCTTGCACACCACGCCGGGCATCCCGCAGCACATGCACCCGGTCGTGGCCCTGGTGACGGCCGGCGTCGAAATGGATGTGCTTGGCATGGCCTATGCCGAGTACAGCGACGCGGAGCGCGAGGCGGTGGTGCATGCACATCCGCGCAACGCGCATTTCAAGGAAGACATCATCCAGACCTTCTACGACGGCATCAAGCACAAGCCGGAGACGACCTTCGGCAACGTCAAGGCCGACGTGCTCGCCGACAAGGATCCGCATTTTGTCCGCGGCAATTTCTGCAGCGTGATCTGCAACTCCGCCTGGCGCGGGTAAGTCTTCACACCTGCTCAGATCACGAATTCGAGCGCCGGTCGGGCGCGCGAAACTCGCACGTCATAAGTCAACCATGCCCAAAACTCAGGAACCTACGATGTCCAAAACGGAACGATTTACCAATGCCACCGGCGCGCCGGTCGCCGACAACACCAATATCATGACGGCCGGCCGGCGCGGCCCGGCGCTGCTGCAGGACATCTGGCTGATCGAGAAGATGGCGCATTTCGACCGCGAGGTGATCCCGGAGCGGCGCATGCATGCCAAGGGCTGGGGCGCCTACGGCACCTTTACCGTCACGCACGACATCACCAGCTACACCAGGGCCAAAATCTTTTCCAAGATCGGCAAGCAGACCCCGATGTTCGCCCGGTTCTCCACCGTCGCCGGCGAGCGCGGTGCCGCGGACGCCGAGCGGGACATCCGTGGCTTCTCGCTGAAGTTTTACACCGAGGAGGGCAACTGGGACATCGTCGGCAACAATACCCCGGTGTTCTTCTTCCGCGATCCGCTGCGCTTCCCCGACCTCAACCACGCGATCAAGCGCGACCCGCGCACCGGCCTGCGCAGCGCGGACAATAACTGGGATTTCTGGACCCTGTTGCCCGAAGCGCTGCACCAGGTCACCATCACCATGTCCGACCGCGGCATCTCGAAGAGCTTCCGTCACATGCATGGCTACGGCAGCCATACCTTCTCGATGCTCAATGCCGCCAACGAGCGGGTCTGGGTCAAGTTCCATTTCCGCACCCAGCAGGGAATCCAGAACCTCACCGACGCCGAGGCCGAGGCCCTTGTCGCCAAGGATCGCGAAAGCCACGGCCGCGACCTGCTCAACGCGATCGAGGCGGGCGACTTCCCGCGTTGGAAGCTCTTCATTCAGGTGATGACTGAAGCCCAGGCGAAAACTCATAAGCACAATCCCTTCGACCTGACCAAGGTCTGGCCGCAGGCGGAGTATCCGCTGATCGAGGCCGGCGTGATGGAGCTCAACCGCTACCCGGACAACTACTTCGCGGAAGTCGAGCAGGCCGCCTTCTCGCCCGCCAACATCGTGCCCGGCATCGGCTTTTCGCCCGACAAGATGCTCCAGGGCCGGCTGTTCTCCTATGGCGACACCCAGCGCTACCGGCTTGGCATCAACTTCAACCATATCCCGGTCAATGCGCCGAAATGCCCGTTCCAAAGCTACCA
Source organism: Bradyrhizobium sp. NP1 (assembly GCF_030378205.1). Classification (NCBI taxonomy): domain Bacteria; kingdom Pseudomonadati; phylum Pseudomonadota; class Alphaproteobacteria; order Hyphomicrobiales; family Nitrobacteraceae; genus Bradyrhizobium; species Bradyrhizobium sp. NP1. The sequence continues at coordinate 3,240,236 of NZ_CP127385.1, forward strand.
CCGCGACGGCAAGATGCGCACCGACGGCAATCTCGGCGGGACGCTTACCTTCAATCCCAACAGCGCCGGACTCTGGGATAACCAGCCCGATTTCGACGAGCCGCCGCTGCCGATCGAGGGCGAAGCGGCGCACTGGGACCACCGCGTCGACGATGACCATTGGGAGCAGCCCGGCAACCTGTTCCGGAAGATGACCCCGGCGCAGCAGCAGGTGCTGTTCGAGAACACGGCGCGCGCGATGGGCGACGCGAGGACGCACATCAAGCAGCGTCACGTCGACAATTGCACCAAGGCCGATCCGGCCTACGGCGCAGGCGTCGCCAAGGCGCTAGGACTCAAATTCAAGCCGCAGGTGATCGCCGCCGAGTAGGATAGACCTGAACCACGCTCGCGTGGTGTCGAACAGCATGAGTGTCGGGGATTGCTAATTCAACGCGGCGGGTTAGCGCCCGTCGCGGCCTGATGCCGGCTTCTCGGACGCGGCGTTGCCCGGGTTCAGCCGGTTTCAGGTGCCTGGCTTAGGCCATCCAGTCCCCGGTGCCGATCTTGACCGCCACGTCCGCGCCGAGCGCGGCGTGGGGCCATGCCCCATTTTTCGCGCTGCCGGGCACGCCGAAAAAATAGGCCAATCGACGGCTTAGGACGTTCTTTTCCAATTTCGAATGAGCCCATGGGAGGACTTCGATCCTCTCGTCGCCGCCCATCGCCTGGCTCCGATGGGCGGTCGCGGCACGCTCAGTGTGACCTGCCACGTTCCGCGAATTCCACACCCGTTGCGAATGTAGACGACTGTTGCCCTTCGGTGACGGGCAAGATGGGTATCCAAGTGTAGATTTGTCCCGACCGAAGTTTTCGAATCCTTATTTTTTGCATTCTCATTTTCAAGGACACTTTCATGAAAAGACTTGGACTGAAGGTCGCTGCCGCGCTTTTGATGTTCGCTGGCGCTGCTTCTGCCGCTGATTTGCCGGCCCGTACCTACACGAAGGCGCCGCCGCCCATCGCACCCGTCACTAACTGGACGGGATTCTACGTCGGTATCGACGGAGGCTACGGCTGGACCAACAACACCGGGAATGGGACTTTCTTTACGCCCGCGGGGATTCCATTCGGTCCCGGCACCGCGGCGCCTCCCGGCAACGTGGCAAAGGCGCAGGGCGGCCTCGCCGGCGGCACCGCCGGCTACAATTGGCAAACCGGCGCGATCGTTTGGGGTATCGAGACCGATATTCAATGGTCTGACATCAAGGGTTCGGGATCGGTCATTGACCCTTGCTGCAGTCCCACGTTCCCGGGACCGAACGGCGTGTATAGCGCGTCGCAGAACCTGACCTGGTTTGGCACGACGCGCGGCCGCGTTGGCTGGCTGGCTACTCCCAACCTCCTGCTCTTTGCGACCGGCGGCGCGTTCTACGGCCACGAGAATGTGTCGTCGACCATCTTCTTCCCCGCATCGGGCTTTATGTATCCGGCGTCCAACAGCACGACGCGCGTCGGCTGGACGGTTGGCGGCGGTTTCGAATATCTCTTCGCCAGCTCTTGGTCCGCCAAGGTTGAGGGCCTCTACTACGACATGGGGAACATCAACAGTTCATTCACCTGTCCGGCCGGCGTCGCGACCTGCACCGTCGGCTTCACCCAGACTGGCACGTTCGCTTTGCATGGAGCAATCGTGCGCGCCGGTCTGAACTGGCACTTCAACCCCGGCCCGGTTGTCGCAAGGTACTGATGCGCACGGCTCAGGTTTGAGCAAAACAAAAAAGCCCCGGCGCTCGGCCGGGGCTTTTCTTTTCGCCAAGAGCACAGAGCCTATTCGGACGGGGATCCTTCAGGCTGACTCGAAACGTACAGCGCGACAATTCCTGTCAGCGCTTCACCGCTTCGCACGCGAGCCCATTTCGCACCAACTCCCTACCGACGAGTACGGCGAAGAGAATCCAGAAAGAAGCTGCGCCGGAGTGAGCCAGCCCATCGTTCGTCATCCGAAGAAGAGCACGTATCCGCCCAGAATGAGCACGTCGAACCATTCGGAAAACGGTTGGACATTTGTCGCCAGCAGCAACGATGCGAGCAGCACGCCGAGCAGAAACAATTGAAACTTGTACATGGACTTCCTCCGAGAGAATTCGCGCCTGATGTGAGCGATCCGCGCACGGACGCGTCGCAGGAGCGCGTCACGCCAAGGCATGAGCCATGGTCGGCCCACGAAGCGCGCGCCAAAGCGCCGATTGCGGAGCCGGCCGACGATCGCCGGCGTGTCTGCGGAACAGCGACCGTGCGCCGAACCGGTCGCTACTTCGCCGGCGCCTGATCGCAGGACACCGTCGGATTCATGTCGGCGAACGTGCCGTGCGGATTCGATCTCCAGGCCCAGACGTGCAGCTCGTAGAACGGGCCGGGGCCGTAGCGATTTGGCGCGTTGGTGAAATTGAAGAGCTGCCCCTCGAGCGAGGCGGGTCCTTTGGAAGCGATGTATTCGACCGCGATCAGCTCCATTTTGCCGTCGGTTTTCGGCTCGTACATGATCGCTTGCGGGCGCTCGATATCAACGCTGTCGCCGATCAGCGAGGCGTTGACATAGTGCACCCCCATCGCGCCGCCATCGGCGCCGCCGGCGCAAGGTATCGGAGTGTAACCTTCCGAAACGGCGACAGCGACGTCCTTGAAACGGTCGTTGGCGAGACGCACATGATCGGAAAGCGTGTGGCCGCCATCCGCCACGGCGGCGGTTCCAATTGCAGAGAGCGACAGGTAAGCGAGCCTTGCGGCCCAAGCCCAGGAAACGAGACGCAATTTTGTTCTCCTGATTTGATGCCCCGGCGGCAGCGTCACGAAGCGAGTGCCTCGAGTGCAGCGTGTTGTCCGAGGAGGGCAGGAGATATCGGGGGCCGTGGCAAAAGACTTTGCGGTAAGCTTTGCTTTCGCGCTAGATCTGCTTGATTTTTGATCGAGAAGGCTTTGTCGTCGCGTGCAATTTACCTTTGGCGATCACGCGCTTGACACTGACAAGCGGGAGCTGCGCCGCTCCGGCGAGCCGATTGCTGTCGAACCTCAGGTTTTTGATCTCTTGATCTACCTGATCCAGAACCGCGACCGCGTCGTCAGCAAGGATGACCTGTTCGCGGAAGTCTGGGGCGGCCGTATCGTCGCGGACTCGACGCTCGCTACCCGCATCAACGCCGCGCGCAAGGCGATCGGCGACAGCGGGAACGAGCAGCGGCTGATCCGCACGATTGCCCGCAGGGGCGTCCGGTTTGTCGGCGACGTGCAATCTCGGGAAGCAGCAATCGAATTTGCGCAAGCTGCCGATCCATCGCTCGACGAGCGCCTTTTCGCGGGCCAGGCCGGGCCGCCGTCGGACCGGCCCGCGATCGCGGTGCTTCCCTTCGTCAATATGAGCGGCGAGGCGGAGCAGGAGTATTTTTCCGACGGGATCAGCGAAGACATCATCACGGCCCTGTCGAAGCTGCGCTGGTTCTTCGTCATCGCGCGCAACTCCTCATTCGCCTACAAGGGCAAGTCCGTCCACATCAGGCAGATCGCCAAGGAGCTCGGCGTCGACTACGTCATCGAAGGGAGCGTGCGCAAGGCGGGCGAACGCATCCGCATCGCCGTTCAGCTCAACGACGTCACGACCGGCAGCCATCTCGGGGCGGAGCGGTACGATCGCGAGGTCGCCGGCGTCTTTGCCGTGCAGGACGAGATAACCGAAGCGATTGTCGCCACGATCGAGCCTCAGCTCTACGCCGCGGAGAATTTTCGCGCGCGGCGCAAGGCGCCCGAGAGCCTCGACGCATGGGACCTGGTGATGCGCGCGCTGTCCCATTTCTGGCGCATGACCCGCGAGGACAATTTTGCGGCCCAGGCGCTATTGGAGCGGGCCATCGCGCTTGATCCGAACTATGCGCAGGCGCATGCCGTGCTCGCGGTCAGCCATACGTTTGGTGCTCACATGGGCTGGCAGGATGCCGCAACCGCGACGCCAATCGCCGAACGCGCGGCACTGGCGGCGGTGCGAGCCGACGGCGAGGACCCTTGGGCGCATCTCGCGATGGCCGCCGCCTGTTCCTATCTCGGACGTCTTGACGATGCGCTCGCCGCGTATGAACTGGCGCTGCGTCTCAATCCCAACTTCTCGCTGGCGCAGGGCTATTATGGCCTGGTGCTGTCGTGGACCGGGCGCGGGCGCGAAGGCACCGAAGCCGTGCGGCGCGCGCTCAGGCTTTCTCCGCGTGATCCCTTGTCGGCAATCTATTATGGCGTTGCAGGCTACGCCGCGTTCGTGGAGGGAGATTACAGCCAAGCGATCCGGCTGTGTCGCGAGAGCGTTCGGCAGCGCAACGATTTTGTCGGCGGCTACCGCGTGCTTGCGGCGGCCGCCGGAATGGCCGGCGAAACGGAGCTCGCGATCGCCGCGCTGCGGGAGTTGCGTCGCGTCCAGCCCAACATCTCGCTCGCCTGGATCGGGAGCCAGTTGCCGTTCCGGGCAGAGCAGCGCGAGCGCTTTCTGGAAGGTTTGCGGCGCGCAGGGCTCGATTGAAGCGGTGCGAGATCGCGCAGCGAAGGGGCCGCCCGCTGCTGTTCTGGTCGCAGCCGCAGGATGCGCGTCGGCCACGGCACGTCAAGCGAAGCGCTGCCGTTCCGGTCGAAAATACGAGAGCCGTCGGACGCTCAGGGCGCCCTATTTCTTGCACAGCCCCTTGGCTTTGCGCTCCTCCATCGACTGCAGGCACCACGACGAGCACCCGCAACTGGCGGTGGCGCACTTTTTCGTACACGCATTGAGGCAGGCATTAAGATCGCAATTGACGGCCAGCGCCGGCGGCGCCAAGGCGGCGGACAGCCCGTAGACGAACATCATGAACAGGAACGCCAGGAAAATACGTGGCATGGCAAATCTCCAGCAATAGACAACGTATTGAAATGCGCGTCTGTCACTCTACCACAGCCGTACCCTTGGTGAAGCACCAAGCCCTCACGCCGAGCCGCGCGCGAAGAAGGCGACGAGCAGGCCGAAGCCGAGCATCGCCACGAGGTTGCCCGTGAAGGTCCACGCCGTGAACGGCGGGATGCGGCCGATCTCCGACAGCGGCACCACCGCGTAGTTCATCACCAGGAAGACGCCGACGCCGTAGGCGAGGCCGCCTGCGATCCAGTACGGCTTGAGCTCGGGGATGCGGTTGCTGGCGAGCACGTAGAGTGCGGCGATGATCAGCGACATCACCCATTGCAGCACGAGGCCCAGCAGGACCGCGGGGAGGCCGCCCTGAAACGACGCCTTGCCGAGCACGCCGCTTGCGATCACGAGCAGGATCGCGAGCGGGTTTATGCCATTGATCAGCGCGGCCGCGCCGATATCGAGCGTGCCGGCGATCAGGCCGGCAAGAAGGATCGCGATCGGAGTGGAGAATGACATGACCATGGCAAGGCTCCGCTTGGCTGAGGCGCAAGGGAAGGCACGCGCGCAACCGGTCGCGGCGCCGCCGCCATTGCCCTTGTGCCTGGTTTTAGTGTTGACTGTATAGATCGATACATACAATCTGTCAACGCGCGCCGGCGGTGTTTGAGAGCGCGGGAAGGATGAGGCGATGAACGACACCCGGGAACGGCTCTTGATCACAGGCGAAAGGCTGTTCCGCACCCAGGGCTATTCGGGCACCGGCCTGAAGCAGCTCGCGCAGGAGGCCGAGGCGCCGTGGAGCTCGATGTATCACTTCTTTCCGGGCGGCAAGCAGCAGCTCGGCGCCGAGGTGATCCGCTTCGCCGCCGAGCGCTATGCGGCGCTGATCGCGAAGGCCTTCGCTGCCTATCCCGATCCCGCCGATGCGGTGGCCGCTGCGTTCAAGGCCGAAGCAAAGATCCTTGCTGAATCGAATTTTCGCAACGGCTGCCCTGTCGCCGCGGTGACGCTCGACGTTGCCAGCACGGTCGAGGAGTTGCGCGAGCCCTGCGCGGAAGCCTTTGGTCTGTGGATCACGACGATTGCGCAAGGTCTCGCCGCGGGCGGCTTGCCGGCGAAGGACGCGCGCGAGCTCGCAAGCCATGTGCTGTCCTCGCTGGAGGGGGCCATCCTCCTGAGCCGCGCCGAGAAGAGCGTGGCGCCGCTGGAGCGCGCTTCCGCCTTCGTGGTGCCGGCGGTGCGGGCGAGGCTGCAAGCGAGGGGACGGAACAACCGCCGGTAGCGGCGCTTTCACCGGTCATCGCGTGATGACAAATTGGCGGGACCGTCGCGCATCGCCGCGACGTTGTGATGCTCGGTGCAGGTGACAGGAAAGTCTGGTCGCCGTCGTGCGCCGGCTTGAACACATTCCTTCGCAACCATGCCGATGGCATTGTCGCAATGGAACTCGTCGTGTCCTTTCTGCAACATTCGCCAACAAAGCGTCGCGAGCATTGATGGTTGGGTCGCTACTCATTGTCGCATAATGAATGCCGGGTTATTTTAACTGACCTCAAGTGGCGGTGGAGATTCCAGTGTTGAAATACATCATCCTAGGTGCCGCATCGCTGGCCTTTGTCGGAACAGCTTTTGCGGCGGACTTGCCTCATCCGCAGCCGGTCGTGCAGAGCGGACCAATCGGCAAGTTTCCGGTCGGAAAATACCCTGTCGGCAAGTACCCCGTGGGCAAATACCCTGTCGGCAAGGGTCCGGTCGTCACAACCAGGGGTTAGTCCGAGGATCGATTGATGCCCCCGGCCTTCCAGGCTGGGGGCGGTCGTCTGGCCACGGACTACACCTATGACATCGGCCGTCTTGGCTGCACGAGGGCGTGAAAAAGTGATGACGGTAGCTCGAAGAAAATCCGCCCTGCGGTTTGTTCTCGGCGTTGGTGTGCTTGCAGCTGCGGTGGGCTCCGGATTCGGAAGCGCCAACGCACAACAACTTGCTGCGCGGACCGATCAGCAGAAGCAGAGCAGCGCGCCAAGAGTCAGGCCCGGTACAGCCACGGCCTCTGCTTCCCCAAGCGCCTCACCCACCACACCAGATGTAAAGCCGGTCCGAGGATCTGCCTCCAAAGGACCATACTATGTGGATTTTCGCGCCCGCACGGCAGCATCTTACGGGCATGCATTTGTTTGGTACGGCAAGACAACGGAAAAGCAGGTCGAGGTTGCCGGTCTGCATCCGAAGGGGGAAATGCTGCCGTACATGATAGGACACCTGACGTTTGTGCCCGCTGAAACGGGCGCAAGCTATGGTGATCTCGACGAGCAATATTTGACGGCGAGCTATCGAGTTTACTTGAGCGAGGCCGACGCCAAACGGGTCTTCGCCTATATCAAGCATCTTCAGGCTACCTCGCCGTTATGGAATGTGGAGACGACCAACTGCACTTTTTTCATCGGTCGCATAGCCAGCTATATGGGATTGAAGACGCCAATCCATTTTTTGATGATGCCTGAACAATACGTAAACCTCCTCAAGTCGCTGAACGACGGGCGTCAAACGGTGCGCCTGGATCCCGCCACCCAGGATTTTTGACCTGCGCGTACCGAAAACTTGAACCCCGGGCGTAGTGGTGATGGAGACCGCGAGGATCGGGGACAATGTGGTGCTGCCGCTCCGCTGAGCCGGCCGAGGGCATAGAGCAGGTCGAAACCGATCGTCGCGACGACGAAGAAGTCCATGGCGGCAAGCTCTGGCGCATGGTTGCGCAGGAAGGTCCGCCATCCTGGCTGGGTGGCCCCCCCGTTTCACGATGTGCTCGGCGACGCTCGACTGCGCGATCTCAAACCCGGCTTGAGCAGTTCGCCGTGGATGCGCGGCGCGCTCCAAAGCGGGTTGTCCATGCTCATCCGCCGGATCAGCGCACGCGGCCTAGCCTCGATCTGCGGCCGACCTCCCAAAGATCGTGACTTGCAGCGCCAACGGCAGCGAAAGCCTGAGCGGTGCCAGCGGACGAGCGTCTCGGGCCGGATGAAGGTAAGAACCTGAAGGATCGGCGGAAACGAGCGGTAAGGACGATCGGGAACCAGCGACCATGGTTCGTGAGCCGGCCGCGACGATGCCTTGCCTTGATCTGCCGTCGGTTCTTCGGGAACTTGTTTCGCCCCAGGCCGTCCACTTAACGTCGTTCGCTTCATCGGGGATAGTGAGGATACGCCGAGAGGAGAAAACCGTCATGAGCGAGCAAAAGAAGCCGAGCGGACCGGACCTGACCCAGGGCGTGATGCTTGCCGAGTTCGCCGACGGCAAGCTGCTCGGCCATGTCGGAGACGACGAGGTGCTCCTGGTGCAGCTCGGCGCCGAGGTGCTGGCGATCGATCCCTATTGCAGCCACTACCACGGCCCGCTCGCGGAGGGGTTCGTGGTCGGCGACACGATCCGCTGCCCCTGGCACCATGCCTGCTTCTCATTGCGCAGCGGCGAGGCGGTTCGGCCGCCCGCGCTGAGCGACCTTGCGGTCTGGCAGGTCGAGCACGAACGGGACAGGATCTTCGTGCGGCGCAAGCGCGAGGTCTCGCGCGCCGCTCCCCGTCATACGGCTGCGCCCGGCAGGATCGTGATCGTTGGCGGCGGCGGCGCCGGATTTGCAGCCGCCGAGATGTTGCGGCGGGAGGGGTTTGCCGGCGCCATCACCATGCTCAGCGACGATGCCGCGCCGCCAGTCGATCGGCCCAACCTGTCCAAGGATTATCTGGCGGGAAGCGCGCCCGAGGAGTGGGTGCCGCTGCGCCCGGACGATTACTACCGGGAGGCGGGCATCGACCTCAGGCTCAATACGGCTGTCGCCGCGATCGATGCGAAGGGCCGCAGCGTCGCGCTGGCCGACGGCGGCGCGGTGCCGTTCGACCGGCTCTTGCTCGCAACCGGCGCTGAACCCGTGCGCCTGCAAATCGCAGGCGCCGACCAGCCGCATGTGCGGACGCTTCGCACGCTCGCTGACAGCCGCGCGATCATCGCGGCGGCCGAGGGCGCGAAGCGGGCGCTGGTGATCGGCGCGAGCTTCATCGGGCTCGAGGCGGCCGCATCCCTGCGCGCCCGCAATCTCGAGGTTCACGTCGTCGCTCCCGAGCTGCGGCCGATGGAGCGTATCCTCGGCGCCGAGATGGGCGACTTCGTGCGCGCGCTGCATGAGGAGCACGGCGTCATCTTTCATCTGCAGGACACGGTGGCGCGAATTGACGGCAAGCGCGCGTTCCTGAAGGGCGGCGGCACGATCGAGGCCGATGTGGTCGTCGTCGGAATCGGCGTGCGGCCGCGCGTCTTGCTTGCCGAGCAGGCCGGACTTGCGACCGACCGCGGCGTCACCGTCGATGCCCAGCTCGAGACCAGCGCGAGCGGCATCTTCGCCGCCGGCGACATCGCGCGCTGGCCCGATCCGCACAGCGGTGCCAACATCAGGGTCGAGCACTGGGTCGTCGCCGAACGGCAGGGCCAGACCGCGGCGCGCAACATGCTGGGGCAGCGCGAGCGCTTCGATGCCGTGCCGTTCTTCTGGAGCCAGCATTACGACGTGCCGATCAACTATGTCGGGCATGCCGAGAAATGGGACGAGATCCGGATCGACGGCAGCATCGCGAACCGGGACTGCCTCGTCGAATACCGCGTCGACGGCCGCGTCATGGCGGTGGCCTCGATCTATCGCGACCTCGCGAGCCTCAAGGCCGAGCTGGCGATGGAGCGAAGCGGCTAGGGAGCGCTTTGCCTGCGCGCTACGCCGATTTTCAGGCAACGACACTTCGGCCAGCGCCGAAGCATGTGGTGCTCCGGCCGTGCTTGAGTGCATCCCGATCCCTCTGGAGGCATAGCCATGAAACGGGAAGTCGTGCGCGTCGAGCCGTATTCCACCTACCTGGAGCGCTGGAACGCGCCGGCGTCACCGGTGACGCGCGCCGGCAACATGATCTTCGTCTCTGGCCTGCCGCCGTTCGACCCCGAGACGGGCGAGATCATCCGCGCGCCGATCGAGCGCCAGACCGAGCTCGTGCTGGCGCAGCTCGGGCGCTGCCTTCAGGCCGCCGGCGCGTCTTTCGACAATGTGATGAAGTGCAACATCTTCTGCACCTCGGCGGCGTATTTCCCGGTCGTCAATGCGATCTATGCCCGGCACTTTCCGAAAGATCCGCCGGCGCGCATCTATGTCTGCATCCCCGAATGGACCGGACCGTTCGACATCGAGATCGACTGTATCGCGATGGTGTAGAGGCGGGCGGGGCGCCTGGCAGGCGACTCAGCAGAACGCGTCAGGCGGTGACGTCCAAGACCTGGCCCTGCTTGTCCGCGTTCTTCTCGAGCTGCTCCTTGATCAGTTGCTCGATCTTCTGCTCGACGGCCTTCTGCTGCTCGGGAGGCATCGACTTCAACTGGTCTTCGGTGAGCCCCATGCTTTTGAGAATATTGGCGCGCAGCCGCTCCATCGGGCTCATTTTGGCGTAGTTGAGAAACGCCTGCTCGACGCTGTCATCTTGCGAAGGGACGGCGGTCAACGACGCCGTCGCGCCGCTGCCGCTCGTCGAGCCGATCGGGCTCGGATTGCGCGTGCCGAGCAGCCCTGAGGTGAGGGAAGGTATTTGCATTGTGCACTCCGTCGCCGGCCAGCAAGCAACGGGCGTGCCATCAGCGGCGTGAGGCAAAAACGCCTTGTTTTGCAGCGGCTGGGTCGGGAAACGGCCGCACGCAGAATTTTTTGCCCGGTGAAATTTTTCTCGTTGCGCAATTTCTTCCGGCCGGCGTGCGCTGGCAGGGTTCCGTGAACCGGCATCCAGCGGCGTCAGGCGGGTAGCGGCATGCCGCGAACGCAGTGCACGGCATGCCAAAATGGTGTATCGGCAAAGGGTGAGCGCGGTGAGGCATTCCCGCGCCACCCCCACGCCGAAAAGCCCGGAGGAACGCATGTCGGCCTTGCCGCTCTCAGGCATCAAAGTTCTTGATCTGACGCGCGTGCTCGCGGGGCCCTTGTCGGCGCAGATGCTGGCGGATCTCGGCGCCGACGTGATCAAGATCGAGCGGCCCGGCACCGGCGACGACGCGCGCGCCTTCGGACCGCCCTACCTTGCCGACCCCGAGGGCAGGGCGAACAACAACAACTCGTTCTACCTCTGCGCCAACCGCAACAAGAAGTCGATCACCATCAACATCGCCGATCCCGAGGGGCAGGCGATCGTCCGCGAACTCGCCAGGAGTGTCGACGTCTTCATTGAGAATTACAAGGTCGGCGATCTCCAGCGCTATGGCCTCGACTATGAATCGATCCGCGCGGTCAATCCCGGCATCATCTATTGCTCGGTCACGGGCTTCGGGCAGACCGGCCCCTACGCGCCGCGCGCCGGCTACGACGCGATCTTCCAGGCGATGGGCGGGCTGATGAGCGTCACCGGCCACATTGACGGCGAGCCCGGTGCCGGTCCCATGAAGGTCGGCCCCTCCATCGTCGACTACATGACCGGCATGAACAGTTCGATCGGCATTTTGGCCGCGCTCTATCACCGCAAGGTCAATGGCGGGGAGGGGCAGCACATCGACGTCTGCCTGTTCGACACCGTGATCGCCTCGCTGTCGCATTACGCGCAGATCTATCTCGTCAACGGCAAGACGCCGCCGCGCCGCGGCACCTGGGGCAATGGCGGCATGCCGGCGGGCGTGTTCCGCTGCGCCGACGGCGAACTGATGCTGGTGGTCGGCAACGACGCGCAGTTTGCGCGCGCCTGCGACGTGCTCGGCGAGCCGGAGCTCGCGACCAACCCGAAATTCGTCAGGAATAACGACCGCGTCGCGCACGGCAAGGAGATCATGGCGATCTTCGCCGGCCTGTTTTTGAAGAACAAGGTCGCCTACTGGCACGACGAGCTGGAGAAGGCCGGCATTCCCTGCGGTCCGGTCAACGATTTTGCGCAGGTGTTCGCCGATCCGCATGTGCGCGAGCGCGGCATGGAGGTCAAGGTCAACCATCCCTTCGAGCCTCAGCTCTCGCTGATCCGCAACGCGCTGAGTTTTTCCGCGACCCCCATCACCGACTATCGCGCGCCGCCGCTGCTCGGCGAGCACACGGTCGAGGTGCTGGCCTCGATCGGCTATGACGAGGCGAAGTGCGAGATGCTGAAGAACGAGGGCGTGATCTAGCCTTTCACGCGCTTGAATTGATTTGCGGCAACGGTTGTTGGCTCACCCTCCCCTCGAGGGGGAGGGTGGGGTCTCGGTAGACCTCGATCAATAACGCGTCAGGCCCCTGCGGCGACCCCGGCGGCCGCGCGCGGCTTTTCCTTCGCAGCTCCTTCCGTCAGCGCCATCGTCGCGACCCTCACGATGCGCTCGATCACATCATCGACGTCGTCGAGGTTGCATTGGCCGTCCGACAGTTTTAGGAGCCGCTCGCTGTCGCGTACGGTCTGGTGCGCCATGGCGAGCGCGAAGTGCAGGCCCCAATAGAGCTCGACCTCGTCGCGCTCCGGCAGCGCCCGGCGCAACGCGGCGGTGAACTTGCGCAAATGGTCGATCTCGCGGTTCTTGATGCGGTGGATCGGCGGCACCGCCTCGATCGAGGCGCGGATCATGAAGCGCGCCGCCGCCGAGTGCTCGGAGGCCGCGCCCAGCGAGCCGCGCAGCGCCGGTCCCACCAATGCACGCAGGATGTCGGCGACCTCGGCGTGGTCGCCGCCCTTTTCTTCCGCCGCGCGCAACTGGCGTAACCGCTCGCGGTTCAGCGCCAGGCTGCGGGTGACGAACAGCTCCGCGATCAGCTCGTCCTTGGAACCGAAGTGATAGTTCACAGCCGCGAGGTTGACCTCGGCTGCCGCCACGATGTCGCGCAGCGTCACCTCGCCGAAGCCGCGCTCGGCATAAAGCCGCTCGGCGGCGGCGAGGATGGCGCTGCGGGTGCGGTCGCTCGGCATGATCAGGGGTCCCGTTTTCGGGCGTTGCATTTCAAACAATTGTATGAAACTATCGTTTGAAGACGGGAAAATGTCAATCCGCATCGCAAGGCGCGGATCGGCGGCCCGGTCCCGCGGCCGCGATGTCACGGAGTCGTGACGGCTCTTGCGGCCGGCAGATGGCGGGCAGAAAGTGCCCGCCAAAGAATTCGTTCAGCCAGTGAGCAAGCCAAGCGAGGAGCGCCCCATGGATTTCACGATGTCGGACAGGCAGAAGGAATGGCTAAGCCGAGTGCAGTCCTTCATGACCAAGCACGTTCGTCCCGCGGTGCCGATCTACCAGCAGCAGGACGCCGAAGGCGCGCGCTGGAAGGTCATCCCGATCCTGGAAGATCTGAAGAAGAAGGCGCGGGCCGAGGGCCTCTGGAACATGTTCCTGCCGCCGTCCTCGCATGAGGACGAGGAATTCCGGGGCGCGGGATTGACCAACCTCGAATATGCGCCGCTCGCCGAGGAGATGGGCCACATCGGCTGGGCCTCGGAAGTCTTCAATTGCTCGGCGCCCGACACCGGCAACATGGAAGTGCTGATCCGCTACGGCACCAAGGAGCACAAGCGGCAGTGGCTGCGCCCGCTGATGGACGGCGAGATCCGCTCCGCCTTCCTGATGACGGAGCCGGCGGTGGCGTCCTCCGACGCCACCAATATCGAGACGCGGATCGAGCGCGACGGCGACCACTATGTTGTCAACGGCCGCAAATGGTGGTCGTCGGGTGTCGGCGATCCCCGCTGCAAGATCGCGATCGTGATGGGCAAGACCGATCCGAAGGCGCCGCGCCACCAGCAGCAGTCGCAGATCCTGGTGCCGCTGGATGCCAAGGGCATCACGGTGGAGAAGATGCTGCCGGTGTTCGGCTACGACGATGCGCCGCACGGTCACGCCCAGGTGCTGATGGAGAACGTCCGCGTGCCCGCCAGCAACATCCTGCTCGGCGAGGGCAGGGGTTTCGAGATCGCGCAGGGGCGGCTCGGCCCGGGCCGCATCCATCACTGCATGCGCACCATCGGCAAGGCCGAGGAGGCGCTGGAGAAGATGGTGAAGCGGCTCTCCTCACGCACCGCCTTCGGCAAGAAGATCATCGAGCACTCGGTGTGGGAGCAGCGCATCGGCGAGGCCCGCACCGATATCGAGATGAACCGGCTTCTGTGCCTCAAGGCCGCCGACATGATGGACAAGGTCGGCAACAAGACCGCGCAGCTCGAGATCGCCATGATCAAGGTCGCCGCGCCCAACATGGCGCTCAAGATCATCGACCACGCGATCCAGGCCTTCGGCGCCGCCGGCGTTTCCGATGACGCGGGCCTTGCGCGCGACTACGCCTCGATGCGCACCATGCGGCTCGCCGACGGTCCCGACGAGGTGCATAACCGCGCCATTGCCAGACTTGAACTTCGGAAGTATGCAAACTCTCCGATGAACTAAGAGAGGGAGAGCGCGGATAGCGCTCTCTTTGCCGTCATTCCGGGATGGTCCGAAGGACCAGACCCGGAATCTCGAGATTCCGGGTTCGATGCTGCGCATCGCCCCGGAATGACGGATCAGAAAATCGGGGGAGCGTCAGCGTGGCCGAGGGCGTCAGGAAGGACGAGGAGTTTTCGGGCACCAAGCCGGTCGAGGAGCGGCATCGCTTTGACGAGCTGCGCCTCGATGGCTGGATGCGCGAGCATGTCGAGGGCTATGCCGGCCCGCTGGTCGTGCTGCAGTTCAAGGGCGGCCAGTCCAATCCGACCTACCGGCTCGACACGCCCGGCCGTTCCTACGTGATGCGCCGCAAGCCGTTCGGCAAATTGCTGCCGTCGGCGCATGCGGTCGACCGCGAATTCCGCGTCATCGACGCGCTCGGCCGGCAGGGCTTTCCGGTCGCGAAGGCCTATGCGCTCTGCACCGACGATGCCGTGATCGGCGCCGCCTTCTACATCATGTCGATGGAGGAGGGGCGGGTGTTCTGGGACCCGACGCTGCCGGCCCAGCCGCCGGAGGCGCGGCGGAAAATCTTCGAAAGCAAGATCGAGACGCTGGCCAAGCTGCACTCGTTCGATCCCGAGAAGATCGGCCTTGGCGATTTCGGGCGGCCCGGCAACTATTTCGCACGCCAGGTCGATCGCTGGACCAAGCAGTATCGTGCTTCGGAGACCCAGCACATCCCCGAGATGGAGAAGCTGATCGAGTGGCTGCCGCGCACGCTGCCTGAGCAGAAGCGCGTCTCGATCGTGCATGGCGACTACCGGCTCGACAACATGATCTTCCACGCCACCGAGCCGCGGGTGCTGGCGGTGCTCGATTGGGAGCTATCGACGCTCGGCGATCCCATGGCCGATTTCACCTATCTTCTGATGCAATGGGTCATGCCGGGATTGGCCGGCGCCGATTTCAAGGCGCTCAACATTCCGACCCAGGAAGAGGCGGCACGGGTCTATGTTGACGTCACCGGCATGGCGATGCCGGATTTGAACTGGTACTTCGCCTACAACCTGTTTCGGCTTGCCGGCATTACGCAGGGCATTGCCGGCCGCATCCGCGACGGCACCGCGGCAAGCGCCAAGGCCATGGAGTCGGCGAAGCGCACCGTGCCGCTGTCGAAGGCATCCTGGGAATACGCGCAGAAGGCCGGCGCGGTGTAAGACAAGGAAGCGCGAGACAGGTGGCTCGCGCTTTTTTGTTGCGCGATGCCTCGCGCCAAGGCGGGTTCCTTCGGGCCTGTATAGCCTCATAACCTCCATGCTCTCGCCATGCTTTGGTCAAACCGGGCTTGTGTGTGATGGGCAGGGCAGAACGTGATCGAGCCGGCGCTGGTCCGCCGGCCGTCCCCGATCGCGGGTGACATTGGACTCGAGCAGGAAGCGCCAATGCAATTCACGCAGAACCTGAAAGACGATCCGCACGACGTGCTGGTGTTGACGCCCGACGTCGTTCTCGCCGCGCGGCAGGACGTTTCGCGCGCCGACAAGATTTCCGAGATCGAAAGCGTATTGGCGAGCGCCGGCCGCGCCCCCGATGCGCGGGCGCGCGCGGCCGCCGATTTCTCCGCCGGCCCGTCGGTGCCGCCGGTCGACACGACGTTTCGCGCGACCGATGTCCGCGGCGCAAGGCGCGGTTCACGCTCCGGCTTCCGCACCTGGGCGGCGCGCGCGGCTGTCGGCTTCATGTTCGCGCTGGTCAGCGCGATCGGCGCCGCCGCCTGGCACACCCATGGCGGGGCGGCGAGGCAGATGATCGCCACGTGGATTCCGCCGCTCGCGCTGATCGCGCCGTCCGAGAGCCAGGCCGCGCCGGAGCCGGATCAGCCTGCGGCGCAGGCCGCTGCAGCAACCTCCGATGCGCCGTCGCAACCGGCCGCCGCGACCGACGCCAGTGCGGATGCGACGCCAGCCGCCGCGCCAGGCCCTTCGACGTCAAGCACTTCGACGTCAAGCGCTTCCACCTCGAATGCTCCTGCTTCGAGCGCGTCCGCCTCCACCGCCACGCCAGCCGCGGCAGCGCCTGCGGCCGACCAGGGGTCGCAATTGCAGTCGATGTCGCGCGATCTGGCGGCCGCGACGCAGCAGATCGAGCAGCTCAAGGCCAGCATTGCCGAGCTCAAGGCAACGCAGGAAAAGATGTCGCGCGAGATCGCCAGGGCCGATGCAAAGGCCGATGTGAATGCGCGGCCGAAGGCCGCGCCGCGCCCGGTCGCCGCGGTGGCGCCGCCCGTGCACCGGCCGATGCCGCAGACCTATACTTACCGGCCTGCGCAGGCCGCCGCCGCGCCGATGCCGCCGCCGCAGACCATTGCGCCCGCGCCTTACGTGCCGCCACCGCCGCCGCAGGCACCGCTCGATCCCGAGCTCGCTTCCGTGCCGCGGCCGCCGATGCCGGTGCGCTAGCAGGCCACAACGTCATTGCGAGGAGTGCAAGCGACGAAGCAATCCAGTCTGCTCGTGACCGGATTGCTTCCTTTCGCTTGCAATGACGGCGGAGGCGCCGCCGCTCACACCGGCTTGCCGGCATACGGCATCGAGGCGGTGAGGCCGCCATCGACCGGGAATGCCTGGCCGTTGACATAGGACGCCTCGTCGCTCGCCAGGAACAGGCCCATCGCCGCGATCTCGTGCGGCTGGCCGGCGCGCTTCAGGGGATTGAGCTGGCCGATCTTGTCCTCGGTGCCGCGATCCTTGGCGCGATCGAAGATCGGTTTGGTCATGCCGGTCTCGATCAGCCCCGGACACACCGCGTTGATGCGCACGCCGGTGCCGGACAGCGAATAGGCCGTCGTCTGCACCAGGCTGATGACGCCGGCTTTGCTTGCGGCGTAAGGATGCCCGCTGGCGCCGGCCTTCAGCCCCGCGACCGACGCGGTGCAGACGATCGAGCCCGCGCCTTGCCGGATCATGTGCACCATCGCGTGCTTCACGGCGAGGAACGGACCGATCAGGTTGATGCGCAGGATTTCCTGCCAGTGCTCCGCCGTCTGCTCGGCGAGCGGGACCAGCCCTCCGCTGATCCCGGCGTTGGCCCAGATCGCGTCCAGCCGGCCATATTTTTCGACCGCCGCGCCGATGAAGTCGATGACGTCCTTCTCCGAGCCGGCATCGGCGATCACGGCCTCGGCCTTGCCGCCGGCCTTGCGCACGGCGTCGGCCGTCTCCCTGACGGCCTCGCTGCGATCGACCGCGATCAGCCTGGCGCCTTCCTTCGCAAACAGCAGCGAAGCCGCGCGCCCGATGCCGCTGCCGGCGCCGGTGATGACGACCGATTTGTCCTGAAGGCGGCCCATATGCGTCTCCCTGGATTGTGCTGCGAGCGGTCGCGAAAGTGATCCCGCTACGCGGAATTCAAACAGGATTCCAAACAGCGAAGTGACTTGAGGCGATACAAGCTCTGACGTACAGCGACAGCACGGAGAAGGGAAGGGCGTCGCGATGACCAGTGAAGATCGGCCGAATGTCGTCACGACGCGATGGTGGTGGGTGCGTCACGCGCCGGTGCGCAGCGACGGCGGCAACATCTACGGCCAGACAGACATCGCCTGCGATACCAGCGATCGCGAGGTGTTCGAGGCTGTTGCCAAGATCCTGCCGCGCGATGCGGTCTGGGTCGCCAGCAACCTGATGCGTACGCATCAGACCGCGGAAGCGATCTGGGCCGTGGGTTTTCCGAAGCCGACCCAGATGGCCAGGGAAAAGGCCTTCGCCGAGCAGCATCTCGGGCAATGGCAGGGCACGAACCGGGCCGCGTTCCTCGCGTCCCGCCCGGCCGGCAGCCACTGGTTCGCCGATATCAACGAGCCGGCGCCGGGCGGCGAAAGCTTCATGGACCTCTACAATCGCACCAGGGGCGCGATCGAACGTGTCATGACTGAGCATGCGGGCCGCGACGTGATCGCCGTGGCCCATGGCGGCACCATCAAGGCCGCGGTCGGGCTCGCGCTCGACGGCCAGCCGGAAAAAGGCCTCGCCTTCGATATCGACAATTGCTCGGTGACGCGGCTCGACCATTTCGCAAGCCCCGGCCGCTCGATCTGGCGGCTTCCCTTTGTGAACCAGCAGCCATGGATCGCGGACGCAAGGCACGCCGCGATGCATCAGCCGGCGGGACCTGAAGTGACGACCAGCAAGCTTGCGTGAGTCTGAAGCAACAACGATCGGGAGGAAAACATGAGTCTGTTCGATATGTCCGGCAAGGTCGCTGTTATCACCGGCTCGACGCGCGGCATCGGCCGCGCCATCGCCGAACGCATGGCCGAGCACGGCGCCAAAGTCGTGATCTCCTCGCGCAAGGCCGATGTCTGCGATCAGGTCGCAAAAGAGATCAATGACAAGTTCGGCAAGGGCAAAGCGGTCGCGATCGCGGCAAACATTTCAAGCAAGGAAAACCTGCAGCACCTCGTCGACGAGAGCAACCGCGCCTTCGGCAGGATCGACGTGCTGGTCTGCAACGCGGCGTCGAATCCCTATTACGGGCCGCTCGCCGGCATTTCCGACGACCAGTTCCGCAAGATCCTCGACAACAACATCGTCGCCAACAACTGGCTGATCTCGATGGTGGTGCCGCAGATGATCGAACGCAAGGACGGCTCGGTCATCATCGTGTCCTCGATCGGCGGCCTCAAGGGCTCGACCATCCTCGGCGCCTACGCGATCTCGAAGGCCGCCGACATGCAGCTCGCGCGCAATCTCGCCTGCGAGTACGGCAAGCACAATATCCGCGTGAACTGCATCGCGCCGGGCCTGATCAAGACCGATTTCGCCAAAGCCTTGTGGGACAATCCGGAGAACCTGAAGGCCTCGACCGCGCGCTCGCCGCTGTTGCGCATCGGCATTCCCGACGAGATCGCAGGCGCTGCCGTGTTCCTGGGCTCGAAGGCCGGCGACTTCATGACCGGCCAGACCATGGTGATCGACGGCGGCGCCACGATCAGTTGAGGCGGAGCGTCATTCCGGGGCGTTCGCCTCTGGCGAACGAACCCGGAATCCCGAAGTCAAGGCGCGAGATTCCGGGTTCGCGCTCACGCGCGCCCCGGAATGACCCTTCGGCTCACTCCACCGCGGCGTAGACCAGATTGCGCACCAGCGTGCGGGTGTATTCGCGCTGGCCGGGGCCCTGCGACATGAACACGGCGAACAGCTCCTCGGCCGGATCGATCCAGAAGAACGTGCCGCCGATGCCGCTCCAGAAGTACTGGCCGACCGAGCCGGGAAACGGCGCGATGCCTCCTTGCGTGCGCACGGCAAAGCCGAGGCCGAAGCCATGACCTGCGGATAGCAGCGTGCCGTTGATCTTCACCCGCGGCCCGAGATGGTCTGACGCCATCAGCGCGAGCGTCTTGCGGCCGATGATGCGCGCGCCGTCGAGCTCTCCGCCATTGAGCAGCATCTGGCAGAAGCGCGCATAGTCCATGGTGGTGGAGACGAGCCCGCCGCCGCCGGATTCCATCGCGGGCCTGTCCAGCATGTTGAAGAGCTGCACCGGCTCATCGGTCCAGGGATCGGCCGGGAACGGCTCGGCGAGCCGGGGGGCGTTCTCCGATCCGGTGTGGAAACCGGTCTCCGTCATCTGCAGCGGTGCGAGGATGCGCTCGGTCAGGAAGGCGCCCAAGGGTTTGCCGCTGACCACCTCGAGGATGCGGCCGAGGATGTCGGTGGAGCGGCTGTAGTTCCATTCCGCGCCGGGCTGGCAGATCAGGGGCAGGCTCGCGACGAGCGCGGCGTGCTCTTGATTGGTGATCTTGCGGCTGCGCAGCCGCGAGTTCTGGTAGAGCTGCTGCACGAGGCCGTTGCCGGTGTGGTCGTAGGTGATCCCGGACGTGTGGCGCAGCAGGTCCTGGATCGTGATCGGTCGCGCGAGCGGCACGAGCTCGAGCTTGCCGTTGCTCTCGACGCCGACCTTCTGGTCGGCGAATTCCGGGATGAACTTGGCGAGCGGGTCGCTCAGCAGGAGGCGGCCTTCCTCCAGCAGCATCATGATGCCGACCGAGACGATCGGCTTGGTCATGGAGAAGATGCGGAAGATGGAATCGCGCGCCATCGGCGCTGACGTCGCCGGATTTTGCCGGCCGATGGTGTCGAACCAGC
Source organism: Bradyrhizobium sp. NP1 (assembly GCF_030378205.1). Classification (NCBI taxonomy): domain Bacteria; kingdom Pseudomonadati; phylum Pseudomonadota; class Alphaproteobacteria; order Hyphomicrobiales; family Nitrobacteraceae; genus Bradyrhizobium; species Bradyrhizobium sp. NP1. The sequence goes on from NZ_CP127385.1 coordinate 3,260,660, forward strand.
CGATCTGCCCCTTGCGTGCGACCAGGATGGTCACGCCAGGCAGGGTTCCCTTGTCGATCTCGCGCCGGAAGGCGTCGGACATGGCCTGCAGCCGCGCCGGCGAAAGCCCAAGCGAGGCGGGCTTGGCCTGGGGCAGGGAAGGTGTCTGCGGAACGGTGGCGCGGCTGGCGGTTTGGGCGTCCATGATCTTCCCGACCTCTCCTTGTTGCAGGACGAGAACTGTGACGGACAAGTTTCGGATTGAACAGGTCGCGCGGCGCTAAGCGCCCTTGCATTGGGGCGGTGCCCTATGCTTGAAACGGCGCGGATCGAAGCGGCGCGTCGGTCCATGCAGGAGTGTAGCTCAATTGGTAGAGCACCGGTCTCCAAAACCGGGGGTCGCAGGTTCGAGCCCTGCCACTCCTGCCAGCTAAATCAAGGGGTTACGCGAGACGGCGAGACCTCTTCTTGCGGAAGAAGATGCAGCCGAGGCCGTGCGCTTTGAACGCCGTTGGTCGCCGGCAGGTGGTTGCCGCGTCGTCCAATACCTTGACCTTTTGCCGGTCTCGCAGTAGATACCCGCCACCTGCTGCCGGCCCGCTTTGCTGCGGATCTCCGGCGCGGCGTTAACAAATCCCCGGACAAACGAGCTCTGTTGGTAGCTCACCTTCAAGCGAGGGTTGGGCAAAGGTCGGCTGTCCGGATTCCCAAGGCTTTGATGAATTCGTTCCCCCTGGGACGGATATGGACTGCTCAACGATGGCTTTCAGCCCGTTCAAATTCCTGCAGGAAGTGCGCTCGGAGACCGCCAAGGTCACCTGGCCGACCCGCCGCGAGACCACGATCACCACGATCATGGTGTTCGTGATGGTTGCGCTCGCCTCCATCTTCTTCTTCGCCGCGGATCAGGTCATCCGCTACGTCGTCACTCTGTTGCTGGGCATCCACTGATGGCAAACGCAGCAATCCAGACCGCGGACAAGCGCTGGTACATCGTCCACGCCTATTCGAACTTCGAGAAGAAGGTCGCGGAATCGATCCGCGAGCAGGCCAAGCAGCGTGGGCTCGAGGAGCTGTTCGAGCAGGTGCTGGTGCCGACCGAGAAGGTCACCGAGGTGCGCCGCGGCCGCAAGATCGACGCCGAGCGCAAGTTCTTCCCGGGCTACGTGCTGGTGAAGATGAAGCTGACCGACGAGGCGTTCCATCTCATCAAGAACACGCCGAAGGTGACCGGCTTCCTCGGCGCCGAGAACAAGCCGATGCCGATCTCGGAAGCCGAAGCCATGCGCATCCTGCACCAGGTGCAGGAGGGCGTGGAGCGGCCGAAGGCGTCGGTGTCGTTCGAGATCGGCGAGAACGTGCGGGTGGCCGACGGGCCGTTCGCTTCCTTCTCGGGTGTGGTAGAGGAAATCGACGAGGCGCGTTCGCGCGTGAAGGTCGCGGTTTCGATCTTCGGCCGCGCCACGCCGGTCGAACTGGAATTCGGTCAGGTCGAGAAGGTCTGACCGGCAGCACGCGAAGCCTCGGCTTCGTGTGAAGAGAGGCCGTGGGAGGAGAGGGCGGTTAGCCAGCCGCACTCGAACCGGACCACGGAACCTGAAACCGCCGGCGATGTGACCGGCACAACAGGAGTGTGAGAATGGCAAAGAAAGTGACCGGATACCTGAAATTGCAGGTGCCGGCGGGTGCGGCCAATCCGTCGCCCCCGATCGGTCCCGCGCTTGGTCAGCGCGGTCTCAACATCATGGAGTTCTGCAAGGCGTTCAACGCGCAGACCCAGAAGGAAGAGAAGAACACCCCGATCCCGGTGGTCATCACCATCTATGCGGACCGTTCCTTCACCTTCGAGATGAGGACGCCGCCGATGTCCTACTTCCTCAAGCAGGCGGCCAAGATCCAGTCCGGCTCGAAGGCGCCGGGCCGCGACAAGGCCGGCAAGGTGACGAAGGCGCAGGTGCGCGAGATCGCCGAGAAGAAGATGAAGGACTTGAATTGCGACTCCATCGAAGCGGCCATGAAGATGGTCGAGGGCTCGGCCCGCTCGATGGGCCTGGAAGTTGCGGGGTAAGCGCCATGACAATTGGAAAGCGTTTGAAGAAGGCCCGCGATGGTGTTGACCGCACCAAGCTTTATCCGCTCGACGAGGCCATCAAGATGGTCAAGGAGCGGGCGAAGGCGAAGTTCGACGAGACGATCGAGATCGCGATCAATCTCGGCGTCGACCCGCGTCACGCCGACCAGATGGTGCGCGGCGTGGTCAACCTGCCGAACGGCACCGGCCGCACGTTGCGCGTCGGCGTGTTCGCGCGAGGCGCCAAGGCGGAAGAAGCCAAGGCCGCGGGTGCCGACGTCGTCGGCGCCGAGGACCTGGTCGAGAGGGTGCAGGGCGGCAACATCGACTTTGACCGCTGCATCGCCACCCCCGACATGATGCCGCTGGTCGGCCGGCTGGGTAAGGTGCTCGGTCCGCGCGGCATGATGCCGAACCCGAAGATCGGCACGGTGACGATGGACGTCACCAACGCGGTGAAGGGCGCCAAGGGCGGCTCGGTCGAGTTCCGGGTCGAGAAGGCCGGTATCGTGCAGGCCGGTGTCGGCAAGGCCTCGTTCTCCGAGGACAAGCTGGTGGCCAACGCCAAGGCGCTCGCGGATGCGGTCGCCAAGGCCAAGCCGGCCGGCGCCAAGGGCACCTACATCCAGCGCGTCGCGGTGTCCTCGACCATGGGGCCGGGCGTGAAGGTGGAACCGAGCTCGATCCTCGGCTGAGGATTTGAAGCGACAAGGACAGGCGAGGGCGGAATTGGGCAACCGATTCCGCCCTTCGCGTTTCGAGGGATTGGTCGATGCCGGAAAAGGTCCTGATCTATTCGCGCTTTCCCAAGGCGCTGATGCTGCGGATCGGTGAGCGGTTCGATCTGCTCGATGCCGGCGGCAAGCCGCCGAACGAGGTGTTTCCGCAAGCCGAGCTCGCCGGCCTCCGCGCCATGATCACCGCCGGCAGCACGCCGCTCGGCGGCGAGGCCATGGACCGCATGCCGAAGCTAGGCGCGATCGTCTGCTATGGCACGGGTTATGACGGCGTCGACCTCAAGGCGGCGGCGAGCCGCAACATCGCGGTCGGGCACAGTCCCGGGGCCAACGCGGCGTCGGTTGCCGATATCGCCATGACCTTGATGCTGGCGGCGACGCGGCGGCTCCTGGTTGCGGACCATTATGTGCGCAGCGGCGACTGGGCCGCCGCAAAGCCCTCGCCGATGATGCGCCCCCGGGCCGGCATGCCCGGCCGCAAGATCGGCATCTTTGGCATGGGCGAGATCGGCCGCAAGATCGCATCCCGCGCCGCCGCCTTCGAGGCCGAGGTCGGCTATTTCAGCCGCAGCCGACACGATGTGCCCTATCAATTCTTCGACAGCCTTGCAGCGCTGGCCGACTGGTGCAGCGTGCTGATCATCGCGGTCCGCGCCGGCGCCGAGACCCACCATGCCGTCAATGCCGACATCCTCAAGCGGCTGGGCGAGGAGGGCACGGTCGTCAACATCGCCCGCGGCTCGGTCATCGATGAGGCGGCGCTGGTCCAGGCGCTTGCCGACAAGACGATCGCCGGCGCGGGGCTCGATGTCTATGCCAGCGAGCCGCACCGCCCCGATGCCCTGACCGCCTTTCCGAACGTGGTCTTCACCCCCCATATCGGCGGCCATACGCTTGAGTCGCACACCGCGATGCAGGATTGCGTGATCGCCAATCTGACCGCCTTTTTCGAAGGCAGGCCGCTCGCCCATCCCGTCAGCTGAGGCGCTCTCCCGGCCAGGCGGGCGGCGCGTGGCGCAGCTTGTCCGGGTTGCGCACGAGGTAGATCGCCGCGATCTTCTCGCCGTCGATCGCGATGCTCGTGGTGAAATCGATCTCGCCGTCGAGATAGATCAGGGCGCCCGCCGTGCCGTTGATCATCATCGGCACCATGCGAATGTCGCGGCCGGCATTCTTGTTGGCGACGCCGACGAAGAAGCGCGCGACCTTCTCGGCGCCAAAGATCTGATTGCGCGGCGCCGCCTTGTGACCGCCGCTGTCGGCAATCAGGAGCGCGTCTTCGCGCAATAGTCCGGCAAGCCGCGAGACGTCGCCACTTGCGGCCGCCTCCGCGAAGGCCTGCAGCAGCCGGGCGTGGTTCTCGGGCGGTGCGGCGGGCGTGGGGCGCTGGTCGCGAACCGCGCGACGCGCGCGGGCCGCAAGCTGGCGGCAGGCGGCCTCGCTGCGATCGAGCATGCGGGCGACGTCGGCGAACGGCGTGTCAAAGACGTCGTGAAGCAGGAACGCCGCCCGCTCCAGCGGCGACAGCCGGTCGAGCGCAAGCAGCAGCGCGAAGGAGAGGTCGTCGGCAAGCTCGGTTGCGCGATCCGCCGAAAGGTCCTCGGCATCGAATACCGGCTCGGGAAGCCACGAGCCGACATAGACCTCGCGCTGCGCCTTCGCGCTTTTCAGCCGGTCGAGGCAAAGCCGGGTCACGATGGTGACGAGAAAGGCTTCCGGGTTCTGGACATCCTGCGCGGACGCGAAGCGCAGATAGGCGTCCTGCACGACGTCCTCGGCGTCGCTGCGGCTGCCGAGCATGCGATAGGCGAGCCCGGTCAGCCGCCCGCGATGCGGCGCGAGGGGATCTTGGTCACGCGGCTTGCTTGATGACATCGACATGGTGGCCGCCCACGCTCACGCGACGGCACTCCTTCGCATATCCGAGCGCCAGCTTGATCATCGGGAAAAGACGGCCGATTTGCAGCGCCATGGTCAAGTCGATCACGCCCTTGTCCCCCCACTGCGCCCGGACGGCGTCGCGATATTCGTCGTCGTTGGGCCGGCGGCGGATGATCGCGTCGGCAAAGCGGAAGGCAAGCACCGTCGCTTCCGTCATGGCCCTGGTGTCGCGGCGAAGCACGGCCTCGATCTGGTCTTTCGCCACACCTGCTTCAAGCGCCATGTCGACCGCCAGCTGGGTGCACGGCCCGCAATCTTCCGCCATCGCGCCGGCGATCTTGGCGGCAAAGCTTGCTTCCGCCGGAACCACCTCGCGATGGTTGGCCGCCTTCATCACGGGAGCGAATTTGAAGAAGGCCGCGGGCGAATCCCGCAGCACCGCCTCGACGTAACCCGTGTCGTAGCCGTAGCGCTTGCTGAATGCCCGCAGCATCCGGCGTGCGATGAACTTACGCATGGTGTTCTCCTTTGGCTGGCCAAGCTGAGTAGACGGCAAGCACTGCGGGCAGCACGACGGTCGCGAGATCAGCCGCCGCATGATGGTCGTGACCGCCCGCGATCATGACGAGATGGATCGCGGCATGAGCGGCCAGGAAGGCGGCGCCGGCAAAGGCTGCCGGCCAATACACCGGTCGCCAGGCCCTCGCGACAAGCGCCAGGCCGGCCGCCAGGAACGCGGCACCGACGTCCTGGACAAAATGCGGGTTGAACGGGCCGGTTTCGGGTACGCCGGGGACGCTTGCCCACCAGGTGGAACCGGCAAACAGCATCACAAGCCCGTTGGCGACGTTGAATGCCCCTAGAATTCCCGCGATCCATCGCTGCATGGTGACCTCTGCCGCACCAGACGAGCGGCCAGGCCCCGGTGTGACATCGCGGGGAAGAATTCTTGCGGGCGGCCCTTCGGGGCAAAACTGGTCTGAATTTTGCTCTTGGCAAGCCGTTCGAGACCGGCTAAACAGCCGCCTCCGGACGTGCTGGCGGTCGCTGGCGCGTTCGTGCGCGCATTCCAAAACCGAACGAACAGGAGACCATTCCTTTTGAGGCGTCCGCTTGGATTACTCGAAAGGATGGAAAACCGCGTCGCTGCGGGATGGAACGCGCGCAGGGAGCATCCGGCATGCTGGATGGTCCCGTCCTGTCCGAGACTGCAGGCGCCCGCGATGAAACTTGAACGTTTCTTCAACGGCTTAATCGCATGGCCTGCATAGACGGGTGAAGACCGGATTTTTGCCCCGCGGCCTTGCCGGTGGGGCTGGTTTGGTTCGAACCTCGACACTCCGCGGCCCGCAAGGGTTCCGGAAGGGCAGGCTACCGAATGTCGTCTGGCCCGGCGTGTCCTTGAAGACCTCAAGTCTTGAAGGCCGGCTTTCGGGTTGGGCGATCAAAGCAACCCGGCGGTCCGAGCCTTCAGAACGCGAAGACCGCCAACCGGAGAGAGCTTGCTGTGGAACGAGCGGCAAAGAAAGAGGCGGTCGAACAGCTCAACGCGGTCTTCAAGACCACGAGCGTCGCGATCGTTGCTCACTATTCCGGCCTCACCGTGGCCCAGATGCAGAACCTGCGCAGGCAGATGAAGCAGGCGGGCGCGGCGGTGAAGGTCTCGAAGAACCGTCTCGCCAAAATTGCTCTTGAAGGCACTGACGTCGCAGCCATCGGTCCCCTGTTGAAGGGGCCGACCGTGATCGCAACTTCGAATGATCCGGTCGCGGCGCCAAAGGTTGCCATCGAATTCGCCAAGGCGAACGAACAGTTCGTCATCCTCGGCGGCTCGATGGGCAAGACCGTCCTGAATGTTGACGGCGTGAAGGCGCTCGCCTCGCTGCCGTCGCTCGACGAACTGCGCGCCAAGCTTGTCGGCCTGATCCAGGCTCCGGCAACCAAGCTCGCCCAGCTCGCCAACGCGCCCGCGGCCAAGCTCGCACGCGTCATTCAGGCTCATGCCTCAAAGGGCGAAGCGGCCTGACACCCTTCGCAAAACTCAAAACTGGTTCGAACCAACACTTCAAGGAACTGATCAATGGCTGACTTGCAGAAAATCGTCGACGACCTGTCGAATCTCACTGTGCTCGAGGCTGCCGAGCTCGCCAAGCTTCTCGAAGAGAAGTGGGGCGTCTCGGCCGCCGCTGCCGTCGCGGTTGCCGCGGCTCCGGGCGCTGGCGGCGGAGCTGCCGCTCCGGCCGAGGAGAAGACCGAGTTCACCGTCGTTCTCGCCGCTGCCGGCGACAAGAAGATCGAGGTCATCAAGGAAGTCCGCGCCATCACCGGCCTCGGGCTGAAGGAAGCCAAGGACCTCGTCGAAGGCGCTCCCAAGCCGGTGAAAGAGGGCGTCAACAAGGACGAAGCCGACAAGATCAAGGCCCAGCTCGAGAAGGCTGGCGCCAAGGTTGAGCTCAAGTAACCGCACGGTTACGCGAGCGAAATCCCGGGCGAGCGCAGCGAGACCCGGGATTCAGTTCCCCGGGGGCGAGCGCAAGCCGAAACCCCCGGGATCGCGATCGAGACGAGGGCCGGCTCCAGCCGGTTCCGGCCCCGAACGAGACAAGCAAAAGGCGTGCGACGGGACCGGTCCGGAGCAGGCCAGACACGAAAAAGTGTGGGGATTCGAGGGTTTGCCCCTCGAAACTTCACGATTGCCATCCCATATCGGGCTGGCAGCACGAAAGCACGGTCGCGTGGCGGGAGCGAAAGTTTCCGCGCGAGGTCGTTGGGAGATAGGCGATTTCGGGCTTTTGCAGTCCGTAAAGATGATGGTTTGACGGGCGGGCGCGACGATGGTCGCCCCGCACGTCGTTTTGCGTTTTGAAGGTCTGAAGAACAAATTCAGGACCCCTGACCCTGAACTTGGGCTTCGGCCGCTCGAAATGGATCGAAATTCAACCCGGACGCGGCGCTTGCCGCGCTCTGGAACGCCGCCGGCAGAGGGTGGCGCGAGAGAGAGGCCACGATGGCGCAGCAGACATTCACCGGTCGCAAACGCGTTCGCAAGTTCTTCGGACACATCAAGGAAGTGGCCGAGATGCCGAACCTCATCGAGGTTCAGAAGGCGTCCTATGACCAGTTCCTGATGGTCGACGAACCCCAGGGCGGCCGGCCGGACGAGGGCCTGCAGGCGGTGTTCCGCTCGGTGTTCCCGATCTCCGACTTCTCCGGCACCTCGATGCTGGAGTTCGTCCGCTATGAGTTCGAGCCGCCGAAATACGACGTCGACGAGTGCCGCCAGCGCGGCATGACCTTTGCCGCGCCGCTCAAGGTGACGCTGCGGCTGATCGTGTTCGATATCGACGAGGAGACCGGCGCCAAGTCCGTCAAGGACATCAAGGAGCAGGACGTCTACATGGGCGACATCCCGCTCATGACCATGAACGGCACCTTCATCGTCAACGGTACCGAGCGCGTCATCGTCTCGCAGATGCACCGCTCGCCCGGCGTGTTCTTCGATCACGACAAGGGCAAAACCCATTCCTCGGGCAAGCTCCTGTTTGCCGCGCGCGTGATTCCCTATCGCGGCTCCTGGCTCGACATCGAGTTCGACGCCAAGGACATCGTGTTCGCGCGCATCGACCGCCGCCGCAAGATCCCCGTGACCTCGCTGATGTTCGCGCTCGGGCTCGACGGCGAGCAGATCCTGTCGACCTTCTACAAGAAGATCATCTACAAGCGCACCAAGGAAGGCTGGCGCGTGCCGTTCGACGCCGCGCGTTTCCGCGGCTATTCGACCATCAACGACCTGATCGACGCCGACACCGGCAAGGTCGTGCTGGAGGCCGGCAAGAAGCTCACCGTGCGCGCCGCGCGTCAGCTCCAGGAGAAGGGGCTGAAGGCGCTGCGCATGTCGGACGATGAGCTGGTCGGCAACTACGTCGCCGAGGACCTCGTCAACCCGAAGACCGGCGAGATCTACGCCGAAGCCGGCGAGGAAATCACCGAGAAGCTCCTGAAGCTGCTCAACGAGCAGGGTTACAAGGAGCTGCCGCTGCTCGACATCGACCACGTCAATGTCGGCGCCTACATCCGCAACACGCTGCACGCCGACAAGAACATGACGCGCGAGGACGCGCTGTTCGACATCTACCGCGTGATGCGTCCGGGCGAGCCGCCGACGCTGGAATCCGCACAGGCCATGTTCCAGTCGCTGTTCTTCGACTCGGAACGTTACGACCTGTCCGCGGTCGGCCGCGTCAAGATGAACATGCGCCTCGACCTCGACGCGCCCGACACCCAGCGCACGCTGCGCAAGGAGGACATCCTTGCGGTGATCAAGACGCTGGTCGACCTGCGCGACGGCAAGGGCGAGATCGACGACATCGACCATCTCGGCAACCGCCGCGTCCGCTCGGTCGGCGAGCTGATGGAGAACCAGTACCGCATCGGCCTGTTGCGCATGGAGCGCGCCATCAAGGAGCGCATGTCGAGCGTCGACATCGACACCGTGATGCCGCAGGACCTGATCAACGCGAAGCCCGCGGCAGCCGCGGTGCGCGAGTTCTTCGGCTCCTCGCAGCTCTCGCAGTTCATGGACCAGACCAACCCGCTGTCGGAGATCACCCACAAGCGGCGCCTGTCGGCGCTCGGACCGGGCGGCCTGACGCGCGAGCGGGCCGGCTTCGAGGTGCGCGACGTGCACCCGACGCATTACGGCCGCATCTGCCCGATCGAGACGCCGGAAGGTCCCAACATCGGCTTGATCAACTCGCTCGCGACCTTCGCGCGCGTCAACAAGTACGGGTTCGTCGAGACGCCCTATCGCAAGGTCAAGGACGGCCGCGTCACCGACGAGGTGGTGTATCTGTCGGCGATGGAGGAGGGGCGCTACCGCGTCGCTCAGGCCAACGTGCCGCTCGACAACCGCGGCCGCTTCACCGAGGACCTCGTGGTCTGCCGTCACGCCGGCGAGAACATCCCGGTCACGCCGGACAAGGTCGACTACATGGACGTGTCGCCGAAGCAGCTCGTTTCGGTGGCTGCGGCCTTGATCCCGTTCCTCGAGAACGACGACGCCAACCGCGCGCTGATGGGCTCGAACATGCAGCGCCAGGCGGTGCCGCTGGTTCGTGCGGAAGCGCCGTTCGTCGGCACCGGCATGGAAGGCGTGGTCGCCCGTGACTCGGGCGCCGCGATCGCGGCGCGCCGTTCGGGCGTGATCGACCAGATCGACGCCACCCGCGTCGTCATCCGCGCCACGGAAGATCTCGATCCGACCAAGTCGGGCGTCGATATCTACCGGCTGATGAAGTACCAGCGCTCCAACCAGTCGACCTGCATCAACCAGCGTCCGCTGGTGAAGGTCGGCGACACCGTCAAGAAGGGCGACATCATCGCCGACGGTCCCTCGACCGATCTCGGCGAGCTCGCGCTCGGCCGCAACGTGCTGGTCGCGTTCATGCCGTGGAACGGCTACAACTTCGAAGACTCGATCCTGCTCTCCGAGCGGATAGTGAAGGACGACGTCTTCACCTCGATCCACATCGAGGAATTCGAGGTGATGGCGCGCGACACCAAGCTCGGCCCTGAGGAAATCACCCGCGACATTCCGAACGTCTCGGAAGAAGCGCTGAAGAACCTCGACGAGGCCGGCATCGTCTATATCGGCGCGGAAGTGCGCGCCGGCGACATCCTGGTCGGCAAGATCACGCCGAAGGGCGAAAGCCCGATGACGCCGGAAGAGAAGCTTCTGCGTGCGATCTTCGGCGAAAAGGCCTCCGACGTCCGCGACACCTCGCTGCGCGTGCCTCCGGGTGTGCAGGGCACGATCGTGGAAGTGCGCGTGTTCAACCGCCACGGCGTCGACAAGGACGAGCGTGCGCTGGCGATCGAGCGCGAGGAGATCGAGCGTCTCGCCAAGGACCGCGACGACGAGCAGGCGATCCTTGACCGCAACGTCTACAGCCGCCTTGCCGAACTTTTGGAAGGCCGCCAGGGCATTGCCGGTCCGAAGGGCTTCAAGAAGGACACCAAGATCACCCGCGCGGTGCTCGACGAGTATCCGAAGTCGCAGTGGTGGCTGTTTGCCTCGCCCAACGACAAGCTGATGGGCGAGATCGAAGCCATGCGCAAGCAGTACGACGAATCGAAGAAGGGGCTCGAGCAGCGCTTCCTCGACAAGGTCGAGAAGCTGCAGCGCGGCGACGAGCTGCCGCCCGGCGTGATGAAGATGGTCAAGGTCTTCGTCGCGGTGAAGCGCAAGATCCAGCCCGGCGACAAGATGGCCGGCCGTCACGGCAACAAGGGTGTGGTGTCCAAGATCGTGCCGATCGAGGACATGCCGTTCCTCGAGGACGGCACCCATGTCGACATCGTGCTCAATCCGCTCGGCGTGCCCTCGCGCATGAATGTCGGGCAGATCCTCGAGACGCATCTCGGCTGGGCCTGTGCCGGCCTCGGCAGGCGCATCGGCCAGACGGTCGACGCCTATCTCGGCAGGCAGGACGCCAAGCCGCTGAAGGAGACGTTGAAGCGGATCTATGGCGACGACGAGACGATCAAGTCGCTCAACGACAGCGAACTGATCGAGCTCGGCCGCAACCTGAGCCACGGCGTGCCGATTGCAACGCCGGTGTTCGACGGTGCCAAGGAAGCCGACATCGAGGAGATGCTGAAGCTTGCCGGTCTCGACGCCTCGGGTCAGTCGACCGTCTATGACGGCCGTACCGGCGATCCCTTCGATCGCAAGGTGACGGTGGGCTACATCTATATGCTCAAGCTGCACCATCTCGTGGACGACAAGATCCACGCCCGTTCGATCGGCCCGTACTCGCTCGTCACCCAGCAGCCGCTGGGCGGCAAGGCGCAGTTCGGCGGCCAGCGCTTCGGCGAAATGGAGGTGTGGGCGCTGGAAGCCTATGGCGCGGCCTACACGCTGCAGGAAATGCTGACGGTGAAGTCGGACGACGTGGCCGGCCGCACCAAGGTCTACGAGGCGATCGTGCGCGGCGACGACACGTTCGAGGCCGGTATTCCGGAATCGTTCAACGTGCTGGTCAAGGAAATGCGCTCGCTCGGCCTCAACGTCGACCTGCACAATTCCAAGGTCGGCCCGGCCTCGACCTCGGAGGCCGCCGAGTAAACGAGACTTTCATGCCCGACCTGGAACGCGAGGCGCGTCCTCGCATCCCGGGCCGGGCATCGGCGCCTTGCCGGTCTGCCGGGCAGGGGGCCTGACCAAGAGATTTTCGAATTTGCTGCCGGACGGCGACCGGCACGCGAGGAGAAGACGATGAACCAAGAGATTATGAATCTTTTCAATCCGACGACGCCGGCCCAGGTCTTCGACCAGATCCGGATCTCGATCGCGTCCCCGGAGAAGATTCTGTCCTGGTCCTACGGCGAGATCAAGAAGCCGGAGACCATCAACTACCGCACCTTCAAGCCCGAGCGCGACGGCCTGTTCTGCGCGCGCATCTTCGGGCCGATCAAGGACTATGAGTGCTTGTGCGGCAAGTACAAGCGCATGAAGTACAAGGGCATCATCTGCGAGAAGTGCTCGGTCGAGGTGACGCTGTCGCGCGTCCGGCGCGAGCGCATGGGCCATATCGAGCTCGCGGCGCCCGTTGCGCACATCTGGTTCCTGAAGTCGCTGCCGTCGCGCATCGGCCTGCTGCTCGACATGACGCTGAAGGATCTCGAGCGCATCCTGTATTTCGAGTACTACGTGGTGCTCGAGCCGGGCCTGACCGCGCTCAAGGACCGTCAGCTGCTGTCGGAGGACGAGTACCTCAAGGCGCAGGACGAGTACGGCCAGGACTCATTCACCGCCATGATCGGCGCGGAGGCGATCCGCGAGCTGTTGAAGGGCCTCGACCTCGAGAAGCTCGAGGTTACCTTGCGCGCCGAGATGGCGGACACCGATTCCGACATCAAGCACAAGAAGCTCGCCAAGCGGCTGAAGATCGTCGAGGCGTTCCGCTTCTCCGGCAACAAGCCGGAGTGGATGATCATGACGGTCGTCCCGGTGATTCCGCCGGACCTGCGGCCGCTGGTGCCGCTCGATGGCGGCCGCTTTGCGACCTCCGACCTCAACGACCTCTACCGCCGCGTCATCAACCGCAACAACCGCTTGAAGCGGCTGATGGAGCTGCGCGCGCCCGACATCATCATTCGCAACGAGAAGCGCATGCTGCAGGAGGCGGTCGACGCGCTGTTCGACAACGGCCGCCGCGGCCGCGTCATCACCGGCGCCAACAAGCGCCCGCTGAAGTCGCTCGCCGACATGCTGAAGGGCAAGCAGGGCCGTTTCCGGCAGAACCTGCTCGGCAAGCGCGTCGACTATTCCGGCCGCTCGGTGATCGTGGTCGGCCCCGAACTGCGCCTGCATCAGTGCGGCTTGCCGAAGAAGATGGCGCTCGAGCTGTTCAAGCCGTTCATCTATTCGCGGCTGGACGCCAAGGGCCTGTCCACCACCGTGAAGCAGGCGAAGAAGCTGGTCGAGAAGGAGCGGCCCGAGGTCTGGGACATCCTGGACGAGGTGATCCGCGAACATCCGGTGCTGCTCAACCGCGCGCCGACGCTGCATCGCCTCGGCATCCAGGCCTTCGAGCCGGTGCTGATCGAGGGCAAGGCGATCCAGCTCCACCCGCTGGTCTGCGCCGCGTTCAACGCCGACTTCGACGGCGACCAGATGGCCGTGCACGTGCCGCTGTCGCTCGAGGCTCAGCTCGAAGCGCGCGTGCTGATGATGTCGACCAACAACATCCTGCACCCCGCGAACGGCCAGCCGATCATCGTGCCGTCACAGGACATCGTGCTCGGTCTCTACTACCTCTCGATCATGCGCGAAGGCCTGCCCGGCGAGGGCAAGATCTTCGGCGACATGGCCGAGCTCGAGCACGCGCTGCACTCGAAGGTCATCCACCTGCACACCAAGATCAAGTATCGCTGGCACGGCACGGATGAGTCCGGCAACATGGCCAAGCGCTGGATCGAAACCACCGCGGGCCGCGTCATGCTCGGCAACGTGCTGCCGAAGCACCCGAAGATCTCCTACGACATCATCAACAAGCTGATGACCAAGCGCGAGATCTCCGGCGTCATCGACCAGGTCTACCGCCACTGCGGCCAGAAGGAGACGGTGATCTTCTGCGATCGCATCATGGCGCTCGGCTTCTACAACGCCTTCAAGGCCGGCATCTCGTTCGGCAAGGACGACATGGTCGTGCCGCAGGGCAAGTGGAAGATCGTCGATACCACGCGTGCGCTGGCGAAGGATTTCGAGCAGCAGTACAATGACGGTCTCATCACCCATGGCGAGAAGTACAACAAGGTGGTCGACGCCTGGTCGAAGGCCACCGAGGAAATCGCCAAGGAGATGATGAAGGAAATCTCGGCGACCAAGAAGAACGCCAAGGGCGCCGACGCCGACATCAACTCGATCTACATGATGGCGCATTCCGGCGCGCGCGGCTCGCCGGCGCAGATGCGCCAGCTCGCCGGCATGCGCGGCCTGATGGCCAAGCCGTCGGGCGAGATCATCGAGACGCCGATCATTTCCAACTTCAAGGAAGGCCTGTCGGTGCTCGAATACTTCAACTCGACCCACGGCGCCCGCAAGGGCCTCGCGGACACCGCGTTGAAGACGGCGAACTCCGGCTACCTGACGCGGCGTCTGGTCGACGTGGCGCAGGACTGCATCATCACGCAGGACGATTGCGGCACCAAGCTCGGCATCAAGATGCGCGCCATCGTCGATGCCGGCACCGTGGTCGCTTCGCTCGGCTCGCGTATCCTCGGCCGCGTCGCCTGCGACGACGTGCGCGATCCCGCCTCCAACAAGGTGCTGGTCAAGCGCGGCACGCTGATGGAGGAGAGCCATGTGGATGCCATCCACCAGGCCGGCATCCAGGAGGTGAAGATCCGCTCGGCGCTGACCTGCGAGCTGGTCAACGGCATCTGCGGCAAGTGCTACGGGCGCGACCTCGCCCGCGGCACGCCGGTCAACCACGGCGAGGCGGTCGGCGTCATCGCTGCGCAGTCGATCGGCGAGCCCGGCACGCAGCTCACGATGCGCACCTTCCACATCGGCGGTGCGGCGCAGATCAACGAGCAGTCGTTCGTCGAATCCAACTTCGACGGCAAGGTGGTGATCAAGAACAAGGCGATCGCCCGCAACAGCGAGGGTCACCTGGTCGCGATGGTCCGCAACATGGTGGTTGCGATCGTCGATGCCGACGGCACCGAGCGGGCGACCCACCGCATCCAGTACGGCGCGCGCATGCATGTCGACGAGGGTGACACGGTCAAGCGCGGCCAGCGCATCGCCGAGTGGGATCCCTACACCCGTCCGGTGCTCACCGAGGTCGAGGGCACGATCGGCTTCGAGGATCTGGTCGAGGGTCAGTCGATCTCCGAGACGCTCGACGAGTCCACCGGCATCGCCAAGCGCGTGGTCATCGACTGGCGCACGACGCGGGGCGGGGCCGATCTGCGCCCGGCCATCGTGATCAAGGGCAAGGACGGCAAGGTGCTCAAGCTGTCGCGCGGCGGCGACGCCCGCTATCTGCTCTCGGTCGACGCGATCCTGTCGGTCGACGTCGGCGCCAAGGTCAAGCCGGGCGACATCCTCGCCCGTATCTCGACCGAAAGCGCCAAGACGCGCGACATCACCGGCGGTCTGCCGCGGGTGGCGGAGCTGTTCGAGGCGCGCAGGCCGAAGGATGCGGCGATCATCGCCGAGATCGCCGGCACCATCCGCTTCGGCCGCGACTACAAGAACAAGCGCCGTATCTCGATCGAGCCGATGGACAAGACCGAGGAGCCGCGCGAGTACCTGATCCCGAAGGGCAAGCACATCCACCTGCAGGACGGCGATATCGTCGAAAAGGGCGATTTCATCGTCGAGGGCAATCCGGCGCCGCACGACATCCTGGCGATCAAGGGCATCGAGGAACTCGCTGCCTATCTGGTCAACGAGATCCAGGAGGTCTACCGGCTGCAGGGCGTGCTCATCAACGACAAGCACATCGAGGTGATTGTCCGTCAGATGCTGCAGAAGGTGGAGATCACCGACCAGGGCGAGACCGATCTGATCGTGGGCGAACAGGTCGACAAGATCGAGTTCGACCAGGTCAACGACAAGGCCAAGGAAGAAGGCAAGAAGCCGGCCACCGGGACCCCGGTCCTGCTCGGCATCACCAAGGCGAGCCTGCAGACCCGCTCGTTCTTCTCGGCGGCGTCGTTCCAGGAAACCACGCGCGTGCTCACCGAGGCCGCTGTCAACGGCAAGGTCGATCCGCTCGAGGGCCTGAAGGAGAACGTCATCGTCGGGCGGCTGATCCCGGCCGGCACCGGCGCCTCGATGGCCCGGATCCGCGAGGTCGCACTCAAGCGCGACAAACTGATCCTGGACGAGCGCGAGAAGCAGGCGGCCATCGTGCCGTCCGCGCCCGAGGCCGAGCCGCTGGCCCTGCCTCCCGCCGAATAAGGTTCCCGTAAGACTACGGGTTCACGTGAAAAAGGCCGGTAACTTGCCGGCCTTTTTTACTTTTCCGAGCGTGTTGCGGTGCACGAACGCGCTTTGTTCATCTTTCCTTCAGGCAGAAAAGCGCTTTTGCTAGGGTGACTTAAAGCGTGACCGGGAAGGGCGGCGTTGCCCTTTCGCCAAAGCAGGTCATGCAGAACGAAAGAGCTGAGGCGGGCGGCTACGGCGGAAAGCAGCCCTGCTTCAGGCGGACGGTTCCTCTGGGGCCGGCCGTGATGGGGCAGTGGATTGGACATGCTTGATCTTGCAATCGTAGGCGGCGGCCCCGGTGGGCTGATGAGCGCCTGGTATCTGAAACGAAAGCTGGGTGACCTCTGCCGCGTCACCATCTTCGAGGCGTCCGATCGCCTTGGCGGCAAGATCGTCACGCGCAAATTCGACACGGCGCCCGCGATGTACGAGGCGGGCGTGGCCGAGATCTACGACTACTCGATGACCGGCCCCGATCCGCTGCGCGAGCTGATCCAGCATTTCGGGCTGCAGACCATCCCGATGGACGCCGAGCAGGTGCAGCTCGACGGCGAATTGCTGGCCGACGTTCCCGGCATGCGCCGTAAATACGGCGCGAGGACTGCCGATGCCATCGAGACCTTCCGCAGCAAGTGCGCCGAGATGGTCTCGCCGCTGGAATATTACGAAGGCGTCGGCGCCCACGACAACGAGCATCCCTGGGCCTATCTGACGGCCGAGGAGCTGCTCGACCGCGAGGTGAACGACCCCGTCGCCAAGCGCTTCTTCAAGGTGATGGCGCGCTCCGACATCGCGACCGAGAGCCACAACACCAACGGGCTCAACGCGCTCAAGAACTTCGTCATGGATATCGACGGCTATATCGGCCTGTACTCGATCCAGAACGGCAACGAGCAGCTGATCGAGTGCCTGCAGTCCGAGGTCGACGCCGACATCCAGCTCAATCATCGCGTGCTCAAGGTCGGCAAGACCGATGCCGGCCGCTACCGCCTCAACATGATGAACGGCAAGGGGCCGGAGACGCGCGACTTCGACCTCGTGCTGATGTGCCTGCCGCACTCCTGGCTTGCCACCATGCGCTGGGACGGCGAGGCGCTGCGCAAGTCGATGGTCAAGCATGTCTCCTATTTCGACCGTCCGGCGCACTATCTGCGGGTCTCGATCCTGTTCGACGAGCCGTTCTGGGGCGGCAAGATACCCGGCGCCTGGTTCATGTCGGAGGCCTTCGGCGGCTGCTGCGTCTACAACGAGGGCGCCCGGCACGACGTCGGCAAGCATGGCGTGCTGAACTGGCTGATCGCCGGCTCCGATGCGCTCGCCTTCGCCAATCTTTCCGACCAGGAGCTGATCGATGCGGCGCTGAAGTCGCTGCCGGCCTCGCTTGGCGATGCGCGCGCGCATTTCCTCGAAGGCAAGATCCACCGCTGGCTGTCCTCGGTGAACGCGCTGCCCGGCGGCCTGCCGGCGCGCGACGTCATGACCAACCACAGGCCCGAGCCGAAGCAGCATCCGGGCCTGGTCGTGGTCGGCGACTACCTGTTCGATTCCACGCTCAACGGCCTGCTCGACTCCTCCGACGCCGCCACCGACATCATCCTGACCGAGATGATGCGGCTGCGCCGCGCGCGCACCCAGGACGGCAAACTGCGCTCGGACAAGATCGACCGCGACTATTTCGCCAATTACCGCGGGCTCGGGCCCTACGACCTAGCCTGGAGCCACTTCACCGATCCCGACTACCTGACCGGCCTGATCCGGATCGTCTGGGGCAGGGCGAAGGGCTACAAGCTCCTGGTGGCGGGCTCGGCCTCCGGCGAATTGGTCGGCGCGCTGCGCGAGCGCGGCATCGAGGCTTTCGGCATCGAGAACAACCGCTTCATCCACGCCAGGACGCCGAAGGCGTTGCGCAAGTTCAACAAGCTCGGCTCGATCACCGACATGCCGTTCAAGGACGGCGAATTCGACTTCGTGTTCGAGACCAGCCTCTGTCACGTTCCGGAGAAGCAGGTGGTTCGTGCCATCCGCGAGCTCAACCGCGTGGTCAAGACCGGCCTGATGTTCGGCTCGGTCACGTCGGACATGGCCCCCGGCCTGATCGATCGCTACGACCTGCTGCGCGGCGTGAGGAAGCTCGGCACCTGGTGGGAATGGTCGGAACTGTTCTTCAACAACGGCTTCGATCTTTCGATGCACCGGCGCGACTGCGCTGATGCGCTGTGGGAGGCGACCCTTGCCGCTAACAAGGGGCCAGGCCAGTGGTATGCCGACGCTGACAGCCTGCGCTACTCGTTCTTCGACAAGGTCGAGGACGACGAATAACCATCCCGACCAAGGTTACGGTCGAAACTTTTGCTGAATGCGTGCCGATCGCATAGGATCGGCGCGGTGGCGTCCCCCGCCATCGCCTTGTTGATTCTGCGGTCAGGCCGGCCGTGCAGCATCGGTTGGTTTCATGGCGCCCAAGCCTCCTCCATCGCCGGATAACAAGACCTCCACGGATGAACCCGTACTGGAGGCCGATGAGAAGCGGATGGGGAAGGCGACGCCCCCCGCCGGTCCGCCGGTCTCGGACCGGCCCGCGGCGGCAGCTCCGTCCGACGAGGATGACGAGGACGATGAGGACGAGCTTGAGCTCGAGGACGACGATGAGGACGAGGACCTCGTCGTCTTTACCGCCCGCGAGGCGGCCGGCGCGCTCGCCACGATCTACGGCTTCGTCAAGCCGCACTTAAAGAACTACAAGCGGCTGCTGGCCTTCGTCGGGATTGGCGTCATCATCGAGACGCTGTTCAACGTCTTCATGCCGCTCAGCCTCAAATTCCTGATCGACGACGCGCTCGGCGAGGAGGACTTCGAGGCGCTGTACAAGATCCTCGGCGTGCTGGCGGTGGCTGGCATCTTCACCTCGATCGTCGCGGTCTGGTACGAGCGCTGGGACGCAAGACTTGCAGCCGGCCTGATCGCCGACGTCCGCACCCGCCTGTTCGAGCATGTGCAGAACCTGCCGGCGTCCTATTTCGCGCGCACCCGGCGGGGCGAGATCCTGTCGCGCTTCTCGGTCGACCTGTCCGCCTTCGAAGGCGCGATCAAGAGCTTCGCTAACAGCGCGGCGCTGCCGTTCCTGGAGCTGATCGCCGGCATCATCCTGATGCTGTTCCTGAACTGGCAGCTCGCGGCGATCGCGCTGCTGGTGTTCCCGATCACGCTGATCGGTCCGCGCATCCTCACGCCCAAGGCGGTGCAGGCCAATTACGAGCAGAAGCTCAACGAATCCTCGCTGCTCGGCATGGTGCAGGAGAACGTCGCCGCCCAGGCGGTGATCAAGGCGTTCAGCCTGCAGCGCAAGACGCTCGGCTGGTTCACCCTGCGCAACGACGAGGCACGGCGCAAATTCGCCTCCGCCGCCTTTCTCTCGACCATGGTCGAGCGCACCGTGACCATCTCGGTGCTGCTGTTGCACCTCGTGGTGCTCGCGATCGGCGCCTATCTTGCGACCAAGGGGCAGATCACCATCGGCACTTTCGTGACCTTCGAAAGCGCGTTCTGGGAGGTGTCCTACAACATCGCCCATGTGATGCATTTCATCCCGATCACGATCCAGTCGGCCGCCGCCGTCCGCCATATCCAGGAGATGCTGGACGAGCCGACCCGCGGCGCCGACCGTCCCGGCGCGCCCGACTTGCCGCGGATCAGCAACGACATCACCTTCGACCGCGTCACCTTCCAGTACGAAGGTGGCCAGGAGCCGGTGCTGGACAATTTCAGCCTCAAGCTCAACGTCGGCAAGACGGTCGCGATCGTCGGTCCCAGCGGCTCCGGCAAGAGCACGCTGCTCAACCTGATCCTGCGCCTCTACGTGCCGGACGAGGGGCGCGTGGCCATCGACGGCGTCGACATCCGCCGCGTCACCCGCCAGTCGCTGCGCCGCAGCATGGCGGTCGTGTTCCAGGAGAACATGCTGTTCAACATGTCGATCAAGGAGAACATCCGGCTCGGCAAGGAGGGCGCGACCGACGAGGAGGTGATCGCGGCCGCGCGCAAGGCCGAGATCCACCGCTACATCATGAGCCTGCCGCAGAAATACGACACCCCGGTCGGCGAGCGCGGCGACACGCTGTCGGGCGGCCAGCGCCAGCGCATCGCGATCGCCCGCGCCATCATCCGCAACCCTTCCGTGCTGCTGCTCGACGAGGCGACGTCGGCGCTCGACCAGACCACGGAGGCGGCGATCAATCGCACGCTGCTCAACGTCGCCAAGGGCCGCACCATGATCTGGTCGACCCACCGGCTGACCTCGGTGGTGGACATGGACGAGATCGTGGTGATTTCAGGCGGCAAGGCGATCGAGCGCGGCTCGCACGCCGAGCTGCTCGCCAGGAACGGCGTCTACCGCAGGCTCTGGGACGACCAGACCCACAAGTCGCACCATGCCGATCAGGCGGACGACGACAATGAGGATGAAGACGAGGACGACGACGACGAGGAGTGATCGTCGAACTTCGTATCCATCTGGCGGCCGATCCGCCGCAACATGCCGCGCGCGGACCAGTTGAAGAAGCGCGCCCAGCGCTGCAGGGCCCAGTAGAGGCCGTGGTCGATCGACACCGATCGGAAGTGGTGGGCTTTCGCCCATGCCCAGGCGTCGCAGGCCTGCTTGACCGGATCGTCGTAGTAGGCGGCGATCTTGGCCTCATCCATGCCGTCGGAGGCGAGCCAGGCCGGGATATGGACGTTGCAGAGCCGCTCGACGTCCGTGAACACCTTGTCGGTGCCGGTCCCGGTGACGGGGCAGGTGGTCTGGAAGGCGTCGCCCACCAGCACGATTCCCGGCTGCCGGTAGCCTTCGTTCACGGTGAGATCGGCCGGCCGGACCTTGAGCTCGCCATCGATCTCGAACGCGCCGGTCAGCCGCGCAAGCCGCGGCAGTGCGGCGCGCAGGGTCGCAGCCGGCGCGTGCCGCAACTCGCGCAGCCAGGGATCGTCGATTGCGCGATAGGTGAACAGGTTGGCCCGCATCCGGCCGCCGACCGGAAACAGCGAGATGTAGGGAATGCGGTCGCTCGGCCGCTCCGAGAAATAGGTCATCGCCGGGAAAGCAAAGGATGCACGGCCGACCGGCACCATGTTGAAGCCGATCGAGATCGAGTGGCAGTCGCTGACGACCTGCCGCCTGATTCCGAGCGTCTGGCGCAGCCCCACATTCAGCCCGTTGGCGAGCACGACGAGGCGTGCGGAAATAGCGCTGCCATCCGAGAGCGAGACGGTCTGGCGGTCAGGGCTCGTCGCAATCGCCACCGCCTTGGCCCAGACGCGGTCGACCGAATCGGGAATCTCGGCCCGGATCGTGTTGACGAGATCGTCGTAGAGCATGCCGAACTGCTGGCTCGGCACCTTGTCGAGCAAATAGCCGAAGCGCGCGATCCAGTTCGCGCCATCGAGGCTCGTCTTCGGCAGCACGGCTTCCGCGAGCCCGGTGCGACGGAAGCGTTCGACCTGCACGCCGCCGCTCAGCTTCTCGACTCGGAAATCGGGAGGGTAGGCACGATGCGGATCGATGAGAATCGCCGGGATATCGGCGCGGCCCAGCATCGCGGCGGCCGTCGCGCCGGCGAGGCCCCCTCCGACGATCGCAATGTCCGTGTATCTCATGGCCTGATCCGAGGGCTCAACCACCCCTCCTTGCGCCCGAAACTGCAAACAAAGCCTTAGTGTCGGTATCGGGGTGATTAATGTCCGGGTAAAATATGGACGGGGTTGCCGGGAACAGGCCTAGTGCCTATCTCGTGCAAGCCTGACGCGGCGGTCGCGCGCGGCAGGATTTCCCAAGCGGCAGAGGTGCTTCCTGCAATCTCCTCTGACCATCGTTTCGCCTTGACTTGGCTGTGCAGCGCTTATAAAAGGCGCGCACTTAACGACAGGCGGTGAGCTACGCCCGCGTCGGAACGGACCACCCGTTGAAGATCTCCTCGTGGAGACCGAGACGGGCACCACCCTCGACGAATGCCGCTCAAACGCTGTCGATTATAGCTAGGCAAATGCCAGGACGATTTTAGTTCTTAAGAGCCAGTCCTCTTGAGAGTTAACTCGGATGCATGACCTCGGTGACAGACCGAACGGCGAACGCTGATCGGTTGCAATCGCGGTCCTCTGTGGCGTCGAAGCGCTTCCCGCTCAGCAATGAGCGGTTGGCGCAATTTCGCTTTGCGCGGATGTTTTTCGCGCGGGCGCGATCCCGGCGGGGCGGTAACCCCGAGCAGGAATTTCGCGGCAGGCCCATCGGCTTGCCGCACGAACGAAAAGGTGAAGGCCAGGATGCCGACGATCAACCAGCTGATCGCAGCGCCGCGTACGGTGCAGAAGTCGCGCAAGAAGGTGCCGGCGTTGCAGCAGTCGCCGCAGAAGCGCGGCGTGTGCACGCGCGTCTACACCACGACCCCGAAGAAGCCGAACTCGGCGCTCCGGAAAGTGGCCAAGGTGCGCCTGACCAACGGCTTCGAGGTGATCGGCTACATTCCGGGTGAGGGCCATAACCTGCAGGAGCACTCGGTGGTGATGATCCGCGGCGGTCGCGTCAAGGACCTGCCCGGCGTGCGCTACCACATCCTCCGCGGCGTGCTGGACACCCAGGGCGTCAAGAACCGCAAGCAGCGCCGTTCGAAGTACGGCGCCAAGCGTCCGAAATAATCGGGAAAAGATCAGA
The DNA here is from genome assembly GCF_030378205.1 of Bradyrhizobium sp. NP1. NCBI lineage: Bacteria > Pseudomonadati > Pseudomonadota > Alphaproteobacteria > Hyphomicrobiales > Nitrobacteraceae > Bradyrhizobium > Bradyrhizobium sp. NP1. Next base: position 3,283,531 of record NZ_CP127385.1, read on the forward strand.
TGTCGCGTCGCCATTCTGCCGAAAAGCGTGAAGTGCTCCCGGATCCGAAGTTCGGGAACATCGTCATTACGAAGTTCATGAATTCGGTGATGTATGCCGGGAAGAAGTCGGTTGCCGAGAACATCGTCTACGGCGCGCTCGGCATGATCGAAGCCAAGACCAAGCAGAACCCGCTCGGCGTGTTCGAGCAGGCGCTGGAAAACGTGATGCCGACCATCGAGGTGCGCTCCCGCCGCGTCGGCGGCGCCACCTACCAGGTGCCGGTCGAGGTCCGCACGGTGCGGCGCCAGGCGCTCGGCATCCGCTGGCTCATCGCGGCCGCGCGCGAGCGCAACGAAAAGACCATGACGGAGCGGCTCTCGGCGGAGCTGCTCGACGCGTCGAACAACAGGGGGAACGCCGTCAAGAAGCGTGAAGACGTGCACCGGATGGCGGAAGCCAACCGCGCCTTCTCGCATTATCGCTGGTGACGGCGAAACGAACGGAAATCTAAGGAAAGCCCCATGCCCCGCCAACATGCCATCGAGGACTACCGCAACTTCGGTATCATGGCGCATATCGACGCCGGCAAGACCACGACCACCGAGCGCATCCTCTATTACACCGGCAAGAGCCACAAGATCGGCGAAGTGCACGAAGGTGCCGCGACGATGGACTGGATGGAGCAGGAGCAGGAGCGTGGCATCACGATCACCTCGGCTGCGACCACCGCCTTCTGGAACGGCAAGCGCCTGAACATCATCGACACCCCCGGCCACGTCGACTTCACCATCGAGGTCGAGCGTTCGCTGCGCGTGCTCGACGGCGCCGTGTGCGTGCTCGATTCCAACCAGGGCGTCGAGCCGCAGACCGAAACGGTGTGGCGCCAGGGCGACAAGTACAAGGTTCCGCGCATCGTCTTCGCCAACAAGATGGACAAGACCGGCGCCGACTTCTTCAAGTGCCTGTCCGACATCGTCGACCGCCTCGGCGCCAAGCCGATCGCGATCCAGCTGCCGATCGGCGCCGAGAACAACTTCAAGGGTCTCGTCGACCTCGTGAAGATGAAGGGCATCATCTGGAACGACGAATCGCTCGGCGCGAAGTTCGACTATGTCGACATTCCCGCTGATCTCGTCGACCAGGCCAAGGAATACCGCGAGAAGATGGTGGAAGCCGCCGTCGAGCTCGATGACGACGCCATGGCCGCCTATCTGGACGGCAACGAACCGGACGAGGCGACGCTGAAGCGGCTGATCCGCAAGGCGGTGCTGACGGGCGCCTTCTATCCGGTGCTGTGCGGCTCGGCGTTCAAGAACAAGGGCGTGCAGCCGCTGCTCGACGCCGTCGTCGACTATCTGCCGTCGCCGGTCGACGTGCCCGCGATCAAGGGCACCGACGAGGACGGCAACGAGGTCGTGCGTAGGGCCGACGACAAGGAGCCGCTCGCGCTGCTCGCGTTCAAGATCATGGACGACCCCTTTGTCGGCACCATCACCTTCTGCCGCATCTATTCCGGCATCCTGCAGAGCGGCACCGGCGTCATCAACTCGACGCGCGACCGCAAGGAGCGGATCGGGCGCATGCTGCTGATGCATGCCAACAACCGCGAGGACATCAAGGAAGCCTATGCCGGCGACATCGTCGCGCTGGCGGGCCTCAAGGAAGCGCGCACCGGCGACACGCTGTGCGATCCCAACCATCCGGTGATCCTGGAAAAGATGGAATTCCCGGAGCCGGTGATCGAGATCGCGATCGAGCCCAAGTCGAAGGCCGACCAGGAGAAGCTCGGTGTCGCGCTGGCGAAGCTTGCCGCGGAGGATCCGTCGTTCCGCGTGTCGACCGATCAGGAGTCCGGCCAGACCATCCTCAAGGGCATGGGCGAACTCCATCTCGACATCAAGGTCGACATCCTCAAGCGCACCTACAAGGTCGACGCCAACATCGGCGCGCCGCAGGTGGCGTTCCGCGAGCGCGTGACCAGGCGGGTGGAGCACAGCTACACCCACAAGAAGCAGACCGGCGGTACCGGTCAGTTCGCTGCGGTCACGATCATCGTCGAGCCGAATGAGCCCGGCAAGGGCTACGAGTTCGAATCGAAGATCGTCGGCGGCGCGGTGCCGAAGGAGTACATCCCTGGCGTCGAGAAGGGCGTGGAGAGCGTGTTGAGCTCGGGCGTGGTCGCCGGCTTCCCGGTGGTGGACGTCAAGGTGCAGCTCATCGACGGCAAGTACCACGACGTCGACTCCTCGGCGCTCGCCTTCGAAATCGCCACGCGGGCCTGCTTCCGCGAGGCGCTGCAGATGGGCAAGTCGGTGCTGCTCGAGCCGATCATGAAGGTCGAGGTGGTGACGCCGGAAGACTACACCGGCTCGGTCATCGGCGACCTCAACTCGCGGCGCGGTCAGATCCAGGGTCAGGACATGCGCGGCAACGCCAACGTGATCAACGCGATGGTGCCGCTCATGAACATGTTCGGTTACGTGAACAACCTGCGCTCGATGAGCCAGGGTCGCGCGACCTTCACCATGCAGTTCGATCACTACGCAGAAGCGCCGGCCAACGTGTCGGCAGAAGTCCAAAAGAAGTTTGCCTGATTGTCGTTGACGGCAGTCAACGATTGAACGGAGAGTCAAATGGCCAAAGCAAAGTTTGAACGTACCAAACCGCACTGCAACATCGGAACGATCGGTCACGTCGACCATGGCAAGACGTCGCTGACGGCGGCGATCACCAAGGTGCTGGCGGAAACCGGCGGTGCAACGTTCACGGCATACGACCAGATCGACAAGGCGCCGGAAGAGAAGGCGCGCGGCATCACGATCTCGACCGCGCACGTCGAGTACGAGACGTCGAAGCGCCACTACGCGCACGTCGACTGCCCCGGCCACGCCGACTATGTGAAGAACATGATCACCGGCGCCGCCCAGATGGACGGCGCGATCCTGGTCGTGTCGGCCGCCGACGGCCCGATGCCGCAGACCCGCGAGCACATCCTGCTCGCCAAGCAGGTCGGCGTGCCGGCGATGGTGGTGTTCCTCAACAAGTGCGACATGGTCGACGATCCGGAGCTGCTCGAACTCGTCGAGCTCGAGGTGCGCGAGCTGCTCTCGAAGTACGACTTCCCGGGCGACAAGATCCCGATCATCAAGGGTTCGGCGCTCGCCGCCCTCGAAGACAAGGACAAGAAGCTCGGCCACGACGCCATCCTCGAGCTGATGCGCAATGTCGACGAGTACATCCCGCAGCCGGAGCGTCCGATCGACCAGCCGTTCCTGATGCCGGTGGAAGACGTGTTCTCGATCTCGGGCCGCGGCACCGTGGTGACCGGCCGTGTCGAGCGCGGCATCATCAAGGTCGGCGATGAAATCGAGATCGTCGGTCTGCGTCCGACCCAGAAGACCACCGTCACCGGCGTCGAGATGTTCCGCAAGCTGCTCGACCAGGGCCAGGCGGGCGACAACATCGGAGCGCTGCTCCGCGGCACCAAGCGCGAGGAAGTCGAGCGCGGCCAGGTGCTGTGCAAGCCGGGTTCGGTGAAGCCGCACACCAAGTTCAAGGCCGAGGCTTACATCCTCACCAAGGAGGAGGGCGGTCGTCACACCCCGTTCTTCACCAACTATCGTCCGCAGTTCTACTTCCGCACCACCGACGTGACCGGTGTCGTGCATCTGCCTGAAGGCACCGAGATGGTGATGCCGGGCGACAACATCGCGATGGAAGTGCACCTGATCGTGCCGATCGCGATGGAAGAGAAGCTGCGGTTCGCGATCCGCGAAGGCGGCCGCACCGTCGGTGCCGGCGTCGTCGCCGCGATCATCGAGTAAGCAGCGAATAGCAAGTGGCGAATGGCGAATAGAGCAATCTGTTCGCTGCTCGCCGCTCACTACTCGCCGGACAATCACTGTGTCGTCCGCATGCCGCGGACGATGACCGGGAAAAGAGACAACGGCAATGAACGGCCAGAATATTCGCATCCGTCTCAAGGCGTTCGACCATCGAATCCTCGATACGTCGACCCGCGAGATCGTGAATACGGCGAAACGGACCGGTGCGCAGGTGCGCGGACCCATTCCGCTGCCGACCCGCATCGAGAAGTTCACCGTCAACCGTTCGCCGCACGTCGACAAGAAGAGCCGCGAGCAGTTCGAGATGCGCACCCACAAGCGCCTTCTCGACATCGTCGATCCGACGCCGCAGACGGTCGACGCCCTCATGAAGCTCGATCTGGCCGCCGGCGTCGACGTCGAGATCAAGCTCTGAGCATCGCCGCTTTGGGAGCGGCACGCTCGCAAGGAAGATTAGCTAGTCCCTCGGGACAGAAGGAACAGGAAGCACCAAGATGCGCTCCGGAGTGATCGCACAAAAGGTCGGGATGACGCGGGTCTTTACGGAGGCCGGCGAGCATATCCCCGTGACCGTGCTGAAGCTGGGCAACTGCCAGGTGCTGGGCCACCGCACCAAGGACAAGAACGGCTACGTCGCGCTGCAGCTCGGCGCCGGCGCCCGCAAGACCGTCTACATGCCGAAGGCCGAGCGCGGCCAGTTCGCCGTCGCCAAGGCCGAACCCAAGCGCAAGGTCGCGGAATTCCGCGTTTCCGAGGATGCGCTGATCCCGATCGGCGCCGAGATCCAGGCCGACCATTTCGTCGTCGGCCAGTTCGTCGACGTCACCGGCACCTCGATCGGCAAGGGCTTTGCCGGCGGCATGAAGCGCTGGAATTTCGGCGGCCTGCGCGCCACCCACGGCGTGTCGATCTCGCACCGCTCGATCGGTTCGACCGGTGGCCGCCAGGACCCCGGCAAGACCTGGAAGAACAAGAAGATGCCCGGTCACATGGGTGTCGACCGCATCACCACGCTCAATCTGCGCGTGGTCCAGACCGACGTCGAGCGCGGCCTGATCCTGGTCGAGGGCGCGGTCCCCGGCTCGAAGGGCGGCTGGATTTCGGTGCGCGATGCGGTGAAGAAGCCGCTGCCGAAGGACGCGCCGAAGCCCGGCAAGTTCAAGGTTGCGGGCGGCGAGCAGGCTGCCGAGGCGCCGGCCGAGCAGGAGGGCGCGTGAGATGGAACTGAAAGTCACCACCCTCGACGGCAAGGCCGCCGGCTCCGTGCAGCTCTCGGACGAGATCTTCGGCCTTGAGCCGCGCGCCGACATCATCGCGCGCTGCGTGCAGTGGCAGCTCAACAAGCGCCAGGCCGGCACCCACAAGGCCAAGGGCCGCGCCGAGATCTGGCGCACCGGCAAGAAGATGTACAAGCAGAAGGGCACCGGCGGCGCCCGTCACGGCTCGGCTCGCGTGCCGCAGTTCCGCGGCGGCGGTCGTGCCTTCGGGCCCGTGGTGCGTTCGCATGCTACCGGCCTGCCGAAGAAGGTGCGCGCGCTTGCGCTGAGGCATGCGCTGTCGGCCAAGGCCAAGGATGGCGGCCTGCTCGTGATCGACAACGCGGAAATCAAGGAAGCCAAGACCAAGGCGCTGGCCGGCCACTTCTCGGGGCTCGGCCTGACCAACGCCCTGATCATCGACGGCGCCGAGCTCAACAACGGTTTTGCGGCCGCGGCCCGCAACATCCCCAACATCGACGTGCTGCCGATCCAGGGCATCAACGTCTACGACATCCTGCGTCGCCAGAAGTTGGTGCTGACCAAGGCGGCGATCGATGCGCTGGAGGCGCGCTTCAAATGAAGAACATCGAGCCGCGCCATTACGACATCATCGTCGCGCCGGTCGTGACTGAAAAGGCCACGCTCGCCTCCGAGCACAACAAGGTGCTGTTCAAGGTGGCGGCGAAGGCGACCAAGCCGCAGATCAAGGAAGCGATCGAAAAGCTGTTCGACGTCAAGGTGAAGAGCGTCAACACCCTCGTGCGCAAGGGCAAGAGCAAGGTGTTCCGCGGCAATTTCGGTTCGCAGTCTGACACCAAGCGCGCGATCGTGACCCTGGAAGAGGGCCACCGCATCGACGTGACCACCGGTCTATAAGGCGACACGACGATGGCACTGAAGACATTCAATCCGACGACGCCTGGCCAGCGCCAGCTCGTCATGGTCGACCGCTCGGCCCTCTACAAGGGCAAGCCGGTCAAGGCTCTGACCGAGGGCAAGCAGTCGAACGGCGGCCGCAACAACACCGGCCGCATCACCGTGCGCTTCCGCGGTGGCGGCCACAAGAAGGCCTACCGCGTGGTGGACTTCAAGCGGCTGAAGCTCGACGTGCCGGCGACCGTGGAGCGGCTGGAATACGATCCGAACCGCACCGGCTTCATCGCGCTGATCAAGTATCAGGACGGTGAGCAGGCCTATATCCTGGCGCCGCAGCGGCTCGCCGTCGGCGACACCGTGATCGCCGGCAACCACGTCGACGTGAAGCCCGGCAACGTGATGCCGCTCGGCAACATGCCGGTCGGCACCATCGTGCACAACATCGAGACCAAGATCGGCAAGGGCGGGCAGCTCGCGCGTTCCGCCGGCACCTACGCCCAGCTCGTCGGCCGCGACCAGGACTACGTCATCCTGCGTCTGAACTCCGGCGAGCAGCGCCTCGTGCACGGCCGCTGCCGCGGCACCATCGGCGCGGTGTCGAACCCCGATCACATGAACATCTCGATTGGCAAGGCCGGCCGCAAGCGCTGGCTCGGCCGCCGCCCGCATAACCGCGGCGTCGCCATGAACCCGATCGACCACCCGCACGGCGGCGGCGAAGGCCGCACCTCGGGCGGCCGCCACCCGGTCACCCCGTGGGGCAAGCCGACCAAGGGCAAGAAGACCCGCACTAACAAGTCGACCGACAAATTCATTCTCCTAAGCCGCCACAAGCGGAAGAAGTAAGGAACGCCGGACATGGTTCGTTCAGTCTGGAAAGGCCCGTTCGTCGAGGCGTCGCTGCTCAAGAAGGCAGACGCGGCGCGTGCGTCCGGCCGTCACGACGTCATCAAGATCTGGAGCCGCCGCTCGACCATCCTGCCGCAGTTCGTCGGCCTGGTGTTCGGCGTCTACAACGGCCAGAAGCACGTGCCGGTTTCGGTGAACGAGGAAATGGTGGGTCACAAGTTCGGCGAGTTCTCGCCGACCCGCACCTTCCACGGTCATTCGGGCGACAAGAAAGCCAAGAAGGCTTGAGGATTAAGCGATGAGCAAACCTAAGCGCGCACGGCGCCTCGCCGACAATGAGGCCAAGGCGGTCGCCCGGATGCTGCGGGTGAGCCCGCAGAAGCTCAATCTGGTTGCCCAGATGATCCGCGGCCGCAAGGCGTCCGCGGCGCTGGCCGACCTGCAGTTCTCGCGCAAGCGGATCGCGGTCGACGTCAAGAAGTGCCTGGAATCGGCGATCGCCAATGCCGAGAACAACCATGACCTCGACGTCGACGATCTCGTGGTGTCGGAGGCTCATGTCGGCAACGGCATCGTGATGAAGCGTTTCGCGCCCCGCGGCCGTGGCCGCTCGGGTCGCGTGTTCAAACCATTTTCGCAGCTGACGATCGTGGTTCGTCAGGTCGAGGCGGCCGCCTAAAGAGGCGCCAGGAGAAAACGATGGGTCAAAAGATCAATCCGATCGGTCTGCGTCTCGGCATCAACCGGACCTGGGATTCCCGCTGGTTCGCCGGCAAGGCCGAATACGGCAAGCTGCTGCACGAGGATGTCAAGATCCGCGAGATCCTGCACAAGGAACTGAAGCAGGCGGCGGTCGCGCGCATCGTGATCGAGCGCCCGCACAAGAAGTGCCGGGTGACGATCCACTCGGCGCGTCCCGGCGTCGTGATCGGCAAGAAGGGCGCCGACATCGACAAGCTGCGCAAGAAGGTCGCCGACATCACCTCGTCCGACGTCGTCATCAACATCGTCGAGATCAGGAAGCCGGAGCTCGATGCGACGCTGGTCGCCGAATCGATCGCCCAGCAGCTCGAGCGGCGCGTCGCGTTCCGCCGCGCCATGAAGCGCGCGGTGCAGTCGGCGATGCGGCTCGGGGCGGAAGGCATCCGCATCAACTGCTCGGGCCGCCTGGGCGGCGCGGAAATCGCCCGCATGGAGTGGTATCGCGAGGGCCGGGTGCCGCTGCACACGCTGCGCGCCGACATCGACTACGGCGTCGCCACCGCCTTCACCACCTTCGGCACCTGCGGCGTCAAGGTGTGGATCTTCAAGGGCGAAATCCTCGAGCACGATCCGATGGCCCAGGACAAGAAGATGGCCGAGGGCGAGGGCAGCTCGCGGCCGCGCCGCGACGCGCCGGCCGCCGCCTGATGCGAGCGGCCACGAACAGAGGTTTGAGGGCTTGAAGCCATGATGCAACCAAAGAAAACGAAGTTCCGGAAGGCGCACAAGGGGCGCATTCACGGCACCGCGACGTCGGGCACGACGCTGTCGTTCGGCCAGTACGGGCTGAAGGCGCTGGAGCCCGAGCGCGTCACCGCGCGTCAGATCGAGGCCGCCCGCCGCGCGCTGACCCGCCACATGAAGCGCGCAGGCCGCGTCTGGATCCGGATCTTCCCCGACCTTCCGGTGTCGAAGAAGCCGGCCGAAGTCCGCATGGGCTCCGGCAAGGGGGCGCCCGAGCTGTGGGTGGCGCGGGTCAAGCCCGGCCGCGTGATCTTCGAGATCGACGGCGTGACGGTGCAGACCGCGCGCGAGGCGCTCGACCTTGCCGCCGCCAAGCTGCCGATCAAGACGCGCTTCGTCGAGCGCATTGCGGAGTAGTTGACATGGCCGAGATGAAGATTGCCGACATCCGCGCGATGAGCCCCGACCAGAGGGAGGACGCCATCCTCGATCTGAAGAAGGAGCGCTTCAACCTGCGCTTCCAGCGCGCCACCGGGCAGCTGGAGAACACCTCGCGCCTGCGCGAGGCCCGCCGCGACATCGCCCGCATCAAGACGATCGCCGCGCAAGCGCGCGCGAAGAAGAAGTAAGAGGTTCGAAGATGCCGAAACGTACGCTTCAGGGCGTGGTCGTCAGCGACAAGCAGACCAAGACGGTGGTGGTGCGCGTCGATCGCCGCTTCACCCATCCGATCTACAAGAAGACGATCCGCCGCTCGAAGAACTATCACGCCCACGACGAGCAGAGCGAGTTCAAGCCCGGTGACATGGTCTGGATCGAGGAAAGCAAGCCGATCTCCAAGTTGAAGCGCTGGATCGTGATCCGGGGCGAGCACAAGAAGACGGCCTGAAGACCTGCTCCGGCGCGGCCGGAAGCGGTTTTGGGCAGAAATTTTAGAGCGCAGATCTGCGCGAGAAGAGAGGACGAGGTGCATCAATGATTCAGATGCAGACCAACCTCGACGTGGCCGACAATTCAGGCGCACGCCGTGTCATGTGTATCAAGGTGCTTGGCGGCTCCAAGCGCCGCTACGCCACCGTGGGCGACGTCATCGTGGTGTCGATCAAGGAAGCGATTCCGCGCGGCAAGGTGAAGAAGGGCGACGTCATGAAGGCGGTCGTGGTGCGGGTCCGCAAGGACATCCGCCGTCCCGACGGCTCGGTGATCCGCTTCGACCGCAACGCCGCGGTGCTGATCAACAACCAGTCGGAGCCGGTCGGCACCCGTATCTTCGGGCCGGTTCCGCGCGAGCTGCGCGCCAAGAACCACATGAAGATCATTTCGCTCGCGCCGGAGGTGCTGTGATGGCTGCCAAGATCCGCAAGGGCGACAAGGTCGTGGTGCTGTCCGGCCGCGACAAGGGCCGCACCGGCGAGGTGTTCGAGGTGCGCCCGGCCGCCAACCTGGCGCTGGTGCGCGGCGTCAACATGGTGAAGCGCCACCAGAAGCAGACCCAGGCGCAAGAGGGCGGCATCATCTCCAAGGAGGCGCCGATCCACCTCTCCAACGTCGCCTATGTCGACAAGGACGGCAAGCCGACCCGCATCGGCTTCAAGGTCCATGCCGACGGCAAGAAAGTGCGCATCGCCAAGCGCTCGGGAGCAGAGATCGATGGCTGAGACCGCCTATGTGCCGCGCCTGCGCGCGGAATATGACAAGAAGATTCGCGGTCAGCTGACCGAGAAGTTCGGCTATGCCAACGTCATGCAGGTGCCGCGGCTCGAGAAGGTCGTGCTCAACATGGGCATCGGCGAGGCCGTCAACGACCGCAAGAAGGCCGAGACCGCAGCCGCCGACCTGACGCTGATCGCGGGCCAGAAGGCGATCGTCACCTATTCGCGGATCGCGATCGCGACCTTCAAGCTGCGCGAGAACCAGCCGATCGGCTGCAAGGTCACGCTGCGCAAGGCGCGCATGTACGAGTTCATCGACCGGCTCGTGAACGTGGCGCTGCCGCGGGTGCGCGACTTCCGCGGCCTCAATCCGAAGAGCTTCGACGGCCGCGGCAACTACTCGCTCGGCATCAAGGAGCACATTATTTTCCCCGAGATCGACTTCGACAAGGCGGGGGAGAGCTGGGGCATGGACATCACGGTGTGCACCACTGCGCGCACCGACGAGGAGGCTCGTGCCCTTTTGACCGCATTCAATTTCCCGTTCCGGCAGTGAGACGCTGAACAGCAGCCTCTCAAACGCGGAAACCCAGGAGCCACGCATGGCAAAGAAGAGTTCAGTCGAGAAGAACAACCGGCGCAAGCGCATGGCGAAGAACGCCGCGCCTGCTCGCGCCCGGCTGAAGGCGATCATCGCCGACAAGACCAAGCCGATGGAGGAGCGCTTCGCGGCGACGCTGAAGCTCGCCAAGCTGCCGCGCAACTCCTCGACGACGCGCATCCGCAACCGCTGCGAGCTCACCGGCCGGCCGCGCGCGAACTATCGCAAGAACAAGCTGTCGCGCATCGCGCTGCGCGAGCTCGGCTCGAAGGGCCTGGTCCCCGGGCTCGTGAAGTCGAGCTGGTAAGGAGGGTCGTTTAAATGTCTACGCACGATCCGATCAGCGACCTGATCACCCGCATCCGCAACGCGCAGATGCGTTCCAAGTCCAAGGTCTCGACCCCTGGCTCGAAGATGCGCGAGAGCGTGCTCGAGGTGCTGAAGTCGGAAGGCTATATCCGCGGCTACACCGCCGTGGAGCACGCCTCCGGCCGCAGCGAGCTCGAGATCGAACTGAAGTATTTCGACGGCGAGCCGGTTATCCGCGAGATCGAGCGGGTCTCCAAGCCGGGACGGCGCGTCTACACGTCGGTGAAGAACCTGCCGCGCGTGAACAACGGCCTCGGCATCTTGGTGCTGTCGACGCCGAAGGGAATCATGGCCGACCACCAGGCGCGCGACGCCAATGTGGGCGGCGAAGTTCTCTTCACGGTGTTCTGAGAAGGAATTTGGCGATGTCTCGTATCGGCAAGAAGCCCGTCGCGATCCCGTCCGGTGTGACGGCGAGCGTGGAAGGGCAGACCGTGAAAATGAAGGGCCCGAAGGGCCAGCTTCAGTTCGTCGCCCATGGCGACGTCGAGGTGAAGTTCGAGAACGGCGTCATCACGGTAGCGCCGCGCGTCAAGACCAACCGCGCCCAGGCGATGTACGGCACCGCGCGCGCCCAGGTCGCCAACCTCGTCGTCGGCGTGACCAAGGGTTTCGAGAAGAAGCTCGAGATCACCGGCGTCGGCTATCGCGCCGCGATGCAGGGCAAGAACCTGCAGCTCTCGCTCGGCTACAGCCATGACGTGGTCTATTCGATCCCGGAGGGCATCACGGTCACCGTGCCGAAGCCGACCGAGATCACGGTCACCGGCAGTGATTCGCAGCGCGTCGGCCAGGTCGCGGCCGAGATCCGCAGCTATCGCCCGCCGGAGCCCTACAAGGGCAAGGGCGTGAAGTACGTCGACGAATTCATCTTCCGCAAGGAAGGCAAGAAGAAGTAACGGAGCCGGCAATGTCGAGAAACAAGGTCACGAATGCCCGGCGCAAGCAGCGCGTGAGGCTGGCGTTGCGCCGCTCCGGCGGCGGCCGTCCGCGCCTGTCGGTGTTCCGTTCGTCCAAGCACATCTATGCCCAGGTCATCGACGACCAGAAGGGTGAGACGCTCGCGTCCGCCTCGTCGCTGGAGAAGACGATGCGCGAGGCCGGCAAGACCGGCGCCGACATCGACGCGGCGAAGGCGGTCGGCAAGCTTCTGGCCGAGCGCGCGGCGCAGAAGGGTGTCAAGGAAGTGGTGTTCGACCGCGGCGCCTATCTCTTCCACGGTCGCGTCAAGGCGTTGGCCGACGCGGCGCGCGAGGGCGGGCTGAGCTTCTAGTCAACGGGATATGAACAGAGGCCTGTGCCTCGGCTTTAAGGATTGGATTGCACCATGGCAGGTGAACGCGAACGCGGCGGCCGCGAACGGAGCAGGGAGCGCGAGGAGCGCGAGAGCGAGTTCGTCGACAAGCTCGTCCACATCAATCGTGTCGCGAAGGTGGTCAAGGGCGGCAAGCGCTTCGGCTTCGCGGCGCTGGTCGTGATCGGCGACCAGAAGGGCCGGGTCGGGTTCGGCCACGGCAAGGCGCGCGAGGTGCCGGAAGCGATCCGGAAAGCCACCGAGGCGGCCAAGCGCAATCTCACGCGCGTGGCGCTGCGCGAGGGCCGCACGCTGCATCACGACATCGCCGGCCGCCACGGCGCGGGCCGCGTCTACCTGCGCGCCGCTCCGGCCGGCACCGGCATTATCGCCGGCGGCCCGATGCGCGCCGTGTTCGAGACGCTCGGCATCCAGGACGTGGTGGCGAAGTCGATCGGCTCGTCCAACCCCTACAACATGGTGCGCGCGACCTTCAACGCGCTGAAGAACCAGGATTCGCCGCGTTCGGTCGCGGCGCGCCGTAACATCAAGGTGTCCGCGCTGCAGGCGCGCCGCGTCGGCGGCGATGCCGAGGCCGCGGCCGACTGACAACAGGCGGAGTTTTGACGATGGCCAAGGCCGCAAAGACGATCAAGCTCGAGCAGACCGGCAGCCCGATTCGCCGCCATCACTCGCAGCGGTCGACGCTGATCGGGCTCAAGCTCAACAAGATCGGCCGCGTCGCCGAGCTGCCGGACACGCCGGCGGTTCGCGGCATGATCGAGAAAGTTCACCATCTCGTCCGCATCGTCGGCGAGAAGTAAGATTTAAGGAGAAGGGCGATGAAGCTCAGCGATATCGCCGACAACGCCGGCGCCCGCAAGAAGCGCATGCGGGTCGGCCGGGGCATCGGCTCCGGCAAGGGCAAGACCTCGGGCCGCGGCGGCAAGGGCCAGACCGCGCGTTCAGGCGTGCGCATCAAGGGCTTTGAAGGCGGCCAGATGCCGCTGCACCGCCGCCTGCCCAAGCGCGGCTTCACCAACGTGTTCCGCCTGGAGTTCGCCGAGATCAATCTCGACCGGCTGCAGCAGGCGGTCGACGCCAAGCAGCTCGACACGGGCGCGACCGTGAACGCGGAATCGCTGGTCAAGGCCGGCGTGCTGCGGCGCGCCAAGGACGGGGTGCGGCTGCTCGGCCGCGGCGAGCTCAAGGCCAAGCTCACCATCGAGGTGCATGGCGCCTCGAAGTCGGCGATCGCGGCGGTGGAGAAGGCCGGCGGCTCCGTGAAGATCCTCGCGCCCGCCAAGACGGACGACGGCGAGGCCGCGGCGTAACGGCCCGCGTAACATCTACGTCATCGCCCGCACACTTGCGGGCGATCCGCCCGACCCGAAGATGGACTTCATCGAGCCGAGCACCAGATAATATCCGACGCCTGCTGGTGGTCCCGCAATCGCTCGCGGGAGGGCAGTGCAAGGGGTGGCGGGAGAAAGCCGAACATGGTCTCAGCAGCGGAACAACTGGCGGCAAACCTCAATTTCGGGGCGCTCGCCAAGGCCGACGAACTGAAGAAGCGCATCTGGTTCACGCTCGGTGCGCTGCTCGTCTACCGGCTCGGCACCTACATCCCGCTGCCCGGCATCGACCCCAACATCTGGGAGCAGGTGTTCCGGACCCAGGCCGGCGGCATCCTCGGCATGTTCAACATGTTCGCCGGCGGCGGCATCCACCGCATGGCGATCTTTGCGCTGAACATCATGCCGTACATCTCGGCATCGATCATCATTCAGCTCCTCACCACGGTCTCGCCGCAGCTCGAGGCGCTGAAGAAGGAAGGCGAGGCGGGGCGCAAGACGCTCAACCAGTACACCCGCTACCTCACCGTGATCCTCGCCGCGTTCCAGTCCTATGGCATCGCGATCGGCCTCGAAGGCGCCGGCAATGTCGTCAGTGATCCTGGCCTGTTCTTCCTGCTGTCCACCACGATCACGCTGACCGGCGGCACCATGTTCCTGATGTGGCTCGGCGAGCAGATCACCTCGCGCGGCATCGGCAACGGTATTTCGCTGATCATCCTGTCCGGCATCGTCGCGGAACTGCCCTCGGCGCTTGCCAACATGCTGGAGCTGGGCCGCCAGGGCGCGATGTCCACCGGGTTGATCCTGATCGTCATCGTGATGGTGGTCGCGGTGATCGCCTTCATCGTGTTCATGGAGCGCGCGCAGCGCAGGCTCCTGATCCAGTATCCGAAGCGCCAGGTCGGCAACAAGATGTTCGAGGGCCAGTCCTCGCATTTGCCGCTCAAGCTCAACACCTCGGGCGTGATCCCGCCGATCTTCGCGTCCTCGCTCTTGCTCCTGCCGACCACGGTCGCGAACTTCAACGCCGGCCGCGGGCCGGAATGGTTCCAGTGGATCACGACCCAGCTCAGCCATGGCCGGCCGCTGTTCCTCGCGCTTTACCTGGCGCTGATCGTGTTCTTCGCCTTCTTCTACACCGCGATCGTGTTCAACCCGACCGAGACCGCGGACAATCTGAAGAAGCATGGCGGCTTCATCCCGGGCATCCGGCCGGGCGAGCGCACCGCGGAATATATCGACTACGTGCTGTCGCGGATCACGGTGGTCGGCGCGATCTATCTCGCCATCGTCTGCCTGATCCCCGAAATTCTGATTTCCTACGCTTCCGTGCCGTTCTACTTTGGCGGCACCTCGCTGTTGATCGTGGTCAGTGTGACCATGGATACGGTGGCGCAGGTTCAGGGCTACCTGCTTGCCCATCAGTACGAGGGGCTGATCCGGAAGTCCAAACTGAGGGGCCGCCGCCGCTAGAAGCGGCCGATGCGGTGAACCGCAACTAACGGGTGAGTTTCGCTCACCGTCCGCCGGGGGGCGAAACTGATGAGACTGATACTTTTGGGACCGCCCGGCTCGGGCAAGGGAACCCAAGCGCAGCGGCTGGTGCACAAGCACAACATCGTTCAGCTCTCGACCGGGGAGATGCTGCGCGCAGCGGTCGCGGCCGGCACGCCCGTCGGGCTGCAGGCCAAGGACATCATGGCGGCCGGCGGCCTGGTGCCGGACGAGATCGTGATCAGCATCATTTCGGACCGCATCGACCAGCCCGACGCCAGGAACGGCTTCATCCTCGACGGCTTCCCCCGCACCGTGCCGCAGGCCGAGGCGCTCGATGAGCTGCTGAAGAGGAAGCACATGAAGCTCGACGCCGTGGTCGAGCTGCGCGTCAACGAAAGCGCGCTGCTTGATCGTGTCGAAAAGCGCGCCGCCGAAACGCGGGCACGCGGCGAGGAGGTACGGGTCGACGACACGCCGGAAGTGCTGGTCAAGCGGCTCGCCAGCTACCGCCAGCTCACCGAACCCTTGATTCATTACTACTCCGAGCGGCGCAAGCTCCTGACCGTCGACGGCATGATGACCATCGAGGCCGTCACCCGCGAGATCACGCGGATCCTGACCGCGCTGGGCGCCGTGGAGGGAAAAGCCGCCCCAACGGCCCAGAAGGGCCTACGCAAGGCCGCCAGACCGGCCGCCCGGAAGGCCGGCAAGGTGGCCCGAGCTGCCAAAAAGACGTCCAAAACTGCCCGGAAGGCGGCTAAAAGCACCTCCAAATCGAAGAAAAAGGCGGTCAAGAGGCCGACCAGGAAGGCCGCTCCGAAACGGGCCAAAAAACTCACGAAAAAGCGAGCTAAACGCTAGAGAGAGTTGACGAAACGCCCTTGAATCCCTTAATAAGCCTCGCATCCAGATCGGATAGTTTTCAGACGATGCCGGGCCCCGGGAGATCCAGGGGGAGGGCGTCGTGTTCGCGTTTGCGGACACCTGCCCGAGAAAGCAGATAACGGCCTGCCCGAGAGGGAGGCGACAGGAGAGAAATCCGTGGCTCGTATTGCCGGCGTGAACATCCCGACCAACAAGCGCGTCATCATCGCGCTCCAGTACATCCATGGCATCGGCCAGAAGAACGCCGCCGACATCATGGAGAAGGTCAAGATTCCGCTCGACCGCCGTGTCAGCCAGTTGACCGACCAGGAAGTTTTGCAGATCCGCGAAGTGATCGACCGCGACTATGTCGTCGAGGGCGACCTTCGCCGCGAGACCGGCATTAACATCAAGCGTCTGATGGACCTCGGCTGCTATCGCGGCCTGCGCCATCGTCGCGGCCTGCCGGTGCGCGGCCAGCGCACGCATACCAACGCGCGCACCCGCAAGGGTCCGGCGAAGGCGATCGCCGGCAAGAAGAAGTAAGCGAGCGAAATAGCGAACAGGGAGTAGCGAATAGTTTTCTATTCGCCATTCGCTACCCACTATTCGCGATCAGGTGTAGCCGCTGGCATTACGGCGGCGTTGAGATCTTCAGGAAAGGTTGAGAATGGGCAAGGAAGCCACCCGCGTTCGCCGTCGTGAGCGCAAGAACATCGCCTCCGGCGTCGCGCATGTGAACTCGTCGTTCAACAACACGACCATCACCATCACCGACGCGCAGGGCAACACTATTGCCTGGTCGTCGGCCGGCACCATGGGTTTCAAGGGTTCGCGCAAGTCGACCCCCTATGCCGCGCAGGTCGCGGCGGAAGACGTCTCCAAGAAGGCGCAGGAACACGGCATGCGCACGCTGGAAGTCGAAGTGGCCGGCCCCGGTTCGGGCCGCGAGTCGGCGCTGCGCGCGCTGCAGGCTGCGGGCTTCACCGTCACCTCGATCCGCGACGTGACGACGATCCCGCACAATGGTTGTCGCCCGCGCAAGCGGCGGCGCGTTTGATGCCGATCACGGCGGGCATTTCGTCCGCCGCATCGGTTCTCGAGATTATTTGCGACGCTGCGGTCGATTGCGCAGCACTCCAACGCCAGTCATTTGCTATCAGCTGGCCTTATGGGTGAAACAGTGACGATCCAAAAGAATTGGCAAGAACTCATCCGTCCCAACAAGCTCCAGGTCACGGCCGGCTCCGACTCGAACCGCTTCGCGACCCTGGTTGCTGAACCGCTCGAGCGCGGCTTCGGCCAGACGCTCGGCAATGCGCTGCGCCGCATTCTGCTCTCCTCGCTGCAGGGCGCCGCCGTGCAGTCGGTGCATATCGACGGCGTGCTGCACGAATTCTCCTCGATCGCGGGCGTGCGCGAGGACGTCACCGACATCGTGCTCAACATCAAGGACATCTCGATCAAGATGCAGGGCGAAGGCCCCAAGCGCATGGTCGTGAAGAAGCAGGGTCCTGGTGTCGTCACTGCCGGCGACATCCAGACCGTCGGCGACATCACGGTGCTCAATCCCGACCTGCAGCTCTGCACGCTGGACGATGGCGCCGAGATCCGCATGGAGTTCACGGTCACGACCGGCAAGGGCTACGTCGCCGCCGAGCGTAACCGCCCCGAGGACGCGCCGATCGGCCTGATCCCGGTCGACAGCCTGTTCTCGCCGGTGCGCAAGGTCTCCTACAAGGTCGAGAACACCCGCGAGGGCCAGATCCTCGACTACGACAAGCTGACCATGACGATCGAGACCAACGGCGCGATCACGCCGGAGGATTCGGTGGCCTATGCCGCGCGCATCCTGCAGGACCAGCTCAACGTGTTCGTCAACTTCGAGGAGCCGCGCAAGGAAGTCGCGCAGGAGATCATCCCCGATCTCGCCTTCAACCCTGCCTTCCTCAAGAAGGTCGACGAGCTCGAGCTGTCGGTGCGTTCGGCCAACTGCCTGAAGAACGACAACATCGTCTACATCGGCGACCTCGTGCAGAAGTCGGAAGCGGAGATGCTGCGCACCCCGAACTTCGGCCGCAAGTCGCTGAACGAGATCAAGGAAGTGCTGGCCCAGATGGGCCTGCATCTCGGCATGGAAGTGCCGGGCTGGCCGCCGGAGAACATCGACGAGCTCGCCAAGCGCTTCGAGGATCACTACTGATCCGAAATGAAGGCGCGGTGACGTGTCACCGCGCCTTCACGGGCGAACGCAGGCAGCCCACCTGAGCAACATGTCCGACGAACCGTCGCGGCAGGCACAAGCAAGGAACAGACTATGCGTCACGGAAGGGTTCATCGGAAACTCAATCGCACCGCCGAGCATCGGCGCGCGATGTTTGCCAACATGGCGGCCGCGCTGATCAAGCACGAGCAGATCGTCACCACGCTGCCCAAGGCAAAGGAGCTGCGCCCGATCGTGGAGAAGCTCGTGACGCTGGGCAAGAAGGGCGGCCTTGCCAGGCGCCGCCAGGCGATCTCGGAGATGCGCGACGTCGACATGGTGAAGAAGCTGTTCGACACGCTGGCGCCCCGCTACAAGGATCGCCAGGGCGGCTACACCCGCATCATCAAGGCCGGCTTCCGCTACGGCGACAACGCCGCGATGGCGGTGATCGAGTTCGTCGACCGCGACGTCGACGCCAAGGGCCAGGATTCCGGCCCCGTGCCGGAGCGGGAAGCCGCGGAAGCGGCCTGATTCCGCCTTCATTTCGAATCGAAAAAAGCGGCGCTTCGCGCCGCTTTTTTGTTGCTTGCCGGGTGTATAGCGGCAGGATGGCCGCGGCGTTGCGCGCCCCCTCAACGATCGGAGCGAGACGATTGTGGCAGGCCTGACAGACGGTGCGCAGGCGACCCGGTTTTTGATCAGGGCCCTGAAGGCGCGGTTCCGCGACGAGCGGGCCGAGCTTGCGGCGATTTCGCGCCTGCTCGCGCCGACCGATACGGTGTGCGACATCGGCGCCAACAAGGGCAGCTTCACCTTCTGGCTGGCGCGCTGGTGCTACAAGGGCCACGTATTCGCCTTCGAGCCGCAGATCGACATCGCCGAGCGCCTGGCGCGCGACTGCCGCTTGTTCGGCTTTTCCAATGTCCGGGTCGAGCCCGCCGGCGTCCATTCGAGCTCCGGCACGCTGGAGCTCTCGGTGCCGCGCGGCCACGGCCCCGGCGCGTCCTTCAATGCACCCGCGGCGGCCGCCGACACGGTCGCGGTGCCGGTGCGCGTCGTCGCGCTCGATGACTATTTCGCAGGCACCGAGCGCATTGCGCTTTTGAAGATCGACGTCGAAGGCGCCGAGCTCGATGTGTTCCGCGGCGCCGAGCGGATTCTGAAAACCTCTCATCCGTTGCTGGTGTTCGAATGCGAGAACCGGCATTTGCGCGGGCATTGCGTCGAGGACGTGTTCCGCTATCTCGGCTCGCTCGGCTATTCCGGCTGCTTCGTCTGCCACGGCCAGGTGCGTCCGCTCTCCGAGTTCGACCCGGCGGTGCACCAGCGCGCCGACGGCGACTGGTTCTGGAAGTCGAAGGACTATTGCAACAACTTCATCTTCGCGAAAGCGTGAGCCGGAGCGCCGAAGGTGCCCGCTTGCTTGCGCGCGGGCGGGCGCGTCACGATATGGCGCCTGACGGGCCTGACGGGCCTGACGCGCTTCGGGCGAAGCCGAGGCGCGGCCCGAAACGCCAGCGTGGAGATCGCTCATGATTATCGACCTTTCCGGAAAGACCGCCGTGGTGACCGGCTCGACGGCCGGTATCGGCTACGCCATCGCCAGGGGACTTGCGGCCTCGGGCGCCAGCGTCGTGATCAACGGCCGTGGCCGGGAGAAGGTCGATGCGGCGGTCAAGCGGCTTGCCCAGGAGGTTGAGAAGGCCAAGGTCACAGGCGTCGCCGCCGACGTCTCGACGGCATCCGGCTGCGACGCGCTCATCGCCGCGCAGCGTGAGGCCGACATCCTCATCAACAATGCCGGCATCTTCGAGCCGAAAGGCTTTTTCGAGATTCCCGATGCGGACTGGAGCCGCTTCTTCGAGGTCAACGTGATGTCGGGCGTGCGGCTGTCGCGCGCCTATATGCCCGGCATGCTCAAGCGCAACTGGGGGCGCATCGTCTTCATCTCCTCCGAATCCGCGCTCAACATACCCCGGGAGATGATCCACTACGGCATGACCAAGACCGCGCAGCTCGCGGTCGCCCGGGGACTGGCCGAGATGACCCGCGGCACCGCGGTCACCGTCAACTCGGTGCTGCCGGGCCCGACCTTGTCGGAGGGCGTCGAGACCTTCGTGAAGAGCCTGGCGAGGCAGAACAACCAGTCGGAGGAGGAAGCGGCGAAGAGCTTCGTCAAGCAGCATCGCCCGACCTCGATCCTGCAGCGCTTTGCCAGCCCCGACGAGATCGCCAACATGGTGGTGTTCGTGGCCTCGAAGGAGGCTTCCGCCACCAATGGCGCGGCGATCCGCGCCGAGGGCGGCATCGTCAACTCGATCGCGTGAGCCGGTCATGCCGGCCTATGTGATTGCCGAGACCGAGGCGCGCGACCGCGCTGCGCTGGATGCCTATCGCGCGCTCGCGGCCGATTCGATCGCGCGCCATGGCGGACGTTACCTCGTGCGCGGCGGCGGCACTGAACTGGTGGAGGGCGGTCCGCCGCCGAAGATGATCATCATCGTCGAGTTCGCCTCGATGGCCCGCGCCCGCGAATGGTACGCCTCGGCCGAATATGCCGAGGCGCTGAAGCTGCGCGCCACCGCGCTCGATCGCCGCCTGATCTTCGTCGAAGGCGAGGCGCCGGCCTGATCCCCGATCGGCCGCGCGGGCCTACCACCCCTCCAGCACGATCTTGCCGCGCGACTGCCCGCTCTCGAGCAGCGCATGGGCGCGCTTGAGGTTCGCCGCGTTGATGGCGCCAAAGCTCTGGTTCAGCGTGGTGCGCAGCACGCCCTTGTCGAGGAGGTCGGCAACATCGTTGAGCAGATGATGCTGCGCGATCATGTCCGGCGTCTGGAACGAGGAGCGCGTGAACATCGATTCCCAGTGCACCGAGATCGCCTTGCCCTTGAAGACGGCGACGTTGAACTCCGCGGGATCGTCGATCAGGCCGAATTTGCCCTGCGGCGCCATGAAATCCGCGATCGCCTTGTAGTGCTGGTCGGTGAAGGTGAGGCTCGCGACGAGGGCGACCGGCGGCAGTTTGAGCTTCTCGATCTGCTCCTTCATCGATTTTCCGTGATCGACCACCGCATGGGCGCCGAGATCGAGGCACCATTTTTGCGATTCCGGCCGCGTCGCAGTGGCGACCACCGTCAGGCCCGTGAGCCGGCGGGCGAGCTGGATCAGGATCGAGCCGACGCCGCCGGCGCCGCCGACGATCAGCAGCGTGCGGGGATCGAGGCTCTTGCCGGGCACAGCGCCGAGCCGGTCGAACAGGAGTTCCCACGCAGTGATCGAGGTCAGCGGCAGCGCAGCGGCCTGCGTGAAGGACAGCGTCTTCGGCTTGTTGCCGACGATCCGCTCGTCGACCAGGTGGAATTCCGAATTGGTGCCCTGGCGCTGGATCGAGCCGGCGTAGAACACCTCGTCGCCCGGCTTGAACAGCGAAGCGTCGGGGCCGACCGCTTCGACCACGGCCGCCGCGTCAAAGCCCAGGATCTTGGTCTCGCCCGCGGGCGGGGCGGCGCGCTTGCGGACCTTGTAGTCGACCGGGTTGACCGAGATCGCCTTGACCGCGACGCGGAGGTCGCGCCCGCGCGGTTCCGGCTTGGCCGCCTCGAAATCGACCAGCGAATCCTTGTCCTCGATCGGCAGCGACTTCCGATAGCCCACGGCTTTCATGGCTTCTCTCCTGTGTTCGGCACGGTCGCGGGTAAATGTCGCGCTGGCACCTGCTTGGCAAGTACTGTAAATTCAGGGATATAGTCCCTTTTTGGATACTATTGGGAAAATCGTGGGAAAGAGCACGTGAAACGGCGGAATTTCGCCCATCGTCCGGGCTGTGCGGTGGAAGCAACCCTCGATCTGATCGACGGCAAGTGGAAGGGCGTGATCCTGTTTCACCTGCAGAACGGCACACAACGCTTTGGTGAGTTGCGGCGGCTGATGCCAGGCATTACCCAGCGCATGCTGACCAAGCAGCTCCGCGCGCTGGAGGCGGACCGGCTGATCGTCCGCACTGTCTATGCCGAGGTGCCGCCGCGCGTCGAATATTGTCTGTCCGAGATCGGCGAGAGCCTGCGCCCGGTGATCGATACACTCAAGGCGTGGGGCGAGAGCCACCGGGAAAGGCTATCCTGTGCGCCGCCTTCTCCATCGATTCAGGTGCCGGAACGGGTCGCCTGATTTCGCCATCCTTCTTCGTGACTTTCAGGATTGTTGCATGACCCTTGTTCGCCTTTTCGCCGCGCTCTTCGTTTCCGCAATCCTCGCGCAGCCTGCCGCCGCGCAGGACCGCCGCGTGCCGTCGTCGGCCGCGGAGCTGAAGCTCTCCTACGCGCCGATCGTGCAGCGGGTGCAGCCGGCGGTGGTGAACGTCTATGCCGCCAAGGTGGTGCAGAACCGCAACCCGCTGCTCGATGATCCGATCTTCCGCCGCTTCTTCGGCGTGCCTGGCCAGCAGCCCGAGCAGATGCAGCGCTCGCTCGGATCGGGCGTCATGGTCGACCCCGCAGGCCTCGTTGTCACCAACGTCCACGTCATCGAGGGCGCCGACCAGGTCAAGGTGTCCTTGTCCGACAAGCGCGAGTTCGAGGCCGAGATCATGCTGAAGGACCCGCGCTCCGACCTCGCGGTGCTCCGCCTGAAGGACGTGCACGAGAAGTTCACGACGCTCGACCTCGCCAATTCCGACGAGCTGATGGTCGGCGACGTCGTGCTCGCGATCGGCAATCCCTTCGGCGTCGGCCAGACCGTCACGCACGGCATCATCTCGGCACTGGCGCGCACCCAGGTCGGCATCACCGACTACCAGTTCTTCATCCAGACCGACGCCGCGATCAATCCCGGCAATTCCGGCGGCGCCCTGGTCGACATGAACGGCAGGCTCGCCGGCATCAACACCGCGATCTATTCGCGCTCCGGCGGATCGCAGGGCATCGGCTTCGCCATCCCCGCCAACATGGTGCGGGTCGTGCTGGCCTCCGCCAAGAGCGGCGGCAAGGCGGTGAAGCGGCCCTGGCTCGGGGCCCGCCTGCAGGCGGTGACGCCCGAAATCGCCGAGAGCCTCGGCTTGCGCTCGCCCTCCGGCGCGCTGGTCGCAAGCGTGGTGCCGAATAGCCCCGCGGCGCGGGCCGGGCTGAAATCGTCCGATCTCGTCGTGGCCGTCGATGGCCAGACCATCGAGGATCCCAACGCCTTCGACTACCGCTTCGCCACGCGTCCGCTCGGTGGCACGGCGCAGATCGACGTGCAGCGCAACGGCAAGCCGGCGAAACTCACCGTGCCGCTGGAGACCGCGCCCGACACCGGCCGCAATGAAATTGTCCTGACCTCGCGCTCGCCGTTCCAGGGCGCCAAGATCGCCAACATCTCGCCCGCGGTCGCCGACGAGCTGCATCTGGACGCCGACACCGAGGGCGTCGTGGTGACCGAGCTCGCCGATGATTCAACCGCCGCCAATGTCGGCTTCCAGAAGGGCGACATCATCCTCGCCGTCAACAACCAGAAGATCGGCAAGACCACCGACCTCGAGAAGGCGACCCGCGAGAGCGCGCGGCTCTGGCGCATCGTGCTGGTGCGTGGCGGCCAGCAGATCAACGTCACGCTCGGCGGATGAGCGCGAAGCGACCATCATCGCAAACGACGAACCTGTTCACCGCCGCAGGGATGGAGCAGGACGCGCCGCGTCCGCTGGCCGACCGGCTGCGCCCGCGCAAGCTCGGCGAGGTCGTCGGCCAGGACCATATCCTCGGGCCCGACGGCGCGCTGACGCGGATGCTGGAGACGCGCACGCTCGGCTCGCTGGTGTTCTGGGGACCGCCGGGCACCGGCAAGACCACGGTGGCGCGGTTGCTTGCTGATGCCACCGACCTGCATTTCGAGCAGTTGTCTGCGATCTTCTCCGGCGTCGCCGACCTGAAGAAGGCGTTCGATGCCGCGCGCGCCCGTCGCGAAACCGGCAAGGGCACGCTGCTGTTCGTCGACGAGGTGCATCGCTTCAATCGCGCCCAGCAGGATTCCTTCCTGCCCGTGATGGAAGACGGCACCATCGTGCTGGTCGGCGCCACCACCGAAAATCCGTCGTTCGAGCTCAACGCGGCGCTGCTGTCGCGCGCCCGCGTGCTGGTGTTCCATTCGCTTGACGCAGCGGCGCTGGAAAAGCTGCTCGCCCATGCCGAGGAGATCGAGGGCAGGAAGCTGCCGCTCGATGCGGAGGCGCGCGCAGCCCTGGTGCGGATGGCCGATGGCGACGGCCGCGCCGCGCTGACGCTCGCCGAAGAGGTCTGGCGCGCCGCGCGCACGGAGGAGATTTTCGACGCCGCCGGCTTGCAGGAGATCCTGCAGCGTCGCGCGCCGATCTATGACAAGTCCGCCGAGGGCCACTACAACCTGATCTCGGCGCTGCACAAGTCGGTGCGCGGCTCGGACCCGGATGCGGCGCTCTATTATCTCGCGCGCATGCTCGATGCCGGGGAAGACCCGCTGTTCCTGGCGCGCCGCGTGGTGCGGATGGCGGTCGAGGACATCGGCCTTGCCGATCCTCAGGCGCTCGTCGTCGCCAATGCGGCGAAGGAGGCCTACGACTTCCTCGGCTCGCCCGAAGGCGAGCTCGCGATCGCTCAGGCCGTGATCTATGTCGCGACCGCACCGAAGTCCAACGCCGCTTACGCTGCCTATGGCGCGGCAATGCGCGCGGCAAAGGAGGGAGGATCGCTGCTGCCGCCCAAGCACATCCTGAACGCGCCGACCAAGCTGATGAAGCAGGAAGGCTATGGTTCCGGCTACGAATATGACCACGACGCGCCGGATGCGTTCTCCGGCCAGGACTATTTTCCGGAAGCCCTGGGCCGCCAGGCCTTCTACGATCCGCCGGACCGCGGCTTTGAGCGCGAGATCAGGAAGCGGCTCGACTATTGGGCGAAGCTGCGCAGAGAGCGAGGCAGGGGCAGGGACGAATGACGGGGTGGTTACGCGGCAAGCGCTCTCGCACCGCGACGATACTTTGCCTGCTTGTGTTCTCCGCAATGACGGGAATGGCGCGCTCCGCCTTCGCTGAGACCGTCGAAGTTGCGCCCGGCGTGCAGGTGACGAAGCGGACCTATGCGGTCCCGCTCAACGAGCAACCCTTCTTCGGCTTTGCCGCCAAGACCGCCGCGCAGCGGGAAGCGGACGACGCGTTCGTCAAGGCGCTGCTCGATGCGACCGGAACGCGCGAAAAGGCCTTCGACGAAACCGCCAAGCGTGGTTGGCGGGCGCTCGGCGCAGGCCGGCTGGGCGAGGCCGCGCAACGGTTCAATCAGTCGTTCCTGGTCGCACCCGAGCAGAGTGGCGTCTACCACGGTTTCGCCGCGATCGCGCAGATGCGCTTCAACGATGTCGCGTTCGCCGAAGAGCTGTTCCAGATCGCGCGCAAGCAGCCCAATCCACTCAAGGTGCTGAATGCCGACTATGGTCGTCTGCTGCTGATCGCCAAGCGTCCGCAGGACGCGCTCCCGGTTCTTGAGCAGGCGGTCAAGGACACGCCGGATTTTGGCGATGCCTGGATCAATCTTGGCTGGGCGCGATTTCAGACGGGAGATCGCGCGGGAGCCTGCGCGGCGACGGACGAAGCGGCCAGACAACGACCGTCGACCAACGCGAGCGTTGATCTCATCCAGTTGAGGAATGGCGCGCAGTGCAAGTGAGCGCCGGTTCCTCAACCTGCCGCTCTTTTTCAAGCTGATCGGGAAATCATCGCGCGTGCCAGCGAAAAGATCCAGAGCAGCTTCAACGGTTGGCGTCCTTCGTCGCGCAGGCTCGTGGCAATGACTGCAGCTTAGGCCGCCGCGCGCTCCTTCAGCCAGCCCAGCACTGTTTCCAGGCAGGCAACGACATCGTTGATTTCAAGAAGGTGTTGCAGCTTGTCGATGTCGTCGGTGATCAGTTGCGCCACGAGATTCGCCAGCACCGCCGGCTCGCCGGAATAGCGATAGAGCGCCTGCGGCTGCGGCACCCTGGCATAGGCGCGATATGCCTCCATGAGCTGCGCCGCGAGCCGGAAGGCATCGACGTCGGACGCCCTGACATCGGCAATCGGTTCGACCTCGGCGGCGAGGAATTCGCCGGGGAGCGGCCGCACCACCCGGACACGGTCGAGGCACTGCACCTTGCATTTGAGGTTGCCGTTCGGCATCGCCTGCTGGCTGATGATGCTGGCCGTCACCCCGATCGTGTAGAGATCGTCAAATCCGGGATCGTCGTCGGCCATGTGGCGCTGGGTCAGCACCGCCAGACGCCCGTCATTGGCCAGCGCGCTCTCGATCGCGCGCCGCGTCTTGTCGCGCCCGACGAAGATCGGCGTGATCATCTGCGGGAAGAACACGACGTCGCGCATCGGCGCGACCGGCACCCCCGTTGCTGGCGGCGCGCCGGTCACTGGCCTCGAAGCCGCGGCCGCTGGCAGGCTTGACTGGATCGCAGCCGACAGCACGTTCCAGTCGTGGAAGCCCAGGGTTTTGGCAACCAGTTCGAGGCTTTCGCTGTGGGTGAGGGAGACCGATTTTGACTTGAGCGCATCGCGTAAGCTTTGCGCCATGGCCTTGGCATCGCGGAAGTCGCGCATGGAAAATCCTCTGCTTGTCGCGAACGAGAGATCGTCAGGCGCTTGCGTTGCTGACTCGTTCGCTCCCGAGCAAAGGAGGCCTGAAGCGGCTCGATACGTTCACCATACCCTTGATGGGCGCAAGCGGCGGGTCGTATCCACCCGCGAAAAATATGCCTCGCGTCGGCCGCACTGTCAACGCGGCTGCCAGCGTGCGCCGCTGCGATGCTATTTCTCGCCCTTCACAAAGCCGAGAATTTCGTCGGTCAGCCGCGTATCCCCGGTGTTGATCGAATAGACCTCGGACATGTGACTGTGTTGCGGCAGCATCACGGCTCGCGCGCAGCCCTGTACGCGCTTGCAGGCCGCCTGCTTCATCAGCTCGTACTGCTCGACGAAGCGCGGCGGATCGAGCTCGGCGGATGCGATCATGAAGGGAATTTTCGTGGCCAGGAGGCCGGGAAGCGAGGAACGCTCGGCGTAGCGCGAGGGATCGGAGCCGTAATAGGCGATCTCGGCGTCGCCGACCGGGCTCGCGGTGAGATCATAGATGCCCGACACCATGATCGCGCCGGCCAGGCCTCCGTCCTTCACCTTGTGGAATGCGGGATGCGAGACGTAGTTGGCGACATGGATCGCGCCGGCGGACTGCCCCATCAGATAGATTCGCGCCGGATCGCCGCCGCGCGCGCCGATCTGTTGCGTCACCCATTGCACGACGCCGGCGAGGTCCTCGGCGCCGGCGGGGTAGGGGAATTGCGGCGCCAGCCGGTAGGTGGCGTTGACCCCGACGAAGCCGTTCTTCACCGCCCACAGCATCACATTGTCATAGAACGGGCTGTTGGGGTTGCGCTTGTTGCCGGCGACAAAGCCGCCGCCGTGGATATAGATCAGCACCGGCCGCGCTGATGCGCCGGCCTCCGGCGTGAAGACATCGAGCAGGTTGCGCTCGGCCGCGCCATATTTGACATCGCGCTCGACCTTGACGCCCGCATAGGGCTCCTTTTCCTGCAGCGGCGCGTAGAGCGCGGCGGTCTTCGGCGGGTCGACCGTGCGGCCGATTTCGATCAGCTTCCAGGCGATATCGTCCGGCATCGGGCCTTGCTGCGCGCTCACCGATACCGCCGAGGTCGCCAGGATCAGGGCCGCGGCCCGAACCGATTTTCCGAGTGTCATTGCAAACTCCCGTCTCTTGCGCGGTCGCAAGATGGCTGATCGGAGGGCGGATTTGTAGCGTTTTTGCCGTGACGGGGTGCGGCTTTTCGGCTACCTCACGGAAATCATGAGCCGCCGCATCAAGCGAACATCGTCAGAACCGCGTAAGCAGCGCCCGAAGGGCGAGCAGCGCCATCGCGCCTCCGGCGGACATTCCGGCCGGGATGAACGGCCGCAGCATCGCAGCGCGCCCAAGGGCGACCGACCGCTGGGTAATCGGCCGGGTGGCAAGCCGCCGCGCTTTGCCGAGCCGCCGCGCGAGAAGCCGGCCGCCTTCCGGGAGGAGCCGGCAAAGCCGGAGCCGCAGCTCCCGACCAAGGTGCAGACCGTCGTCGTGACCGCCGACGAGAACAACATGCGCGTCGATCGTTTTCTCGAAGCGCGCTTTCCGGGGCTGTCCTTCTCCCACATCCAGCGCATCGTCCGCAAAGGCGAGCTGCGCGTCGACGGCAAGCGGGTCGACAGCAAGGACCGCCTGGAGGAGGGCCAGAGCGTGCGCATTCCGCCGCTCAAGCTCGACGCGCCCAAGGCCGCGCGCGCGCTGTCGGAAGCCGAGAGCCGGACGCTCGACGCGCTGAAGGCGATGACGCTTTACGAGGACGACGACGTGCTCGTGCTCAACAAGCCCGCCGGGCTTGCGGTGCAGGGCGGCTCCGGCACCACGCGGCATATCGACCAGATGCTCGAGGTGATGCGCGACGCCAAGGGCCAGAAGCCGCGGCTGGTGCATCGCATCGACAAGGAGACCTCCGGCTGCCTTCTGGTGGCAAAAACCCGCTTCGCCGCCACCCATCTCACGGGCGCCTTCCGTCACCGTTCCGCGCGCAAGATCTACTGGGCGCTGGTTGCGGGCGTGCCGAAGCCGAAGCAGGGGCGCATTTCGACCTATCTCGCCAAGGAGGAAAGCGAGGAGGATTCGATCATGCGCATCGCCGCGCATGGCGATGAGGGCGCAAGCCACGCCGTGACCTATTACGCGGTCGTGGAGGCGTCGGCGAGCAAGCTTGCCTGGGTGTCGTTAAAGCCGGTGACGGGACGGACGCATCAACTGCGCGCGCATATGGCGCATATCGATCATGCGATCGTCGGCGACCCCAAATATTTTAATAAGGAGAACTGGCAGCTGCCGGGCGGCCTGCAGAATCGCCTGCATCTGTTGGCTCGCCGGATTGTGATCCCGCATCCGCGCGGTGGCGTGATCGATGTGAGCGCGCCGCTGCCGCCGCACATGCTGCAGTCCTGGAACCTGCTCGGCCTCGAGGCCGACCGCTTCGATCCGATCGAGCACGCGCCTGAAGAATAATTTAGCTTGCACGCGTCGCGGCGGATCACGACATGTCCTCCATGAAAAGGCTTCCGATCTTTCTTGCGCTGATCTTCACCTTGCTCGCGGGGCAGGCGGCATATGCGCAGACGCCGAACGGTCTCCTCGGCGGATCGCTGCTTTCCCCGCCACTGCCGCCCCCGCTGCCGCCGCCGAAGATCGGGGTTCCCGTGGTTCCCCAGCTCGACGCACCACCGCAATATGATTACCGGCCCGCGCCGCGGCCCTCCTTCAGCGACCGCGTGGCGCGCTGCCTCGACGAGGGCGCAGCCGCCGGCCTCGGCCCCGGCGACCGCGCCGCCTATTCGCGAAGCTGCGCCAATCAGCAATAACGGATAGGCGCGGCTTTATTTGCCGCACCGGCTGGCCTATTTTGCGCTCCCAATCGACGACCATGAGAAGCTGACAGGCGCGATGCGCGAATTGTTCGAAGAAGGTTTGGGACCTTCGCCCCTCGATCCCGGAGAGGCGGTGCGCCAGGCTGCGCGCACCCCGCAGCGCAAGCGCTTCTACACGAGCGTCGAGGCGGTCGAGGCCGACGGCGGCTTTGCCGTCACGCTCGACGGCAAGCCGATCAAGACGCCGTCGGGCAGGAAGGTCATCGTGCCCCGGCGCGAAATTGCCGACGTGATCGCGGCCGAATGGCAGGCGCAACAGGACGTCATCGATCCCCTCACCATGCCGATGACGCGCCTTGCCAACAGCGTGGTGCAGGGCGTGCTTGACCGCGTCGATCTGGTCGCCGACGACGTCGCGAAATATCTGCGTTCGGACCTGCTGTTCTACCGCGCCGGCCACCCGGAAGCGCTGGTTGAGCGCGAGGCAAGGCACTGGGACCCCGTGCTGTTCTGGGCCGCAGAGACGCTCGGCGCCCATTTCATCCTCGCCGAGGGCATCGTGCATGTGCGCCAGCCGGATGCGGCGGTCGCGGCCGCCCGCGCGGCATTCCCCGACGACCCCTGGTCGATCGCGGCCTTGCATGTCGTGACGACGATCACGGGTTCGGCGCTGCTGGCGGTCGCGCTGAAGCATGGCATGCGCAGTCCCGACGAGGTCTGGGCCGCGGCCCATGTCGACGAGGACTGGAACGGCGAGCAGTGGGGGATCGACGAGGAGGTCGCCGCCCGCCGCGCCGCGCGGCTCAAGGAGTTCCGCGCCGCCGCGCAACTGCTCGACCTGATGCGCTAGACGAGCGCCGGGGTTAACGAGAGGTTTACGACGGCTGGGCTAGCCTTTCGGCCGATGGCCCTGTCAGTCAACCCGACGCTTCCTGTCATTGCCGCCACGCCGAGCGGGGCGGTATCCGGGCTTGCGCTGCAGGCCGGCACGATCGTGAATGCCGAGGTGCTCAACACGCTCGCCGAGAACCTGGTGCAGATCGCGATTGCCGGGCTTTCGCTTGATGTGCTGACCGAGGTGCCGCTGCAGGCGGGCCAGAAGCTCCAGCTTGCGGTGTCGCAGACCGACGGCGGCATTCGCCTGTCGATCGTGCCGCCGAACGCGTCGGGTGTCACGGCTCCCTCGCTCGACAGCGTGACGTTGACGCCGAATGCGCCGCTCGCCGCGCCTTCCGCGTCGCCTGCGGATGCGCTTTCCCAGAATCTGCTGAGCCCGGCCGAGCGCGTGGCGGTCGCGGTTGCCACGCAAAGCGCGGCCGCGCAGCAGGGCAGCCAGGCGCCGCTGTTCGCCGATCTCTCGGCGCTCGTCACCTCGACCAATCTGCCGCCGGCGTTGCAGCAGGCGGCAGCGCAAGTGCTGGCGCAGCGCACCGATCTCGATGAGAGCATCGGTGGCGGCGATATCCAGCAGGCCTTTGCGAAATCGGGCCTGCTGCTGGAAGCCACGCTCGCGTCCGGATCGGTTGGCCCCGGCGCCGGCGTGCCCGACCTGAAGGCTGCGCTGATCGTGCTGCGCCAGGCCTTGGTGGCGCTCGACGGCGCGCAGGGCGCCACGACGCCGCAGCCGGCGGCACCGGGCCTTGCCGCCACCGCTGGCGGCGCCGCGACGACGGCGCCAGGCGTTGCCGAGAGAGCACCGCCGCTTGCCCCTTCATCGCCCGAGACCGAGTTGCAGGAGATCCTGCTGCCGCAGGCGCGGCTGCCGGCGGCGGTCGATTCCGCCGAGGCAAGCCTCGCGGTGCGCCTGTTGCCGGAGGCGCTGCTGCGCGCCGCGCCGCGCACGGCGACAGCGGGCGACCTGCTGACGCTGTTGCAGGAAGCGCTGCCGGACGGGTCGCACGCCAATGCAGCGCAGGCGGCCGCACTGCCCAATGTCGGCCGCGAGGATCTGCTCTTGCGCACCAGCACGCCGCCGCCGCCATTTCGTGGCAGCCTGCCGTCGGCGCAGCCGGTGGCCGCGCCGTCGATCGCGCCGGATGCGCCGCTCGCCGCAACCACGCATCATCTCCTGACCGAGACCGACGCAGCACTGGCGCGCCAGACGCTCTTGCAGGTGGCGTCGCTGCCGGATCGCGCCGATCCGCAAAACGCCCCGATCGACCCTTCGGCGCCGCGCTGGCATTTCGAAATTCCCTTCGCAACCCCGCAAGGCACGGCACTGGCGCAGTTCGAGATCGCGCGCGACGGCGGCGCCAGCGAGGTCGAGGCCGCCAAGCGCATCTGGCGCGCACGCTTCTCGCTCGACGTCGAGCCGGCGGGGCCGGTGCACGCGCTGATCTCGCTGACCGGCACCCGCACCTCGGTGCGGATGTGGGCGGAGCGGCCGGCCACTGCCGCGCAACTTCGCGCCGGGGCATCCGACCTCAGCCGGGCCTTGAGCGAGGCCGAGCTTGAGCCCGGCGACATCGTGATCCGCGACGGCACGCCGCCGCAATTGACGCCGGCGCGCGCCGGGCATTTCCTGGATCGTGCGTCATGAGCCGCGAAACCAAAAATCCTTTGGCCGTCGCGCTGCACTATGACCGCACCGGCGCGCCGCGGGTCGTCGCCAAGGGCAGGGGCACGATCGGCGAGAAGATCATGGAGATCGCCAGGGCCAACGACATCCCGATCGAGGAAAACGAGGTGCTGGCGGGCGCGCTCTCCAATGTCGAGCTCGGCGAGGAGATCCCGGCCGAGCTCTACAAGGCGGTCGCCGAGGTGCTGGTCTTCGTGCTCAAGCTGTCGCGGCCGGCGCCGCGCTAGTGGAGTGGATTTGACATTCGCTCCCCCACGAGCCCCGAGTCCGCCAAGCGAATGTCAAATCCGAAACTCCACTAGAATCTTAGATTGCTAGTGGTCCTTTGATTCTAACATTCGCAAAAGTGCCTCCCAAAGCGGGTAGCGAATGTTAGAATCGGACCACTAGCCGGTCATGATTCCACCACGATAGCGGCTGTATCGTCGCGCGCCTTTCAACGAGCCCCGGAACGCGTCCCGTGATCACCCGCCGCCATGCGCTTGGCCTGCTTGCGGCCGCCGGCCTCCTGCCGTCCGCAAGCCGTGCCGACGTCATCTATCCCAAGAATGAAATCCGCGAAGGTCTCGCCAAGCACTTCGCCGACGCCGGTACGCAAGGCACCTTCGTCGGCTATGTTGTCGAGGACTACACCGTATTCGCCAGCGACAAGGATCGCTCGGGCGAGGGCAAGCTGCCGGCCTCGACCTTCAAGATCCCGAACTCGCTGATCGCGCTGGAAACCGGCGTGGTCGAGGACCCCGACAAGGACGTCTTCAAGTGGGACGGGGTGAAGCGTCCGATCGAGGCCTGGAACAAGGATCACACGCTGCGCAGCGCGATCGCGGCCTCCGCCGTGCCGGTCTATCAGGAGATCGCGCGCCGCATCGGGGCGGAGCGGATGCAGAAATATGTCGACCTCTTCGAATACGGCAACCGCAACATCGGCGGCGGCATCGACCAGTTCTGGCTGACCGGCGACTTGCGGATCGATCCGGTGCAGCAGGTCGATTTCGTCGACCGGCTGCGCCGCGGTGCGCTGCCGATCTCGAAGCGCAGCCAGGATCTGGTGCGCGACATCCTCCCCGTGACCAAAGTCGGGGAGTCCGTCATCCGCGCCAAGTCCGGCCTGCTCGGGGCCGAGCGCGGCGAGCCCTCGCTCGGCTGGCTGGTGGGCTGGGCGGAGAAGGGCAGCGCACACACCGTGTTCGCGCTCAACATGGACTGCACCGAGCCGCGCCTGGTCGCCGCGCGCATGAGCGTGGCGCAGGCCTGCCTTTCCGATCTCGGCGCGATCTGACGGGCGATCGGCGTGATCCTGCTTTAAGGCGCTGGTCCGTCTCGCTGGCCTCGACTAAAGTCGCGCCACAATCAAGAACGCCGGAGGAAATCCCCATGCACTCAGCTTCAGTCTGGATTGCATCGCTGTCGCTCGCCGCGGCCAGTGGCTGGCTCGCCGCCTCGATGATGGCCACACCTGCGACCAGCAAGGAGCCGCGCTTTCCGCAACTGACGATGGACCAGCTCGACGAGAAGCAGAAGCCGCTCGGCGAGCAGATCATGAAGGTGTCGAGCGTCGGCCTCGGCGGACCCTACAACCCGATGATCCGAAGCCCGGTGCTCGGCCAGCGGCTTTACGATCTCTTCTATTATCTGCGCTGGCAGACCTCGGTGCCGACAAGGCTCAACGAGTTCGCGATCCTGATCATCGGCCGGCAGTGGCGCTCGCAGGTCGAGTGGTTCGCGCATGCGCCGCTGGCGGCCAAGGCCGGCCTATCCGCCGACGTGATCGCCGAATTGAAGCAGGGCAAGCGGCCCTCGAAGATGGCCGAGGACGAGGCGCTCGTCTACGACTTCGTCACCGAGCTCACCACCACGAAGAAGGTTTCCGACGAGACCTATGCGCGGGCGAAGAAGGTCTTCAACGATCAGCAGATCGTCGATCTCACCGCGGTTGCCGGCAACTACGTGATGGTCGCGATGATGCTGGCGATGGCGGAGGAAACCGTGCCGCCCGGCAAGGAGGCGCCGTTCAGGACCGGGGAGGACTGAGCGGCTCGCCGCCGGCGTCCTTTGGCGGCGTCGTGCCCGCCAGCGCCTGGTCGATCGCACAGGCGCCGATCTCGCAGATCGTCTGCGAGATCAGGTCGCCGCCGTTGGCAAAGCCGTCGGCCAGCGAATCGAACTGCGCGCGCGCCGTCCGCAGCAGCTCGACGGGGACGGCGACCACGGCGCTGGAGAGCTCGGCAAAGGGCATGCGCAGCTCGTCGAGCTCGGCGCTCACCCGGGCCAGCCGGTTTTCGGCATCCTCGGCGCGCGCGAGCAGCCGGCCCGCCTGCTGGGTGAGGCTTGCGCGCTCGATGTCGGCGACCTCAGCG
Organism: Bradyrhizobium sp. NP1; assembly: GCF_030378205.1. Classification (NCBI taxonomy): domain Bacteria; kingdom Pseudomonadati; phylum Pseudomonadota; class Alphaproteobacteria; order Hyphomicrobiales; family Nitrobacteraceae; genus Bradyrhizobium; species Bradyrhizobium sp. NP1. The sequence continues at coordinate 3,318,007 of NZ_CP127385.1, forward strand.
GCCTGCTCGAGCTCGGCCTTCAGCGCTTCCGCTTCCGCGCCGAGATTTTCCGCCGCGATCTCGGCGACCGCGCGCAGCTCGTTGATGCGCTCATGCTGTTCCTGCAGCTCGTCGGAGAGCCGCTCCGCGCTCACGGCGCGCTGCGTCAGCGCCTCGATCATGGCGGCGGCCTCGGTGAGCATCTCGGCGTTCTTGCCGCCGGTCATCATGCTGGCGAGACGGCGCAGGAAATCGACCGTCTCCTGGGTCTTGTCGTCGGGCGAAAGGGGCAGAATCGTCGCGGACATCGACGTGATCAGGGGCAATCGGATTTTGACAATGACGTTTCACAAAATACGCGCCGAATGCTGCCCGTGGAGGAAGCGGCATGCCGGCCCGGCCCTTATACGTGATTTCAAACCGCTGTCAGGACCCCAATTTGGGTATTTCCCGCTTTTTCAGCTCTCGCCGCGGCCGATCCGGCCGAGATGGGTGAAGGTAAATCCGGCGTCGTATTTGAGCCCATAGCCGAGCGCGCGGTCGATCCCGATATGGGCGAGCCAGATCATGGCAACCGACAGCACAAGCGGCGAGCCCGCGGCAAATCCGGCGGTCATCAGGGCGACCGGAGCCATGTAGCTGTGGGCCGCGTTGTAGGCGATCGCGCCGGCCCTGGGGCCAAGGAGATAGGCGGCAAAGCTCAGATCGGGGGCGAGGAACAGGATCGCGAACAGCCACCACGAACCCTCCCATACCGCATAGAGCAGCACCATGCCGGCGAACAGCGTCAAGCCTTCGAGCCGCAGCAGGATCCTGACCCCGCCGGACACGGCGCCCGCCTGATCCGGTGTCGCGGTTTCACCCATAGCCCGTCTCCTGATCGAATCGGAAAAGGCGCTTGTAGTGCCAAATGGCGGTTTTTCCGCATGCAAAGGCGGTTTCCGCTCCGCAAAAGGCCGTGTTAGAACCCCCAGAAATCTGGTCGAAAAGCGGGCAGGGAGCCACATGAAGCACATTCTGGACAGCCTCGAGGCGCGGCGCGACAGCGCAAGGTTGGGCGGCGGCGAAAAGCGCATCGAGGCGCAGCATGCGCGCGGCAAGCTGACGGCGCGGGAGCGCATCGAGCTCATGCTCGACAAGGGCTCCTTCGAGGAGTTCGACATGTTCGTCGAGCACCGCTCGAGCGAGTTCGGGATGGACAAGACCAAGGTGCCCGGCGATGGCGTCGTCACCGGCTGGGGCACCGTCAACGGCCGCAAGGTCTTCGTCTTCGCCAAGGATTTCACCGTGTTCGGCGGCTCGCTGTCGGAGACGCATGCGCAGAAGATCGTCAAGATCCAGGACATGGCGATGAAGGCGCGCGCGCCGATCATCGGCCTCTATGATGCCGGCGGCGCCCGCATCCAGGAAGGCGTCGCGGCATTGGCCGGCTATTCCTACGTGTTCCGCCGCAACGTGCAGGCGTCAGGGGTGATCCCGCAGATTTCCGTGATCATGGGGCCGTGCGCCGGCGGCGACGTCTATTCGCCGGCGATGACCGACTTCATCTTCATGGTGAAGAACACGAGCTACATGTTCGTTACGGGTCCGGACGTGGTGAAGACCGTGACCAACGAGGTGGTGACCGCCGAGGAGCTCGGCGGCGCCAGCGTGCATGCGACGCGCTCTTCGATCGCCGACGGCGCCTTCGAGAACGATGTCGAGGCGCTGTTGCAGATGCGCCGCCTGATCGACTTCCTGCCCTCGAACAACAGTGACGGCGTGCCGGAATGGCCGAGCTTCGACGACATCGGCCGGCTCGACATGTCCTTGGACACGCTGATCCCCGACAATCCCAACAAGCCCTACGACATGAAGGAATTGATCCTGAAGGTCGTCGACGAGGGCGACTTCTTCGAGATTTCGGAGGCCTTTGCCAAGAACATCGTCACCGGCTTTGGCCGCATCGCGGGCCGCACCGTCGGCTTCGTCGCCAACCAGCCGATGGTGCTGGCGGGCGTGCTCGATAGCGACGCCTCGCGGAAAGCCGCGCGCTTCGTCCGTTTCTGCGATGCCTTCGAGATCCCGATCGTGACCTTCGTCGACGTCCCGGGCTTTTTGCCGGGCACCGCCCAGGAATATGGCGGGCTGATCAAGCACGGCGCGAAGCTGCTGTTCGCCTATTCGCAGTGTACGGTGCCGCTCGTCACCGTGATCACCCGCAAGGCCTATGGCGGCGCCTTCGACGTCATGGCCTCGAAGGAGATCGGCGCCGACATGAACTATGCCTGGCCGACCGCGCAGATCGCGGTCATGGGCGCCAAGGGCGCGGTGGAGATCATCTTCCGCAGCGATATCGGCGACGCCGGCAAGATCGCGGCGCGCACCAAGGAATATGAGGACCGCTTCCTGTCGCCGTTCATCGCGGCCGAGCGCGGCTATATCGACGACGTCATCATGCCGCACTCGACCCGGAAGAGGATCGCGCGCGCGCTCGCCATGCTCAGGGACAAGAAGGTCGAGACGCCCGCGAAGAAGCACGACAATCTGCCGTTGTGAGGATGGCTTGACGATGTTTTGGTCGGCGCAGTTTCGCAGGACCATTGCTGGCCGCCTAGCGGTCATCAGCGCGTCGGCGGCCATTGCTATCTCTTTTCCCGCCGCAGCAGCGATAAAAGACCGGCGCCATGCCGTGACGGTTTACGCTGGGGAAGCGATCGTGCTGGATGGACACGCTCAAGCCGATCAGGGATGCAACCCAAAGGCGCCTCCAACGTTTCGACTGGACATGGCACCCCAGCACGGCGTGGTCTGTACGCGAATCAATCAAATCAAGGTGGAAGAGGCGTATGCAGGAGACGATGCCTGCTACGGTCGCATGATAAGCGGGATCGAAATAATCTATCTGCCCCAACAAGATTACGTCGGACCAGATCAGTTGCGTTTCGAGAGCATGGGCCCGCCGGCCAGCTTCAATGTCGAGTTTGATCTGACGATCGTGCGGGCGCTGCCTGGCGCGGCGGCGCTTGAGCCGCTGGACATCAACGTTGTTCCAGCGGAGGCCATGAAGCCTGGCGGACCAGTGCCGTCATGCACGGAGCCCGTATCGTGACCGTGCGAGCTCGTAGAGCTGAGGAACGAAGCGTAATCCGCCATCCCCCTTGTCGTTAGGGCTGCGGGACACGAGCTAATGACCGACGACGAGCCGACCGACGAGATTTCAGAGATCGAAGCGCGGATCGAGGAGCTTGCCGAGAGCGCCGACCGATGCCGGAGGATCATTCTGGGGTCGCAGGTCGCGATATCAGGCGGCTTTGTATTGCTGCTGATCACGCTGTTCGGCCTGTTCGGCTCCGCGCAGGTCGCCGCGCTGGGATCGATTGCCCTGGTCCTCGGCGGAATCGTGTCGCTCGGATCGAATGTCAGCACGTTGCGGCAGACTGAGGCCGCCATCAGCGCCGCCGAGGCGCTCCGTTCGGACCTGATCAGCAGGATCGACCTTCGCGTGGTCGGTGACGCGCCTATGAAGCTGATGTGACGCGCCGGCTCGCGAACGCGTGCGGTTTCACTCAGAACGTTGCGTGTAGGGCGGATTAGCGAAGCGTAATCCGCTGGTCCCCCGCCAGCGTCATCGTTTCGTCAAATGATCAGCCGTAGCGGTGGTCCGGGCGCCGCGAGCCCTGTGAAATAACCCCAATACCAGGTTGCATTGTCTGAAAAATGCACGCAGAGTGAGGGCATTGGGGTGGGGGCTTTTCATGTTCAAGAATGTCTCGGCTATTGCGCTGACTTCGGCTGTTCTGATCGCAACGGCGCATGCCGGTCCGCTTGAGGATGCGCTCAACATCCAGAAGACGAAAAATCCGTTGGGCACGCTGATGCGCAACAACCATGCGTGCAACCTGATCAGCCCGCCGACGCCGCTGCTTCTGAACGACACCCAGGCCGGAACGGCCACGCCCGGCAACATCACCATCGCGAAATTTGCGGCAGACGGCACGACCTACGATTTGCGAAGCCTGGGCGACATGTGCCCGACGCCGATCGTGACCGACAAGTTTCCCGTCAGGGTCAACAACCTCAACAGCAGCATCACCACGTCGATCGCCTACAAGGACGACATCACCGCGTCGCTGAAGCTGACGCTGGGTTCCTGGCTCAAGCTGATCGACTTCGATGCGTCGAACATCGAGGAGGTGGGGATCTGGATCACGACGGCCGAGTCGCCCGCCTTCAATCCGGACATGAACCGCTCTGCCGCGGCGCTGAAGAAAAAGGATCAGTCCTGCACGGTCGCGACCCAGTCTCCCAAGCAGGCCTCGATCATCGACCGGGCCTGTGTCGGCAAGATCACGATCTCGCTGGTGGCGAAGAAAGACATGTCGCTGAATGCCTTCGACCTCCAGTTCGCCAAGCTCACCGTCGGGCTGAAGGCGTCGTGGATCCGCGACATCAGCGGCGCGGCGTCCGACTGCACGGTCGACGCGTCCGGAATTGCGACCGGAGCGGCGCCTGCGGGCGGCGGAGGAGGTGCGACGGCCGACAAGGTCCCGACATCGGACGGAACGCTCGTCGACATCACGGCTGGCAATGTCGACCTGCAGTTCAAGTCGCCCAGCTCCAATGTCGTGACGAAACCCACGCCCGGGCAGGTCGCCGGTGTGTCGAAGCCCGCCACGCCGCCTGCCAGCCCCGGTGCCAAGCCGGCGAATCCGACGACGGACAAGCCGGCCGATCAGGCGGGCAGCAAGCCGGCGCAACCGGCCGCCCAGGACAAGGTCTGCGCCAAGAACGTGGTCTATCAAACCAACGGGTTGATGGTGGTGGGCGTCGACATGATCAAGGCCGCGTCGTTCCTCAACAACAACTGATGTTGCCGGGGGCGCATCATGCAGATCAGGCTGTTTTTGGCGTTGCTCAATGCAGTGGCGCTCGCCGGCTGCGCCCAGGTGCCGACGTTTCGCAACGTCGTCTACGACAAGGTGAGCCCGACCGCGCAGGTGCTCACGCCCTATGGGTTTCCGAAATGGAAGACGACGGACTACCGGCTGTCGCCGGGCATGGTGTTCAACGCAACCATGTCCGATCCCACCAGCGCCCTGACCAGGAGCGCGGGAACGATTGGCGCCGTCGATGGATGTCCTCAAACGATCTTCACGCTGAAGAACACGCCCCGGGTGGCGCCCCTGATGAATCCGGTGCATGCGCCGTACGACATCAAGATCCTGGTTGCGTCACCATTCACGAACAAGGCCGTGCTCGATTCCTTCCGCAACCGGCCCGACCTGCAGGATATTCCCGATAACGCGTTCGCCTATATCCGCCAGATCGACTACGACATCACCAACATCAGGGTGTTCGAAGCGACGCCCGAACAGCTCAGTCAGGCGATCAGGCAGGTTCGGGGCGACGCGTATTGCTCGCTCAAGCTCAACCCGTTCACGTCGCAGGTGGTGCGCCGCATCTACACCGGCAATGTCAGGATAGCCGTCCGGTGGGATCGCGGATATCATATCGCGCTGGGGGGAATGGCGAGCCGCATCCAGAACTCCCTCCGGTATGATGTCGATGGCAACAAGGTTATCTTCGCCGTTGAAACCGACAGAATCGGGTTCTAGATGCGGGAAGCCGTTCTCGATCATTCGGCGCGGCAAGGCGATAGCGAGCCTCGGCTTCCTCATCTGCGCGCTGGCGCAGCCTCTCGGCGGGCGCGCCTCCCATGCCGGCAGCCTGTCCGACACGATCGCCGTGCTTCGGCAAGAGGGCAGGATTTTCGTCCCGCCTCTCTTCTATCGTGCAACCTGTGACGCACAAGGCTGCCGGGTGGATGGCGGGGAGCGCGTGCCTGCGATCGGCAGCATCGTGCGGAAGGACGCCGGCCAGCCCGGCGGATATGAAATTCGCTGTCTTGCCGCCGGCGAGGAATACCCGCTTCAGACGCCGCAGCATGCCGCAGTCCCGGTCGTATCCCTGGCGTACAGCAAGGCCGACCTGACCAGGCTTTTCGGCGTTGAGAGCGATGGCGACAAAAGCGCCGCCCTCGTTGCGTCACTGGTGGGGGAAGCGACCCTGGAAGGGCTCGATCCCTATACCGAAATGGCCTTCAGCGGAAAGGACATGCGTCGTGCGGCATCCTCACTGCCCGCGGACTGCCGGATGCGCGTCATGCAGACGAGGCCGGCCGGCGGGATGATCGTCGAGCGCGTGTTCGCCAGGCTGGTATTGAAGGCCACTCTCAAGGAAGGACTGGAATTTCAGGACCTGAAATCGAAACTCCTGGAATTGCAAAAGCTGCTGCAAGCTCACTATCGCGCCAGGATTGGCGTGAGCGAGCGCTCTGGAGAAAAACGTCTCGAGATCTCCACGCTCGATCACCGGCTGGTTTCGTTTCGTGTCACGCCGCTCGATGATTTGAAGGTTCACCACAAGGACTGGTTCGAATAGTCGGCGGCAACGGCTTCCGCCTTCGCTGTCCGAGCTTCGTCGAACAAACCGCTCTATTGATTATGTCGGCCGGGTTTTCCGCCGGCCCGTACCGATCAGATACCCCTGCGGAATATCTTGGGCTCGGGCCATCGCTGGATGTCGGCCTTGCCGCGCGAGCATGCGTCGGCAAGGGCCTGTGTGTCGTCCGAACGGGTCGATGCTGCCTCGCGGGACATCATGTCCAGCTCATCGCAAAGGTGTTCCTTCCTGATGATGCCGTATCGCACCAGGACGCGGCCAAGCGCGACCGACACCAGCGTTTCATGGTCTTTCTGTTCCAAGCGCATCTCCATTCCCCCAACCTGTGCCGCTGCGTCTTGCCGAGCATGGGATCAGCTCGCAGGGCGGAATAGCGGCAGCGCAATCCGCCATTTTTCGGTACGATGAGCAAGGCGGGTTGCGGCTTCCGCCTTTTGTTCGTCGTGCCTTGGCGAACAACCCGCCACGCCCGCGTCAGGAACTGGAATATCTTCCCATGTCCACATTGTTCGCCTTCCTGCATCACCTCTGCGCCTTCACGCTCGTCGCCGCGGTCGCGATCGAGTTCACGCTGATCCGCGGGGATTTGACGCTTTCATCGGCGCGCCGGCTTCAGGCCACCGACCTCGTGCTCGGGATCGCGGCGGGCCTGCTGTTCATCATCGGTCTGCTGCGCGTGTTCTATTTCGAGAAGGGCGCGAGCTATTATTTCCACAGCCACGCTTTCCTGACCAAGTTTGCGCTGTTCGTCATCGTGGGCTTGCTGTCGATCATCCCGACCAAGGAATTCTTGTCCTGGCGCGGCGCGATCAAGGCAGGCCAGGTGCCGGTGATCGATGCCGGCAGACGCCGGCGCGTGACCATGGTCATCCACGCCGAGCTTGCGGCGATCGTGGTCATCCTGCTCTGCGCGGCCATCATGGCGCGGGGCGGGTGGGTGTAGGGTTCCGCTCAACAGAATGTGCCGTTTGTACCGGCGTCGCGCTTGGCAATTCCCGCGTCCGGGGCGTATCCTCGACAGACCGGCCAGGAGCGCGCAAATGACTTTTGTCAGTGTGCTTGCTGTTTGGATTGCCTTGTCCGCAGGCGGAATCGCGGTGGTCTATCGCGTCGGCCTCTACATCGCGCGTTGGTCGCCCGCCGTCAGCATTGCCTGCCTCGTCGTCCTTTCCCCACCGGTATTGGTTGGCGCCTGGATGGTCGCCCACCAGATTGTGCGCGTGGAGCAGGCAAGTTGCGAAGAGAGAGACCCGAGCGTGGAGCGCCTGAGCGGGATGTCACCGGCGGAATTCCACGCCAGGTGCATAGCGACCAGGGACAATTCGGAGTGGCTTGCCTTGCGCAGATTGTGAGGTGAGCAGGGCGGAGCCACGGGGGACCCGCCCGCTGATCAGCGGGCCCGGAACAAAGTCCATGAACACGCGTCGCAAACTGCTATTTGCGCTCGGAGCGAGTGCATTCTTCGCACCACGAATATTGTTCGGCCAGCAGGAATTAGCAAGAAGGCGTCGAATAGGCTTCTTGACGCGGGAGACCGACGCCTCTGTCTCGACTCAAATAGATGCCTTTCGCCAACGTCTGCGCGATCTCGGGTGGGTTGAGGGAAAGAACATCGGCATCGAGTATCGGGACGCAAGCGGCCAACTCGATCGTCTTCGTGTGCTCGCTGGCGAACTCGTCACTCTCAACGTGGATGTCATCGTTACGGTGAATACGCCGCCCACCCAGGCCGCCAAAGAAGCAACCAGTTCAATTCCGATTGTGATTGCCGTCTCTGCTGATCCGGTGGGAGCCGGATTGGTCCGGAGTCTTGGAAAGCCCGGCGGGAACGTAACTGGGCTATCGCTGCTTGCCCCGGACACGGATCAAAAGGCGCTGGAGTTTCTTAAGCAGATGCAGCCGAAAACAACCCGAGTGGTGATGATTGTTGACCCGAAGAATCAAGGCATGATGCTTCGGTCCGATGCAATCCAGATCGTGGCGCCGAAGCTCGCAATAGAGATTGAGTCAATCCCGATCCTCAGTTCAGGCGAACTTGTCGAGGCGCTAACGGCTGCCACGACGAACCCCCCGGACTCTCTCTTTGTGCTTTCTCCGATATATGCAGCTTATCGGATGGAGATCGTGGAATTCGCGACAAGGATGAAAGTACCGATATTGTTTGATACCAGCGGGCTTGCCAGCGAACCTAATGCCCTTTTGTCCTATGGGGCGGACATATCGGACCTGTTTGGGCGAGCCGCTACATTCGTGGACAAGATATTGAGAGGCGCCAAGCCGGCCGATTTGCCAGTCGAGCAGCCGACCAAGTTCGAGTTGGTGATTAACCTCAAGGCAGCCAGGGGGTTCGGGATCGACGTGCCGCCAATGTTGCTGGTGCGTGCCGACAGGGTAATCGAATAGGTCGGGCGCTGCCAGATGGATCGAACGATTGAGAGCCTGATGGATTCCGCATCGGCCAGCGGCCGGAGATCGCACGGAGGGCGGGGCCACGCGGACCCGCCCTCTCAAATCGAGGCGAAGATTTGCGCGAGCTACGCCGCCTTGTGCTGCTGCTTCATGAATTCCGCCGCTCGCTTCTTCAGTTCACCGGGCGAGACGTCCTCGACATGGGTTCCGATGTACCAGCGGTTGCCGGCCGGGTCCCTCACGCCGCCGGAGCGGTCGCCATAGAATTGATTGGCTGGCTCCATCTCGGCCGTCGCGCCGGCCTTGACCGCTTTCTGGTAGACGGCATCCACATTGGGCACATAGAGATAGAGCGTGGTGGATGTCGGCTGCGCCCGTTCGGACGCCTCGGAAATCATCACGACGGAATCGCCGATCTTGAGTTCGGCATGCATGATCTTGCCGTCCGGCCGCATCATCGGCTCGAACAGGGGCTGCGCTCCGAAGGCTTCTTTCATGAAGCGGACAATCTTTTCCGCGCCGTCGACGACGAGATAGGGCGTGATGGAATGATAGCCGTCGGGAATGGGCTTTGCCTGTGCTGCCATTTGTTGGCTCCCTTGGTTGTTACTGAACGCAGAACGACCCAACGCTCCCCATATTTCGGATTCACCTCCCGCTCTTTGTAGAAAGTGTGACGGCCTCGCGCGCGCGCCAGTGCGATGGTAAGTTCCATCCATCTGCGCACCAAAAACGAGAACCGCCCCGGGAGGAACGCATGGCATCGGCCTTTTTCATCGTCCGCGCCACCGTCAAGGACGCGACCAGGCGCGAGGCGTTCGACGCCTGGTACGCGAAGGAGCATCTGCCGGATGCCGCCAGATCCTTTGGCGTTGCGAAGGCTTGGCGGTTCTGGAGCAAAACCGATCCGGCGATCCACCAGGCCATGTACCAGTTCGATGACGAGGCCGCGCTCGAGCGCGCCGTTGGTGGCGACGAGATGAAGCGGCTGATCGCGGACTTCAACCGCGACTGGCCGGATGTTTCTCGCACGCGCGAGACGCTCTTGCTCGCCGAGGAACTTTCGCGCTGACGGCAGAGCCTGCGAAGCTGAACGGAAAATTCAGCCGCCATTCATGCCGGCGCGGCGACACTCGCTTCATACGGTCAGACGTCTTGCACGGAGGAGTGGCCATGGAACGCCGGGATTTTCTCAAGCTCGCCCTTGGATTCACCGCAGGAGCCGCCGCGCTCGCGGCGAGCGCGCAGGCCGCACCGCTGCTGCCGCAGCCGCTCGCCGGTGAGATGCGGCCGCCGGATGTCGAAGCCCATCCCGCCGTGACCACGCGCCAGGAAGCGGATCAGTTGCAGCCCCAGGAAGTGCGCTGGGGCCATGGTCATCACTATGGCTGGCATCGCGGTCATCACTGGGGCTGGCGTCACCACCGCTGGCATCGCCATCACTGGCACCGGCGTCACTGGTGGTGACGGCGGCCGTCGTCCTCGCGTTGATCTGGAATCGCCACCATGGCGGCCTGTTTGACGGGAGCCGGGGATGAGGACGCTCGCTGCTGCATTCGTCTCTGCTGTCGGCTGGCATTCCGGTCCGTTCGGCCGCCGCTGCTTCCCGAACCGCTGGTAAGCGGGCGCGGGGGACTGCCAACAAAAAACCCCGCGCGAAGCGGGGTTTCTGTCGAAAGAATGCCGGCGCGCTCAAATCGGGCGGCAACGGCCATAACGCCAGAAGAATCCGGGAGGACAGACGCGGCGGCCCGGTACGACGACGACGGGCGCAGCGGGCGCGACCACGACGGCGCCGCCATTGGGCATGCAGCGGCCATAGGGACCGCGATGCCAGCCGGGTCCGCAGCCGCCGGCTGCATTGGCTGCGCTGAGACCTGCCAGCGAGCTCGCCAGTACAACCGCAGCGAAAAGATACTTCATCTTTTTCTCCTCCATTCGTTTTGCATCGTCCCGCGACAAGACCGGACGGCCAGCGGAAAGGCTGGTGATTCGACCGGCAAATACCCGCTAAGCCGCGAGCACTCGACGCCGAGCATAGTGCCACCGGCTGAATGCGTTATGAACAAGGCAGCTTTTCGGCGGCGGGCGCGTCATCGCGCCCCGAGGAAGCCCAGCACCAGCTCGTCGTATTTTTCCGGCGCCTCCAGGAACACCAGGTGACCGGTGTTCGGGATCACCTCGGCCCGCGCATCGGGCATCAGATTGGCGAGCGCCTTCGCCAGCTCGGCGTTCTGGCCCATCTTGGCGCGCAGCGCTTCCGGCGCATTGGGCCGGCCCGGCGCGTTGTGGTCGTCGGCACCCATGATGAACAGCGTCGGCTGCGAGATCAGCGGAATCTCGTGCACCACGGGCTCGCGATAGATCATCTGAGCGGAAGAGACGAAGGCGCGCAGCCAGCGCGGGTATTCGGCGCTGCCCTTGAGGTTGAAGCGCGACTCGATGAACGGCGTCACCTGGTCGGGCGGCAGCTTCAGCGCATAATTGGTCTCGAGCTGCTTGCGATAGCCCTCCGCTGTCAGCCTGTCCTCGGCTTCGAGAATCTTCTCGGTCGGCGTCGGCGGCACATAGAGCCGGTAGTCCTCGAGCCCGATCGGCGCCGTCAGCACCAGGCGGCTGACGCGATCGGGATAGGCGCGGACGATGCGCACCGCGAGCATGCCGCCCATCGAATGCGCGACGATATCGGCCTTTGCGATCTGAAGATGGTCGAGCAGCGCGATGGTGTTGCGCGCGAGCGTGTCGAAATGCAGCTCGCCGGCGGGTTTTGAGGATTTGCCGAACCCGACCTGGTCGGGCACGACGACGCGGTAGCCCGCGCCGGTGAGCGTCCTGATCACGGGCGCCCAGTAGCTTGACGGGAAATTGCGCCCGTGCAGCAGCACCACGGTGCGGCCGTTCGGCTGGCCGGAGGCGCCGATATCCATATAGGCCATCCGCAACTGCTCGCCGTCATTGACGAGCGGCAGCAGGTTGACCGGGTAGGGATAGGCGAAGCCTTCGAGCGCGATGCCATAGGGCTCGCGCGCCGCCTGATCGGCGGCGAACAATGGTGAGGCGAGAAGGGCGCTTGCGAGAAGCGCGCCAAGCAAAATGTGTTTCATCGATACTCAGGAGGATGGATTGGTCTTCTTGTCATGGCCGGGCTTGACCCGGCCATCCACGTCTTCCTTTGCGGCTATCACAAGACATGGATGCCCGCGACAGGCGCGGGCATGACGATGCAAACAACATCGTGTGATCGCTGGTCGCGAACTCTTTTGCGAGCTTCGGGTCCGAAAGGACTAGCCTTCGCCGTTACCGAACAGCGCCGTGAAGCGCCTCTCGCCGTTGCGGCTGAAGGTGACCACGCGGCTGCCCGGCGTCGGGTCGCGTGCGGCCCATTTCAGTTCGGTGAAACGCGTCATCATGGCGGCGCCGAGCGTGCCGGCGAGATGATGCCGCCGCTCGCTCCAGTCGAGGCAGGCCTTGCACACCGGGCGGCGCGGATGGCTCAGCATGTCGGGCGAAATCTGCAGATTGTCGGCCAGGAAGCGTTCGCCGTCGGCGGTCAGCTCGATGTCCTGCTTCTTCTGCCGCAGCAGCCGCCTCTGCCGCATGCTGTCGAGCATCTGCACGCCGAGATCGCCGGCGAGGTGGTCGTAGCAGATCCGCGCGCGCCGCAGCGCCGGATCCTTCGGCCCGGTGCGCACCCGCATGTGGCCGGCGCGCGCCGCAAGCCCGGCAAGACCTTCGAGCACGCCGGCAACGTCGGAATCGGTGAGGCGGTAGTAGCGGTGGCGGCCCTGCTTTTCCGGCTCGATCAGCCCGCCCGCCTCGAGCTTCGCAAGGTGCGAGCTTGCGGTCTGCGGCGTGATGCCGGCCTCCTGCGCGAGCTCGCTTGCGGTCAGCGCGCGGCCGGTCATCAGCGCGGTCAGCATGTTGGCGCGGGCGGGGTCGCCGACCAGAGAGGCGACCATCGCGATGTCGGGGCCTACTTTCATGCTTCGATGATAACCGAAGCATTGATGCCGAGCAAGCGGCTATAGCGACGGCATCACGCAGCCAACCGAGGTTCCCATGGCGATCACCGTATTCATCCGCTACCAGCTCGATCCGTTCAAGCGCGCGCAGTTCGAGGAGTATTCCAGGCGCTGGCTCAGCATCATCCCGAAATGCGGGGGCGAGCTGATCGGCTACTTCATGCCGCACGAGGGCACCAACAACATCGCGTTTGCGCTGATCTCCTTCGAAAGCCTCAGCGCCTACGAGGCCTATCGCGGCCGCCTGCGCAACGATGCCGAGGGCATGGCGAATTTCCATTTCGCCGAGGAGAACAAATTCATCCTCGCCGAAGAGCGCACCTTCCTGCGCAAGGTCGTCGCGTAACGCGCTGGCGGCAGATGGCAGCACGAATGTCGAAGCCGGGACACTGGCGGGCCTCCGTCGGCCTCGCTATCTAAGCGCGGCGAACGATCAACGATGGAAAGGGACAGACCATGCCGGTCACCACAGCGGAGAAACGTGCGAGCTTCCGTCAATTGCATCAGGCCGGCTGCTTCATCCTGCCCAACCCGTTCGATGTCGGGACTGCGAAGGCGCTGCAGAGCCTCGGCTTCAAGGCGCTGGCCTCGACCAGCGCCGGCTTCGCCTGGACCATCGGCAAGGCCGACAATCGGGTCACGCTGGAGGATGTGCTGGGCCATCTCGAGTCGCTCTGCGCGTCCGTCGATCTGCCGGTCAACGCCGACTTCGAGGGCGGCTTTGCGGTCGAGCCGGCCAAGGTCGGCGCCAATGTCGCGCGCGCGGTCAAGACCGGCGTCGCGGGCCTCTCGATCGAGGACTCCACCGGCGACAAGGCCAAGCCGCTGTTCGAGCGCGAGCTTGCGATCGAGCGCATCCGCGCCGCGCGTGCGGCGATCGATGCCGACAACAGCGGCGTGCTGCTGACCGGCCGCTGCGAGGCGTTTCTGTGGGGACAGGCTGATCTCGGTCTCGTGCTCGATCGCTTGCGGGCCTATTCGGACGCCGGCGCCGATTGCCTCTATGCGCCGGGCATCAAGACAAAGGAGGAGATCGCCGCTGTCGTGAAGGCGGTGCATCCAAAGCCGGTCAACCTTCTGATCGGCGCGTCCGGCCTGTCGCTGAAGGAGGCCGGCGAGCTCGGCGTCCGCCGCATCAGCGTCGGCGGCTCGCTGGCCCGCAATGCCTGGGCTGGCTTCATGAAGGCGGCAAGGGAGATGGCGGAGCAGGGCACCTTCACCGAGCTCGCGCATGGTTATCCCGGCGGCGAATTGAACAGGCTGTTCGGCTGACAGGCGCAAAAAAAACAGCGGGCACTCGTGGTCCCTTGATTCCAACATTCGCTCCCCGCTTTGGGAGGCACTTTTGCGAATGTTGGAATCAAGGGACCACGAGCAAACCAAACTAGTACTCTAGTGGAGTGTTGGATTTGACATTCGTTTTTCGAACGCGCGGGCTGGTTGGAGCGAATGTCAAATCCACTCCACCCGCCCGCTGTTTTGGTTATTGCCGGCGCTTTGCGACTTACCGGTTATCGTTGTTCTGCCCGGCGGTCGGATTGGCTGCGTGGTCGATCTCGCTGCCGGTGTGCGACGCCGGCGGCTGATTGGTCGCTGCGCCCGTGGTCATGCCGGGTTGATTGTTGGATTTCGGCGTCACGTCACGCATGCCGGGCGGTGCGGCAGGTGAGGCTGGCTGGCTCTGCTGCGCGGTCTGGGTCGGCGGCGCGGTGCCCGCCTGATTGATGGTCGTATTGTTCAGTCCGTAGAACACGGCGCCCAGCACCAGCGCAATGGCGAGCGCGAACAGCGCGACCCGGCCAGTGGTCGCCGGACCTTCCATGAGTTCCGGATCCGCCTGGAGCTCGCTGTCGAGACGCGCGGCCTGGCGGAATTCGTCTTCCTTTTGCGAACGATAGGGATCATTCGGGATGTGCTCGTTGGCCATGACGGTCCTCCGTTTGCCCCGACGGACAACCGGAATCGGCAGCGCCGGTTCCCGGTGCAGCGCGTGCCACGCGGGCATTTCGCCGCTGTTCAGGCGGGAACCCGCAGCGTAAGTTCCTTCATCTCCCGCCCTTGAGTCCGCGCGATGTGGAACCTGCCGCCAAGCGATACCGTCCTGCATGTGCTGCAACTGGTGGCGCTGACGGCGCAAGCGATGACCGCGGCGCTCGCCGCCGGCCGCCGCAGCATGGACTGGATGGGGGTCGCGATGCTCGGCTGCGTCACCGCGCTCGGCGGCGGCACCATCCGCGATGTCCTGCTCGGGCACTATCCGCTGGTCTGGGTGCAGAACCCGTTTTATCTGGCGCTGACCGGCATCGCGGCGCTCGTCACCATCGTGGTCGCGCGCACGGTGCAGCGGCTGACGCTCGCCTTCCTGGTGCTGGATGCGATCGGGCTCGTCGTCTTCACCATGGCCGGCTGCGACGTCGCCTGGCAGATGGGGGCGTCGCTGCCGATCGTGATCGTGGCGGGCATGATCACCGGATGCGCCGGCGGCGTGCTGCGCGACATCCTCTGCAATGACGTGCCGCTCCTGTTCCGCGCCGAGCTCTACGCCAGCGTCTCCGTGATCACCGGCCTGTTCTATGCGACGGCCTTCGGGCTCAAGCTCAATGACGAGCTGTGGACCGTGCTCACCTTCGTGCTGGGCCTGTCGCTGCGGCTGCTCGCGATCCGCTACAAATGGGAAATGCCGAAATTCGTCTTCAACAGCGAGCAGCGCTGAGCGGTATCCTCATGGTGAGGAGGCGCGCGGTCCGCAGGATGAGGATACGGCGAGGCGGCCTACATGCCCTTCCTTGCCTTCGCGACCTGCTCGGCGGTCACCGGCGGCGCCGCATTGCCCCAGGAATTGCGGATGTAGTTGGTGACGTCGGCGACTTGCTGGTCCGATAATTGCCGGGCATAGGCCGGCATCTGCCCGGTGTTGGGCGCGCGCGGCGTCGTGATGGTCTGCGCGCCGTCGAGGATCACGCGCAAGCTGCTTGCGGGATCGGCCGACTGCAGCAGCGCATTGCCCGGCAGCGGCGGATAGATGCCGGGCGCGCTGGAGCCGTCGGCCTCGTGGCAGGCGACGCAGAGATGGCCGTAGATCGCGGCGCCCGACTTCATGCTGGCTTCCGGCGGCGGCGTGACCGCAGGCTCCGGCGGTCCCGCCGGCAGGCTCTTCAGGTACACGGCGATGGCGTGGACATCGCCGTCGCTCATCTTCGATGTCGAGTTGAGCACCACTTCCGCCATCGGTCCGCTGGCATGGCTCTTTGCGTTGCGGCCGCTCTGCAGATATTCGACGATGTCGTCGATCCGCCACGACGCCAGCCCGCTGCGCTCGGCGGCATCGAGCCGCGGCGCGAAGAAGCCGGCGACCGGCCCGCCGGCAAAAGCCTGGCCGCGCCTGTCGGCGCCGAGGATGTTCTTCGGCGTGTGGCAGCCGCCGCAATGGCCGAGACCCTCGACGAGGTAGCGGCCACGATTCCATTCAGGGCCCTTGCGCTGGTCGGGGTCGAGGATGCCGGGCCGCAGGAACAGGTAATTCCAGGCGCGCATCAGCACGCGGAAATTAAAGGGAAAGCGCAGCTCGGGCTGCGGCGTCTCGTTGCGGAAGGGCTCGAGCGTCGAGAGATAGGCGCGGATCGCCAGGATGTCGGGACGCGTCAGGCGGGTGAAATAGGTGTAGGGGAAGGCCGGGTAATAGCGCGAGCCGTCGGGATCGATGCCATAGCGCAGCGCGCCATAGAAATCGGCATCGCTCCAGCTGCCGATCCCGGTGTCGCGGTCCGGCGTCAGGTTCGGCGTATAGACGCCGCCGAATGGCGTATCGATCCGCTTTCCCCCGGCAAACGGCTTTAAGGGGTCGGCGGTGTGGCAGCTTGCGCAGTCGCCGGCCTCGACCAGCGCCTTGCCGTGCGCCACCATCTCCTCGGAAGGCTCGGCGGCCGCGGCGCCGCGCGCGAATGCACTGCACAAAAGCAGGCCGGCAAGCGTGCTGGCAAGAGTGCCGGCCAGGATACGGGCAACATTAATGGCAAGAATCGTCCGCATGATGGGCTCGCTTCCCTGCTTCCCCTGCCGCCGGCCGCATCATGGGGGCGTCACGTCATTTCGCGATGGCGGCGGGCGGCGACACAAATCAAATACCCGTGCCATGGCTTTCGGCACGAAATTGCGAACTTTGCGTTGGTCCCGCGCGCGTCCAGATTCCTGATGCGCAGGGTGAAAAAACCGACATAGAGTAGCAATCACAGCCAGCATGACTAGCTGAAAAGATCACTGGCGACCAACGGCTTAAGAGGGCTTCAATGGGCATCAACCAGGGTCCGATCAGTCTCGACCAGAAGTATACCCAGTCGACCGGCCATGTCTTCATGACCGGCATCCAGGCCCTGGTCCGCCTTCCCATGGCGCAGATCCGGCGGGACCGCGCGGCAGGCCTCAACACCGCCGGCTTCGTTTCGGGCTACCGCGGCTCGCCGCTCGGCGGCTATGACCAGCAGCTTTTCGCCGCGAAAAAACACCTCGAACAGTACAACATCAAATTCCAGCCCGGCGTGAACGAGGATCTGGCCGCGACCGCGATCTGGGGAAGCCAGCAGCTCAATTTGTCGCGCGGCGCCCAATATGACGGCGTGGTCGGCATCTGGTACGGCAAGGGGCCCGGCGTCGATCGCTGCGGCGACGTGTTCCGCCACGGCAATGCGGCGGGCTCGGCCAAGAACGGCGGCGTGCTGTGCCTTGCCGGCGACGACCATGGCGCAAAGTCCTCGACCGTCCCGCATCAGTCGGACCACGCCTTCATCTCCGCGCTGATGCCCTATCTCTATCCGTCCAGCATCCACGAGATGATCGAGATGGGCCTTCTGGGCATCGCGATGTCGCGCTACTCCGGCTGCTGGGTCGGCATGAAGGTGATCACGGAAGTGGTGGAAACCACGGCCGAGATCGATCTGACCGACGAGATGACGCCGTTCGTGATCCCGACCGATTTCGAGCTGCCGCCGGGCGGGCTCAACATGCGCTGGCCCGACGACCGCTACGAGCAGGATCTGCGGCTGCAGGACTACAAGGGCTATGCCGCGATCGCCTTCGCGCGCGCCAACAAGGTCAACCGCATCACGATGGATTCCCCGAACGCCCGCTACGGCATCATGGCGTCGGGCAAGAGCTACGAGGACGTCCGCCAGGCGCTGCGCGAGCTCGGCATCACGCCCGAGGTCGCGGCGCAGATCGGGCTTCGGCTCTACAAGATCGGCATGCCCTGGCCGCTCGAGCCGGAAGGGGTACGCAATTTCGCGGTCGGGCTCGAGGAGATCTTCATCGTCGAGGAGCGGCGCGAGATCGTCGAGAACCAAGTCAAGCAGGAGCTGTTCAACTGGCGCGACGACGTGAAGCCGCGCATCGTCGGCAAGATGGACGACCACGACAAGCGCTTTCTCACCTTCGCCGCCGAGCTTTCCGTCTCTTCCCTTGCAAGCTCGCTGACCGAGCGCCTGCTGCGCCTTAACCTCAATCCCGAAATCGCCAACATGCTGCGCGCCAAGGCCGACTGGTTCAACGGCCGCGAAGCCTCGCAGGTGCAGGCGGTCTCTCCCGTGACCCGCACGCCGTATTTCTGCTCGGGCTGCCCGCACAACACCTCGACCAAGGTGCCGGAAGGCAGCCGCGCCTTTGCCGGCATCGGCTGCCACTTCATGGCGCTGTGGATGGACCGCAGCACCGAGACCTACACCCACATGGGAGGCGAGGGCGTGCCGTGGGTCGGCACCGCGCCCTTCACCAAGGAAGAACATGTGTTCGCCAATCTCGGCGACGGCACCTACTTTCACTCGGGCACGCTCGCGATCCGCCAGGCGGTCGCCTCCGGCGCCAACATCACCTACAAGATCCTCTATAACGACGCGACCGCGATGACCGGCGGCCAGCATGTCGACGGCGAATTGTCGCCGCAGCAGGTCACCTTCCAGCTCCATGCCGAGGGCATCCGCGAGATCTACCTGGTCTCGGAGAACCCGCATCTCTACCCGGCCTCCGACATCGCGCCCGGCGTCAAGCTCGCCCATCGCGATGATCTCGACGCGGTCATGAAGACCTGCCGCACGGTGAAGGGCACGTCCGCGATCGTCTTCGTGCAGACCTGCGCGGCCGAGAAGCGCCGCCGCCGCAAGCGCGGCCTGATGGAGGACCCGGCACGCCGTCTGATGATCAATCCCGCGGTCTGCGAGGGCTGCGGCGACTGCTCGGTGCAGTCGAACTGCATCTCGGTCGAGCCGCTGGAGACCGAGCTGGGACGCAAGCGCACCATCAACCAGTCCTCCTGCAATAAGGATTATTCCTGCCTGAAGGGCTTCTGCCCGTCCTTCGTAACCGTCGACGGCGGCAGGCCGCGCCGCCGCGCACCGGCCGAGCTCGGCGACATCGGCGCCCTGCCGGAGCCGCCGCTGCTGCCGCCGCTGGAGCGGCCCTACAACGTCGCGGTCGCCGGCGTCGGCGGCACTGGCGTCTTGACCATCGGCGCGCTTCTCGGCATGGCCGCCCACATCGAGGGCAAGGCCTCGATGATCCTCGACATGAGCGGCCTCGCGCAGAAGGGCGGCGCGGTGCTGAGCCACGTCCGGCTCTCCGAGCACACCGCCGACGTCACCTGCTCGCGCATCGTCACCGGCACCGCCGACCTCGTGCTCGGCGCCGACGAGGTGGTCGCGGCGTCAAAGGATTGCATGACGCTCTGCGAAGGCAGCCGCACCACCGGGATCATCAACAGCCACATCATCCCGACCGCGGATTTCATCCTCAACCGCGATTTCAACTTCCAGAACCGCAAGGTCACCAGCGTGCTGGAAACCGTGCTGCGCAAGGACACCTCGGCCTTCTTCGATTTCACGAAGCCTGCGGAGATGCTGCTCGGCGATTCCATCGCCACCAACATCATGCTGATGGGCTATGCCTACCAGAAGGGCTTGCTGCCGCTGTCGGCAGAGGCGATCGAGAAGGCGATCGAGGTCAACGGCGTCTCGATCAAGATGAACACGGAAGCCTTCCGGCTCGGCCGCCTCGCGGTCGCCGATCCCGCGCGGCTGGCCGCGATGATGAAGGACCATGACGAGCCGGCGGTCGCCAAAACGTTGGACCAGATGACGCTCGACGAGATCATCGCCCATCGCATGGCGTTCCTGACCGGCTACCAGAGCGGCCGGCTCGCCCGCCGCTACCGCAAGCTGGTCGATCGCGTCCGCGAGGCGGCAGATAAGGGCGGCTATGGCGATGCGCTGCCGCGCGCGGCCGCCATCAATTACGCGAAGCTGCTTGCCTACAAGGACGAATACGAGGTCGCGCGGCTGTTCACCGACGGCGCCTTCGAGCAGCAGTTGCGCGACAGCTTCGAAGGCGACTACAAGATCAGCTTCAACCTGGCGCCGCCGATCCTCGGCGGCGGCAAGGATGCGCTCGGCCGCCCGAAGAAGCGCGCTTTCGGGCCCTGGGTGATGCGGCTGTTCCGCGTGCTGGCAAAGCTGCGCGTCCTGCGCGGCACGCCGCTCGACGTCTTCGGCTACAACGCCGACCGCAGGCTCGAGCGCGATCTGATCGCGGGTTACGAGAAGGACGTCGACACCGTCCTCAGCCTGCTGTCGCCGGCCACCCACGACACCGCGGTCGAATTGCTGTCGCTGCCCGATCGCGTCCGCGGCTACGGCCCGGTGAAGGAGAAGGCGATCGCCGACGCGAAGCCGCGCTACGCGCAGCTGGCCGCCGACCTCGCCAACCCGCCGCCGGCGCCGCGCCAGATCGCGGCGGAGTAGGACGTTCGCTACCCTCCCCTGGAGGGGGAGGCATAGGCCGCCTGCGGCGGCCGTTCTTAAAGAACGCCGAAGCGAAGCTTCGGCTATGCGCGAATGAAATGAGCGATCGGGGTGGGGTGCCTCTTCGCTGGACGACTTCACCCCACCCCGGTCCTTATCTCGCTTCGCTCGATGGCGGCCCGACCCTCCCCCTCCAGGGGAGGGTGAGCGCGTTACCGCCTCTACATCGAACAACGCCACGCATTCCCGTCATGCGCGAATTGCCCGTCGTGCCATTCTGCCGCACGTGTCCACGCTTGCGCCGTCGGGCAAATCACAACGATCTTCTTGCGCATCCCGCCCCGGCAAGAGGGGCGTTACGGCCAATCGTCACGAAACGTGAGGCGGGATGCGATGGACGCAACGATGCTGTCAGACGAACAGCACCAATGCGGACGGCGAAGTCGTGTGGTCCTGATGCCCCGACGCTGGCATCAAGTTTCGCGCCTTACGCGTGATGCGACGGTGGCAACAAAGCCCGGTCACCGGGGAGAGCACGAAGGAAACCGTAAAACCATTGCGCAGGGAGTGCCGTGAAGCGGCTGTACCTGTGGTGACTAACTCGTGTGCTTTTTGCCTTTCGCACGCGAGGCTGCGGGTGCCAGCTCAAGCATCCGGCATTCCCTGCGCCCTCTGTCTTCCATGAGGGTCATTTTTGCAAAGCCTGGACGCAAGACGCGCCGCGGGAACGCAGAGTGACGTCCGGAACCCCGCCGTCATCGCCCGCGAAGGCGGGCGATTCAGTATTCCGGGACATCAACGATGAACTGAAAGGCGGCGGCGCACTGGATACCCCGCATTCGCGGGGTATGACTGTGGCGGGTTCGACCGCACGCCCGCAATGTCGGTGAGGGACATTCGCCGCTGCCATCTCGCCCTGCGGAATATTTCGGCGCTTGCCAAGGCCGCCACGGCGGGTCAAGAAATCGAGCAGAGATCTTTCGGGACAAGAAACGCCAGCGGAGAGCCATTTGACCATCAAGGGCAAGGCCTGCATTGCCGGGATCTACGAGCACCCGACCCGGCATGCGCCGGACAAATCCACCGCGCAGCTTCACGCCGAGGTCGCCAGGGGCGCGATCGAGGACGCAGGGCTGACCAAGAACGACATCGACGGCTATTTCTGCGCCGGCGACGCGCCGGGTGGCCTGATGCCAATGGTCGATTATCTCGGCCTCGACATGAAAAAACTCCGCCACATCGATTCCACCGAGACCGGCGGCTGCTCCTATCTGATCCATCTCGGCCACGCGGCGGAGGCGATCGCGGCGGGCAAGTGCCAGGTCGCGCTGATCACGCTTGCCGGCAAGCCGCGCACCGGCCCGATGCCGCCGCGCGCGGCAGGCCCCGAGGCCGATTTCGAGACGGCTTACGGCGCCACCACCCACAATGCCTATGGCATGTGCGCCATGCGGCACATGCACGATTACGGCACCACCAGCGAGCAGCTCGCCTGGATCAAGGTCGCGGCCTCGCATCATGCGCAATACAACCCGCATGCGATGCTCAAGGACGTGGTCACCGTCGAGGACGTGCTGAACTCGCCGATGATCTCCGATCCGCTGCACCGGATGGATTGCTGCGTCGTCACCGACGGCGGCGGCGCGCTGATCGTGACCACGCCGGAGATCGCGAAGAGCCTGAAGAAGCCGCTGGTGCGCCTGATCGGCCATGGCGAGGCCACCAAGGGTCCGCGCGGCGGCAAGGATCTCGATCTCACTTATTCCGCGGGCGTCTGGTCCGGCCCGCGCGCCTTCGAGGAAGCGGGCGTGACGCCAAAGGACATCAAATACGCCTCGATCTATGACAGTTTCACCATCACCGTCCTGATGCAGCTCGAGGATATCGGCTTCTGCAGGAAGGGCGAGGGCGGCAAGTTCGTCGCCGACGGCAATCTGATCTCCGGCGTCGGCAAGCTGCCGTTCAATACCGACGGCGGCGGGTTGTGCAGCAACCATCCGGTCAACCGCGGCGGCATGACCAAGATAATCGAGGCGGTGCGGCAGCTGCGTGGTGAAGCACATCCCAAGGTGCAGGTGAAGAACTGTGATCTCGCGATCGCGCATGGCACCGGCGGACTTCTCGGCGTGCGCCACGCCGCTTCGACCTGCATTCTGGAGCGCGTGTGATGAGCGAAGCGAAGCAATATCCGGCCCCCATGGTCAACCCGGAAACCGCGCCGTTCTGGGAAGCGGCGAAGTCCGGCAAGTTCATGATCAAGCGCTGCACGGCCTGCGGCGAGGCGCATTATTTCCCGCGCTCGATCTGCCCGTTCTGCTTCTCCGAC
This sequence comes from Bradyrhizobium sp. NP1, assembly GCF_030378205.1. Taxonomy (NCBI): domain Bacteria; kingdom Pseudomonadati; phylum Pseudomonadota; class Alphaproteobacteria; order Hyphomicrobiales; family Nitrobacteraceae; genus Bradyrhizobium; species Bradyrhizobium sp. NP1. Next base: position 3,340,968 of record NZ_CP127385.1, read on the forward strand.
AGGACGGTGTGGGAGGAGAGTTCGGGGGAGGCTTCGATCTATACGTTCAGCCTGATGCGCAAATCGCCGACCGGGCCTTACGCGATCGCCTACGTGACGCTGAAGGAGGGCCCGTCCTTGCAGACCAACATCGTCGACTGCGACATCGAGAAATTGAAGATCGGCCAGAAGGTGAAGGTGGTGTTCAAGCCGACCGACGGCGCGCCGCTGCCGTTCTTTACGGCGGTGTAGGAGATTGCGCACGAAACCCGCCAGGCAACAGCTCGTCATCCCCGCGAAAGCGGGGATCCAGTAAACACCGGTGGCTACTGGATGCCCGCTTTCGCGGGCATGACAAGGAGAAAAAAGCGGAGGAAGCGGCAACATGCCGATCAAATACGAAGAGCTGATGGCTCTGAAAAATCTCGGCCAGAAATACAGCTACGGCGACCGCGAGGTGATGCTGTACGCCTATGGCATCGGCCTGGGCGCCGATCCGATGGACGAGCGCGAGCTCGCCTTCGTCAACGAGGCGGCGGCGACGCCGCGTCCGCTGAAGGTGGTGCCGACCTTCGCCTCCGTGGCGGCCTGGGGCGCCGGGCCCGGCGAGATGAACCTCAACCGTGTCATGGTGGTCGATGGCGAGCGCGACATCACCTTTCACAAGCCGTTTCCGATGGCCGCCCACATCACCGCCGATTCAACCGTGCTGGCGGTGTTCGACAAGGGCAAGGACAAGGGCGCCGTCATCCGCCATCAGACGATCCTGAAGGATGCCGGCGGCGAGAAGCTCGCCACGCTCGTCGCCTCGCGCTTTGCCCGCGGCGACGGCGGCTTCGGCGGGCCGTCCGAAGGCCAACCCGAGCCGCATCCGGTGCCGACGCGGGAGCCAGACAAGGTCGTCGAGATTTCGACGCGGCCGGACCAGGCGCTGGTCTACCGGCTCTGCGGCGACCGCAACCCGCTGCACTCCGATCCCGGGTTTGCCAAGAAGGCCGGTTTTCCGAAGCCGATCCTGCACGGCATGTGCACCTATGGCATCACCTGCCGCGGTGTGTTGCAGACCTATGCGGACTACGATCCGGCCGCCTTCCGGCAGCACGTGGCGCGATTCTCCTCGCCGGTCTATCCAGGCGAGACCGTGACCATGGAGATGTGGAAGGACGGCAATGTGATCTCGTTCGAGGCCAAGGTGAAGGCGAGGGGCGTCACCGTGATCAGGAACGGCAAGACGGTGCTGGGCTGACCTGATGCGAGTGCTGCGCTGGAAACGGTCGTCGTCATGCCCGGCCTTGTGCCGGGCATCCACGTCTTCCTTGATGTGGATGCAAAGCAAGACGTGGATGGCCGGGACGAGCCCGGCCATGACGGCTGAGTAAAACAACAAGCACTAAACGGGAGAAACACTATGGGACTGCTCGACGGCAAGGTGGCGCTGATCACGGGCGCGGGCGGCGGCCTCGGCGAGGCCTATGCGAAATTGTTCGCGCGCGAGGGCGCGGCCGTCGTGGTCAACGACCTCGGCGGGCCACGCGACGGCTCGGGTGCCGATCTCTCGATGGCGGAACAGGTGGTGGCGGCGATCAAGGCCGAGGGCGGCCGGGCGGTTGCCAACGGCGCCGACATCTCGACGATCGAGGGCGGGCAGTCGGTGTTCAACGACGCCATCAAGCACTTTGGGCGCGCCGATATCCTGGTCAACAATGCCGGCATCCTGCGCGACCAGACCTTTGCCAAGGCAGCCGAAGCCGACTGGGACAAGGTCATCAAGGTGCATCTGAAGGGAACCTTCTGTACCACGCTGCCGGTGTTCAAGTGGATGCGCGAGAACGGCGGCGGCGTCATCGTCAACACCTCCTCGACCTCGGGCCTGATCGGTAATTTCGGCCAGAGCAACTACGGCGCGGCCAAGGGCGGCATCTGGGGTCTCTCCAACGTACTCGCGATCGAGGGCCGGAAATACAACATCCGGATCTGGACACTGGCGCCGGGCGCGCTGACTCGCATGACCTCAGACCTGCCCCGCTACAAGGAGAACCCCGGCGCCGCCCTCGGCCCCGACGGGATCGCGCCGGCCGTGCTATACATGGTCAGCGATTTGTCGGGCGACCAGACCGGCAAGGTGCTGGGCGTATCCGGGCCGCGCGGCGTGCGCGAAATGCGGATGATGGAGATGGAAGGCTGGAAACCGCCGTTCACGGGGTGGAAGGCCGAGGATATCGTGACCCATGCCAAGGATATCTTCTTCTCCGAGGAGGAGCTCAAGAAATCCCTGCGGCGGGTTTAGTTGTTGTCCTTCCGGGGCGCGAGCGCTAGCGAGCGAATCTGGAGATAGCGAGATTCCCCGATGCGCAATTGCGCATCTGAGGTTTGCGTGCCCTCAGCGACAAGCGCTTCGCGCTTGCGCGGGGAATGACGAATGAGAGATAGAGGCACAAATGACAAAACTCACCGCTGAAGCCAAGGGCACGTTCGCGATCGCGCCGACGCCGTTCCATGACGACGGCCGCATCGACGAGCGGTCGATCGACCGGCTGACCGACTTCTACGCCGAGGTCGGCTGCGAAGGCGTCACCGTGCTCGGGATCCTCGGCGAGGCGCCGAAGCTCGATGCGCAGGAGGCCGAGCAGGTCGCGATCCGCTTCGTCAAGCGGGCGAAGACCATGCAGGTGATCGTCGGCGTCTCCGCGCCCGGCTTCGCCACCATGCGCTCGCTCGCGAAGGCCTCGATGGATGCCGGTGCCGCCGGCGTCATGATCGCGCCGCCGCCGCATTTGCGCACCGACGACCAGATCACGGCCTATTTCAAGCAGGCGCAGGAGGCCATCGGCACCGACATTCCCTGGGTGCTGCAGGACTATCCGCTGACGCTCAGCGTCGTGTTCACGCCGGCCGTGATCCGCAAGATCGTGGTGGACAGCCCCTCCTGCGTGATGCTCAAGCATGAGGACTGGCCGGGGCTGGAGAAGATCTCGGCGCTGCGCGGCTTCCAGAAGGACGGCTCGCTGCGGCCGCTGTCGATCCTGTGCGGCAATGGCGGACTTTTCCTCGATTTCGAGATGGAACGCGGTGCCGCCGGCGCGATGACCGGTTATGCCTTCCCGGAAATGCTGATCGATGTCGTCAAGCTGTCGAAGGCGGGAAAACGCGATGCCGCGCACGATCTGTTCGACGCGCATCTGCCGCTGGTTCGCTACGAGCAGCAGCCGGGCGCGGGCCTTGCGGTGCGCAAATATGTGCTGCAGAAGCGCGGCATCATCGCCTCCAGCGCCCAGCGCAAGCCGGGCGCCACCATCACCGCGACCGCAAAGGCCGAAGTCGACTACCTGCTGTCGCGGGTGGCGCGGGTCGACCGCCGCGCCAATCTGGCGCCGCAATCGAGCGCGGCGGGCTAGGTCATGGCTGAAATCGCTGCACCGCGTCTGGCTTCCACGATCCTGTTGTTGCGTGACAACACAGATGCTGGCGTTGACGGCAAGAGCCGCAACGAGATCGAGGTCTTCATGATGGTTCGCCACCATCAGATCGAGTTCAATTCGGGCGCGCTGGTGTTTCCCGGCGGCAGCATCGACGCCGACGACCGCGCGATTGCGGCGAGGGCCGAGTTGTACTCCGGCGGGGAAGGGCTTGACGAGGCGGGCTTGAGTTTCCGCATCGCTGCGATCCGCGAGACCTTCGAGGAAAGCGGCATCCTGCTGGCGCGGCCGAAAGGCGCGGCGGCGCGGGTCGACGCGGGGCGTGCGGGACAGATCGAAGCGGCGCATCGCGCGGCGCTCGGCGAAGGCAAGACGACATTCTCGCAGGTGCTCGCCGACAACGAGCTGGTGCTCGCGCTCGACGAGCTCGTGCCTTACGCACACTGGATCACGCCGGAGACGATGCCGAAGCGCTTCGACACCTGGTTCTTCGTCGCCGCGGCGCCGCCCGACCAGCTCGGCGCCCATGACGGCAAGGAATCCACCGACTCGATCTGGGTGTCGCCGCGCGAGGCGCTGGAAGGCGGCGAGAGCGGCCGCTTCAAGCTGCCGTTCCCGACCACGCGCACCCTGATCAAGCTCGGCAAGCAGCCGAACGTCAAAGCCGCGCTGGAGGAGATGAAAGGCAAGCCGATCGTGGCGGTGATGCCGGTCATGACGAAAACAGCGACCGGCCGCCAGCTCCGCATCCCGCGCGAGGCCGGCTATGACGGCGAGGTGTTCGAGGTCGGCGCGACGGGATAGCTAGCATAGTTCGATACGTAACGAAGTATTTTGGCGTGAGCGCCGCTATGTTTCGCCCCGATCGCAAACGGGAGCGGAATTTCGGCCATGGAGGAGCCAGCGTCGCAGCGTCCGAATCCGGGCGTCGAACTCGCGCTGTTGTTGGTGCTCGCGACCCTCTGGGGCGCGTCCTACAGCTTCATCAAGCTCGGCGTCGCCACCATCCCGCCGATCACCCTGATCGCAGGGCGCACTTTGCTCGCAGGCCTGCTGCTGCTTGGCGTGATGCGCTGGCGCGGGCTGGCGATGCCGACGGACGGCGCGACCTGGCGCCGCTTCGCCTTTCAGGCCTGTCTCAACAGCGTCATCCCCTGGACCCTGATCGCCTGGGGCGAGCGGTTCGTCGATGCCGGGCCTGCCACCATCCTCAATTCGGCGGCTCCGATTTTCACCTTCCTGTTCACCGCGCTGGTCACGCGGCACGAGGCGGCCGGCCCGCGAAAACTGTTCGGCGTGTTCGCGGGCATGGCCGGCATCTGCCTGATCGTGGGGGTGAGGGCGTTCGACCACATCGGCCAGGAATTCTGGGCGGAAGTCGCGATCGTCGCCGCCACGCTCTGCTACGCGGGGGCCGCGATCTTCAGCCGGGGCTTTGCCGGCCTCGACCCGATCGCGCCGGCAGCGGGGTCGCTGATGTGCGGCGCGGCGGTGCTGATCCCCGTAAGCCTGGTGGTCGAGCAACCCTGGGCGGTTTCGCCGTCACCCTCTTCGCTGCTGGCCCTGGCGGGGCTTGCGGTCTTCTCCACCGCGGCAGCCTTCGTGATCTACTTCCGCCTGATCCAAACCCTCGGTTCGGTCGGTACCACCGCGCAGGCCTATCTGCGGGTGCCGATCGGGGTCGCCATCAGCGTCGTCTTCCTCGGCGAAAGCCTGTCGCCGACGGCGTGGGCAGGCCTTGCCTGCGTGGTTGCCGGGGTGGCGGCCATGACCGTGCCGCCGCGCCGCGCGGCCGCCGCCCGGGCGGTGTGACGACCGGCACACCCGGCCCCCGGCATGCCCCGCGGCGGGGGCGTGCCGAAAATCCGCCATGCCGGCCTGGCAGGCTGACGGCATTGCCGGAGGGGGGATTCCCCCTGAAATCACATAGTTCGTGTATATTGCGGCGCCAGAAGCCGGTCCTAAATAGCCATGCCACCCGCCATCGCTGCGATTTTGCAACGAATTCGATCGTCCCCGTTGTCGATCGGCCGCCTCACCTTTAGCAGCTTCCTGCTTCTGCTCGTCGTCATCGCGACGACCAGCATCGCCAGCGTCGTCGCCATGCGTCATATCGGCGCGACTTTTGCCGAGCTGCAGCGGCTGCAAGACGTCGGCGACCTCGCCGAGGAGATCGACCGGCGCATGAACGATCTGCGGCTGGCGGCCCGCGATTTCGTCGCCGAACCCGGCGATCAGGCCGGCCGGATCGGAGAGGCGGCGTCCTCTTTGAGCGCGCTGCTCAAGAAGACCCGGCTCGAGCTCGCGCCCGAGCAGCGCGACATGATCGACGGCATCAGCCAGCGGCTGTCGACCTATCGCTCCGGCATCGAGCGGATCTCGACCCTGATCAACCGCCGCGCCGAGCTGCTCGTGGGCCTGCCGGAGCTGCGCGACCGGTTCGACCAGGCCGTCGCCGCAAACCCCGATCCGACGCTGTCGGCCACGCTGTCGCAGGCGCAGAGCCACATCGCCGCCGCGCTGCTCGCGCACAATCCGTCCGCCGCCGAGCAGGCCGCAGAGAGCATACGGGCCTTGCCCGTCACCGACCCCGGGCTGCGTGCTGCCATCACCGACTATGCCGAACGGATCATCGCGGTCTCGGTGCGCGAGCGCCAGATCGCCGATATCGACCGCGAGGTGCTCGGCGCCGAGGGCCGCCAGATCCAGCGCGCGACCGAGCTTTTGCGCGAGGTCAGCGCCAGCCGCGGTCATATCCTGTCGCGCGACTTCGCCCGTACGCTCGCCGAAACCACCTGGCAGAGCATCCTGCTCGGCACCCTCGGCGTGCTCGTCGGCATATTCGCCGCGCTGTTCGTGGTGAGCCGTACGGTGCGCCCGCTGATCTCGATCGCAAGCTCGATCCGGGCGCTGGCCGGCGGCCAAAAGGACACCCTGATCCCTGCAACCGACGTCAACAACGAGATCGGCGATATCGCGCGCGCCGCCGAAGTCTTCCGCCGCACCCTGCTCGAGGCCGACACCGCGCGCGAGGCGGCCGTCCACGCGCTCGCCGAGCAGCGGCTCGCCGAGGAAAGCTACACCAAGCTGTTCGAATCCTCGATCGAAGGCATCTATGTGACGACGCCGGGCGGCGCGCTCCTGAACGCCAATCCGGCGCTGGCGCGGATGATGGGCTACGACACGCCGCGGGCGCTGATCGACAGCATCACCGACATCGCAAGCACGATCTATGTCCACCCCGAAGCGCGCGACGAATACCAGTTCCTGATGCGGCGCGACGGCATGGTGCGCGATTTCGAGTATCAGGTGCGCCGGCGCGACGGCGGCGTGCTCTGGCTTTCCGACAGCGCCACCGCCGTGCGCGACGAGAAAGGCGAGGTGGTCCGCTACGAGGGCACGGTTCGCGACATCACCGACCAGAAGCGCGCCGAGGACGCGATCGCGGAAGGCCGCCGGATGCTGCAGACCGTGATCGATACGGTGCCGGCGGTGATCAACGTCAAGGACTGCCAGCTTCGCTATGTTCTGATGAACCGCTACATGGCCGGCATCTTCGACATCGAGCCGGCTGACGCCATCGGCCGCACCACCACCGATCTGATGTCGCGGTATGGCGCGCAGAAGACCGACGAGAACGACAAGCGGGTGCTCAGGGCCAAGAGGGGCCTCGGCTTCTACGAGGAGGAGTATGTCGATTCCACCGGCAACATGCGGCAATGGCTGGTCAACAAGCTGCCGCTGCTCGATATCGACGGCCAGATCGAATACATCGTTACCGTCGCGCTCGACATCGGCGAGCGCAAGCGCGGCGAACTGGAAATGCGCAAGGCGCGCGACGCCGCCGAGACGGCGCTGCGCAACCTGCGCGAGACCCAGGCCTCGCTGATCGAGGCGGAGAAGCTCGCAGCGCTTGGGCGCCTTGTCGCGGGCGTCGCCCACGAGGTCAACAACCCCGTCGGCATCAGTCTCACGGTTGCTTCCGCGCTCGAGCGCAAGACCGCATTGTTCACCGACGAGGTCGCGCGCGGCGATCTCAGGCGGTCGAGCCTCAACGAGTATCTCGCAACCTGCCGCAGCGCGGCCTCGCAGCTCGTCGCCAACCTCAACCGCGCCGCCGAGCTGATCCAGTCGTTCAAGCAGGTTGCCGCCGACCGCAACTATTCGGACCAGCGCAGCTTCGACCTCGCCGACCTGACCGAGCAGGTGGTGATGAGCCTGCGGCCGGGGCTGCGCAAGCACAACCTGACGCTGATGGTGGATTGCGAACCGAATCTCACCATGAACAGCTACCCCGGCCCCTACGGCCAGGTGCTGACGAACCTGTTCCTCAATTCGGTCGCGCACGCCTTTCCCGACGGCCGGGCCGGCACCATCGACATCCAGGCCCGCGCCGCCGGCAAGGACCATGTCGAGATCATGTTTTCCGACAATGGCTGCGGCATGAGCCTCGACGTCCGCCGCCGCGCTTTCGATCCGTTTTTCACCACGCGCCGGGACCAGGGTGGTACCGGGCTCGGCCTGCACATCGTCTACAGCATCGTGACCAACCGGCTTGGCGGCCGGCTCGATCTGGATTCCGAGCCCGGCCATGGCACGCGGATCCGGATGCTGCTGCCGCGGGCAGCGCCGATCGAGCAAGCGGCGGAGTAGCGCTATGGCGTTTTCGAGCGAACTGGGCACCGGTTCGCGCGACGAAAACGCGTCAAAACAAGAAGCCCGAGCATCGGTTCTGATTCAATCAGAACCGAAATGCTCTAGTCCAGGTCGGCGAGCTTGCGCAGCGTGGCGCTGAAGATCTGGCTCGCCTTGCCGACCAGCGCGGTTCCCGTCATCTCGCCGCGGGTGTCGGTGAAGGTGCCGGTGACGCCGACGCCGACAGGATTCGGCTCGCCGAACAGCGGATTGGCCTCGGGGCTGGACGTATGGCGCTGCACCAGCACCTCGCCTTTGAAGATGTTGTCCTTCACCGTGTAGCTGCCGGTGTAAAATAAATAGGCATCGCCGCCGCGAATCTGGCCATCGCGGAACATGACGACGCCGCTGCCCTTGCCGACGCGTCCATCGAGCAGGGTGACGTGAATCGAATACAGGCCGTTCTTCATGACGTCCCCGCCTGGCGGCTTCCGCCGCCCCGCGGCAGCCGTCCACTCGTTATGCCAAAGCAGGCCGGAGCAGGCAACGCGGCACCGTGACCGCACGGCGCGGCGCCGGCCTCTCGTCGCGCGCGACTTATCCACATCATTCCAGCTGTGTGACACCGGGATGACAGGTCGCGCGGAAGGAATTGGTCCGCGACATGCATGACCAGTGTTGCACCCGGCGGAGCATTTTCCGGCCAGTGGCAACCGGTCGGCCGCGAGAAGATGCTTCAGACCTGAAAGCTGGGCGCGTTCCAGCTGCAAAGCCGGCGGCCACCTTCGCAGCGTGCGTACTTGGCGGGTGCTGGAGCAGAAAAACGTGAGCGACGGGATCCTTTCCGGCGGCGGGGCGCCGCGTCCTAGAAATGAACCGAATGCCGTGGGTGCGCGTTACGTCGCGGCGAGGCGTGCAATGTCGTCATTGAGGATTGCCACGGTGCTCGTAACGGTTGCGGTGGTGGGGGATCTCGTCCACGCGCGCGACCGTGGCCAGTTCGCCAACACGTCGCCCGAACTGAAAGCCTGGTTCGATGGCTTGCGGAGCGGGAAGGGGCCGTGTTGCTCGGATGCCGATGGCACAGCGATCTCGGATGCGGACTGGGAGAGCAGGCAAGGCCACTACCGCGTCCGCATTCCGCGTTACGACAGCACAATCGAAGGCCAGAAGCAGGAACTGGTCTGGATCGACGTGCCGGACGAGGCGGTCATTTCCGAGCCGAACCGCGTGGGGCGGACAATGGTCTGGCCGATCTACGGCTATCTTGGCGTGACGATCCGCTGCTTCATGCCTGGCAGCATGACCTGACCGGCGTCACGCGTATTTCTTGTCGCGCTCGAGCAGTTCGATCGAAATCCCCTGCGGACCGCGGATGAAGCAGATCCGCACGCCGGGCCGGATCGTGGTCGGCTCCTTGGTGAACTCGACGCCCTTGGCCTTGATCTCGGCTGCAACCAAGTCGATGTCCTTGACGGTCAGGCCGAAATGGTCGAGCCCCTGGTAGGGCGTGACCGGTGGATTGTTGACGCCGTCGCCGGACGTGACCGGCGCGATGAACACGTTGGCGCCGCCGAGCTTCACGTCGATGCGTCCCGGGCCGCGGATGATCTCGCCGCCGAGCACGTCACGCAGCCAGGCTGCGGTTGCCTCCGGATCGGGGCTACGCAGGTGTACGTGATCCCAGGTGACGGTCGGCATCGGCAACTCTCCTTCTGGCGTCTTCTGGCGCGCGTCTCATGGCAGGCGACGCGCATTGGCCGCTCGTTGACGCGGCGGCGCGACTTTAGCGACAACGCTCCGGCGTGGCCATCCCGGCGGCTCCTTCGCAGGCGCGGGATCAGAAAATTGCCGCCTTCCCCTGCAACCCTGTGATGCTGTCGGCGTTGATTCGAGCGGCGAACCGTATGGCGCCCACTGTCAGGGGAGCCGTACGGGGGCCACCGTGCGGCTTTGATTTTGGCCTGCAGAACGCCGGGTCAAAGCCGTCGGGGCATTTGAGGGCTTGGCTATGACACTGAGAGCGTGGTCGTGGTTTGAGCGGGGCGGGCGGCTTGACCGGAGCGACTTTTCAACCCAGCTCGTCGTGCTCGTGCCGGTGCTGGCGATTGCCGGTCTGACCGGGTGGATGATGGCATCCAGCCCGAGCAGCGCCAGGAGCCAGTCCGCGATTCCCGCAGCATCCAGCGCCGTGGTGGCATCCACCGACAAGACGTCGCTGGTCGACCCAACGCCCGATCCGGCGGAGCAGCAGTCGGTTCCCGCCGAGAGCGCGCCGCCGCAACCCGAACCCGGCCAGCAGGCGGTGACGCCCGAGACGTCGCCGCTCGACGGACTGAAAATCGCTTCGCAAGCGTGGCGGCGTGGCGGGCTTGGTTCGAAAGCGCTCGTGACCTTCACCCTGCGCAACAACAACGACTATGCGGTCAAGGACATCGAGATCGCCTGCGCCTTCGCGCGGCGGGACGGCAGTCACCTGACCGACCGCACACGCGTGATCCGCGACACCGTCAACATGAAAAGCCGCAAGACCTTCGCGCGCATGCTGGTCGGCTTCGTCAACGTTAACGCGAGCAAGGCCAAATGCTCACTGGTGACGGCGAGCCGGGCCTGATCCGCAGGACCGCCCGTTAGCCCCGCGGCGCCATCGGCCACCCCCGGTTGATCAACGCTAAAGAGCGCGCGATCGCGTTTACCACGGTCCAAGCAAGACCGGGTCAAGGGCAGTGCAGTCGCAAAAAAGTGACCCGGCCGTTGAACCTGCCGGGTGGCGCCCGGAACCAACCTTCATATCTCCAGTTAGCCAATGTCCTGCGCCTCCGCGTGGGTGGAGCGGTGCGTAAAATGTTAGTGCTGCGCTATTTCCTGTATGTCGGTGGAGCGCTGCTTGCACTGATTGTGCTGATTGGCGGCGTGATCTCCCAGCCGCCCGCGGCTGACAACCTGGCTTCCGGCCCAGATGTCCCCCCGATCAGGATTCACTCCGACAGGAAATTGCCTGAGCGGGTGGTGTTCGACACCACCCATCCTGTGGTTGCGCCCGTGAAGGCCGCCATAGCGGAGGTCGCTCCTGCGCCGTCACCCGTGATCGCCGAGTTCCCGCCGAAAGCCCGTGTGCGCGAGGCGTTTGCGCAGTTGCCGCTGCCTGCTCAGGCACCGGCCGACATCAAGAAGCCGGCGGTCAAGCCGAAGCACAAGGTTGCGAGACTGCATGCGCCGCCGCGTCAGCCCATGATGATGCAGCAGCCGATGCTGGTCGCCCAGCAGCCGCATTTCGGGTTCTTCAGCACGTGGTGAGCGGGCTGGCGGCCTAGCAGCCGCGGCAGATGCTCTTGATCTTGCTGTTCAGCAGCTTGTCCTCTTCATCGGCTGCCGCCTTGACGTAGTCGTCGTTGCCGTGGCGGTGATCGGAGGCAAACGCCCCACCGCCAGCCAACCCATGGCCGCCGAAATGATGGCCAAGACCGTGGCCGCCGAAATGTCCCCCAAAACCGTGGCCGCCGCGCGCCTCGGCAGGCACCGCGCTCGACAATACGGCGATCGCAACAAGGCCGGCGACCACGTCTTTCGACACCATCATGTGTGAGATTCCGGATACGTGAAGTACTGGAGCATTCCCTCAGGCTAGCCGGGCGCCGCGGCGAAAGCGGGGCGAGCGACACTTCCGTGCGAGCCGGGCAGCGGGCGGGCCGATCCGGCGCGCGGATATCGCAGCCGCCTTTTGCAGCTGGCGTCGCTGGAGCGCTTGCCCGTTGTGTTCACGGCCTGTTCAGGCCCGTAATCCTAAGTCATGCGGCAGAGCGGAGGGTGACCATGCGGTATCTTGTTCGTGCCGTTGGGGGGCGAGGCTTGCGGCGGGGAGGCTTGCGGCGGGGAGGCTTGGGGCGGGGAGGCTTGGGGCTGGCCGTGCTTGTGTGGGCGACCGCGGCGCTCGCGCAATCGACCACGCCGCCGCCCGCTCCGGCGGCCCAGGCCAATGCGGCGCCCGCAGCACCCATTGCGCTCAGCAAGCGACTGGCCTGCCGGGCCGGAGCGCAAAGCAAGAGCGGGCAGGAGCGGCAGGATCAGATCCAGCTCTGCATGGCGCAGGCGCGGCTCGACTGCCTCAAGCAGGCGATCGATCAGAAGGTTGTGGGGCCGCAGCGGCAGGAATTCGTCAAGAGCTGCGTCGGCGTGCCCTGAAGGATCGCTGGCGCGCAAGTCGACGCGCAAGTCGAGCTCATCCGGCAAGCAGGATTTTGTCCGCGGTGACGAGCTGCTCGGCGAAAAAGCCTGCATCTGCGGAGACATCGTCATGTAGCTGCTTCAGCACCACCGCCAGATCACGCGCGCCAGCAGCAGCGGTGGCAGGATCAGCTTTGCGGGCGAGCGCCGAGTAACCGCTCGCCATCAGGCCGCAAGTCGCATGACCGCCCGACTCGAACGAGCGCTGGGCGGCTTGAAAATCGGACAGTGCCTCGGCGGGCTGGCCCGCCGCAAGCTTCAGCGCGCCGAGAAGCCAGCAGGCGGTTCCTTCTTCCTTGCGCCCGAGGGCCAGCTCGCGCACCAGGTCACGGGACACGTTCGCCAGGTGGAGGGCGGATTGCAGATAAGGCGGCTCGATCCGGATGCCTTCATCGCCCCATCCTGGCCAGCAATTGGCGGCAGTGTTGTAGCTGATCGACTGCGCGGCCTTTTTGAGCTTCTCGGCTATCGTTGTGTTGGTCGCTGTGTTGGCGTGATCCAGGCAGAACTTCACGGCCGCACCGCCAACGGCGATCATGCTTTCGACGTCCTTGCGATCCCTGTACAGGGCTTTGCCGAGATCGGCGAAGGCGGTCGCAGCGTCTATCGGATCCTCCATCGATTTCACAATCGAAATAGCGCTGGAAGCTCCGTCCGTATCGCACGCCTGCAGAGCGCGGTGGAGAGCCGCGTCTCGTCCTGCATCCTTGTGACCAGTCGTCATGTCGGCGGACCAAAAAATCGGGAGGGACCGTGCTGTTCTGAAGTGCCGCCAGTCGGCATACACCCGAGACGCCGCTCCCCTCAATTCAAGCGCAGGATGTTTCGGCAATTTGATCGTTTCGCCGCCGCCATCGTGAAGCGAATTCGTCGGAATCCCGCAGGTTACGCCGAAACAGCTCTTTTCCTGGACGTGTCATGTCCCGGATGTGTCACGCCTCCCGCCAATGGCCAGGTTTCCTTTTGTCGTTCAGGCGTCGAATCCGAGCTACATGTGGTCGATGTCCATGCCTCTTTGACCAGTCGATCGCCCTGTGCCGCGTCTCGAACGTTTGCAGCAAGTGGTCGGCGTGATCTTCGACCGCGTAGTCCTCTACCGGACTTCCGTCGGGTCGACCCTTTGGTCGAGGTTCAACGAAAACGATGGACATGCTCCGCCTCCAAAACAAAACTCAGCCTGCAAAACAAAAGAAAGACGGCTCCAACGGTGGGCCCGATGGAGCCGTCGTTGCGGCTTAGGGGTGTGGCGGGGGGTGCCACAGACCATCAACGAGCGGCTTGTCAGATCGTTCCTGAGCACTGTCCGTCGTTGGCGGCGGACTGGATGATGCTGGCGCGCGGCCACGCAGCGCGACACGCGACAAATGAAGTAACGTCGCCTCCGATTGAACCAAGCGCGCGCGCCGTGGTTAGTCCCCCATGGAACGCGACATCGAAAAACGTGCGGAACAGGCCCTGGTCGTAGCGACCCTGAGCACGACGGCGCTGACGGTCTATTTCCTGTTCTTATTGGCAGGATAGCTGCTCTTATTGGCAGGCTAGCCGCGCGGCTTGCGGCCCGGATGCTCGATTTCTCTCGCTATTGCAGGTCGCGGGGTGCACCATTCGCGAGGGGCCTCGAAGCAGGAGGCCGATCGTGCAAGACAATATCTTCAACAGTAAAGGTATCCACGTCGGGGTAGTGGATGGGCCGGTCATTTTCGATCTCGACGGCAACAAGCTTTACGATCTCAGGGGAACCAGGATTTATCAACCGTCCGGCGAGTTCGTCGGTCTTCTGGATGACCGGAGCAGTTCAGAGAGGCGGCTCGGCCGGTCCACCGATTGGCTGTTTCCGTTGAAGAAAAGCCGACTGAACGCGGCACTGGCGCTCTCAATCTCTGTCGGCATCATCGTCTTCGGAGTCTGGGTTATTGCCACCGACAAAGCTGAATTCAGCGAGTTTGCGATTTGGTTCGTTCTCGGCTTTCTGAGTATCGCTGTCGGGTGGATTAGCCTTCTCGCCGAGATTCGCGACCGCCGCATTGGTTAGACATTTAAGGCTGATAGCCGGAATGCGGGTTGCCGCCATCTCGGTCAGGCACTGCAACAACCAAGCCGAACCAATGTTGTCTTGCCTTCTTGGCGATAGCTTGTCGCAATCCGCCTGGTTGGGCGATGAATCAGCATCTTTCCCTCGTTAGTCTCGTGGTCGCAGACTATGACGAAGCGATCACCTTCTTCGCCCCTGCGCTGAATTTCGAACTCTGCGAAGACACGTCGCTCGGCGGCGGCAAGCGCTGGGTCGTCGTGCGCCCGCCGGGCCGCGTCGGTTCCGGCCTGCTGTTGGCGCGGGCGGACAATCCGGCCCAGGCGGCGCGCATCGGTGACCAGACCGGAGGGCGGGTCTTCCTGTTTTTGGAAACGGATGATTTCGATCGCGACCATGCGCGCATGACCGCCGCTGGCGTGCGGTTCGTTCAGGGGCCTCGGCATGAGCCCTATGGCGTCGTGGCGGTTTTCGAGGATATCTGTGGTAACCGCTGGGACTTGATCCAGCCGGAGCCGACACAGGATCACGAAACAAGGCCGTAGCCGATGACACCACGCCAAGTCGTAGAAGAATGGGTGCGCCGGTTTAACTCCGGTGAGGCCGACAGGCTGGCCGAACTATACCACGAGGACGCGATAAACCATCAGGTCGTTCAAGAGCCGATTGCGGGCAAGGCCGCGATCCGCGAGATGTTCCGGCGCGAGTTCGAGACTGCGGACATGACCTGCATTCCCGAAGTCATTCACGAAGCGGGCGATGTCGCCATTCTCGAATGGAGAGACCAATGGGGCTCCGAGGCTGCGGCTTCTTCACGGTGAAGGACGATCGCATCGTCTTCCAGCGCGGTTACTGGGACAAGCTGTCGTTTCTCAAGATGCACGGCCTGCCACTTGATTGACGGAAGCGGCTTGCGCGTTGTGCCGCCGTGCAGGACCTGATGTTCCCGCTCGGCCGGAGAGCGCCCTGGCGAACATGGCGCGCCACGGCCGATGAAGATGGGCACTATTGCTTCGCCGTGGCGCTATGATGCAGAGGCCTTCGTTGCTATCCAACCGGTGAATCTGCGATGGCCTGCGATTTCACGCTACAGCCTTGCTGGCGGAAATCTTCCTAATTTCGAAGCATGGTCCGGCCCCTGCGAGTCTGGTCGACGTAGCGGTGACGGCCGGCTCTTGCGGTTTGCGCTTAGGCGGCTCGGCTACAACTGCGGCACCCCGAAGCCGTAGTAGGAAGCGTGTCCCGACAACGGTCACATCAAGCGTTGTCAAAAAAGAGTGATTAGCGAAATCGCTCGCAGCCAAAAGCGAGGAATAGACGATCGGTCTAATTTATGGCTACCTCAGAAAACCGCGGTGATATCAGACTGCATTCCTTGATGGGCTCGGTCGCTGCCGAGCGCCGACCGCCTGACCGGTTGATCAGGGGGCATCCTCAACAAACAACGTCCGCCGATCCCTTCACGGTTGGCGGGGTTTCCAACATCAGAGGTCACACATGGTTCGCAATATCGCGCTTGGAATGACGATTGCTATCGGAATGGCTCTGACCGCTCCGGTGGCCATGGCCCAACAAAAGCAACATGTCAGCTATAATACCCCGGCAACTCAGACGACATACACCCAACAACATGTAATCGATGTTGGCGATATTCCGGGACATCAAGCTCGGCTCTTTGAAATTCGGCGGACCTATGGGAACGATGCCCCCACAATCAATGGGTCGAAGCTGAAAGAGCAGTGGACGCGCGGCATGTCGGACTACATCGACAATAATGGTCCGGCCATCATCTACAACGTCTGGATACTAGAGAATGGGGACAAGTTTTTTGTCAGGACATCTCTGGTCGCCCAAAGCAGCGGAGACGGGAAGCTTACAAACATGACGTCGGGCGTCATTACTGGAGGCACAGGTAGCCTCGCCAGAATTCGTGGCATCATTAGTAGCCATGGCCCGTCCGAGCCGAAGGCCGGCGTCAATGCCAATCAGACCGACATCGACTATTGGATGGAGTGAGAAGGTCTTCGGGGCGGCTTCAGGGAGCAGGTCAATCCAAACAGGCCAGTTACTTGGTGGCTTGCTCTCCTAGACGTTCGGTCTATCATAATCCGCATGAGCAAGACACTGCCTGTCCGCCGCCGCGGGCGACCGCCTAAGGAACTTGCGGGCTATAGTGCGACCCGTGACGCGCTAGTCCGTGCAGGTGTCGTAATGCTGACGGAGAAGGGCTATTCCGCGACGGGGATCGAGGAAGTCTTGCGTAGCGTCGACGTGCCGAAGGGATCGTTCTACCACTACTTTCCGAGCAAAGAAGCATTTGGAGCGGCACTGATCGACAGCTACGCTACCTATTTTTCGCGGAAGCTCGACAGCTTCTTCCTGAGCGAGCAGCACCCCCCACTCGAAAGGCTTAGGGGTTTTACCGACGATGCTGCGTCTGCCATGAAGCGCTTCCGTTATACGCGAGGCTGTTTGGTAGGCAATCTTGGCCAGGAGATGGGCGCACTTCCGCAATCTTTTCGCCAGCAACTATTCGATGTGTTCATCGACTGGCAGCAGCGCACAGCCAAGTGCTTGAGAGGTGCTCAAACGACAGGTGTGATCTCTTCCAGCCACGATTGCGACTGGCTTGCCGAATTCTTCTGGATCGGCTGGGAGGGCGCGGTCCTTCGCGCCAAACTCGAGCGCCGTTCCGAGCCGCTTCACTCCTTCTCGAAAGGTTTTTTCAAGCTCCTCAGTGAATGAGGCTTTGCCCGGAACTAGACGATCGGTCTAATAAAATTCACTGCCTTCGACGCTGACCCAGACAAGCCGGAGCCGCACGATAAATACCTCCGTTACGACATCCGCGATCCAGACCATCCCCAACATGATTGGGGGTGGGCATGTCGCTGCCTCCGGCGGCAGGTCGCAGGATGTCTTCAACCCGGCGCTCGGCGTCGTTAGCGGTCGGGTAGGCCTCTCGACGGACCTCGACGTCGATGATGCCGTGACGTGGGCGTCGCAGTGCTGCGGCGACATCGAAAACCATCGCCGCCACGCTGGGAGGATTCCAATGCCGTACCGCCCACATGGGCCCATGGTGGTGTTTCTGTTCTGCCTGCTCGGCCTTATCGCCATGGCGCGGCCCGCGAGCGCGGAAGTCACGCGGATCGAGTTCACGTCGAAGCAGCCTTTCGGCACATTTCGCGCCGGCGACTATGTGATCTGGCAGGGCAAGATCCACGGCGACCTTGCGCCGCAAGAAGCCATTCCGGGGATCGACAAGGCAGCGCGCAATGAACGCGGGCGCGTCGACTACTCGGCGAAGATCGTTCTCGTGATGCCGGCCGCTCCTCGCGCCGGCAACGGCGCATTGCTGGTGGACGTGCCCAACCGTGGCCTCGCCAACGCGGAGATGCTCTATAACTCGCCGCGCGATATACCCTTCCTCTCCGGCACATTGGAGCAGGGCACGGGCTTTCTCCAGGATCACGGCTTCACGGTCGCGGAGGTTTATTGGGAGCTCGGACAGGGCGCGGATCTGCCTTCGTTCGCCGACGGCGACGGCAAGACACACTACGTCGAGGGGGTGGGCTTTGCGATCGTGCGCGACGCCGCGGACTTCCTCGCGCACGCGGCCACCGACAGCGCCGGATCGCCCAACCCGCTCAACGGCGCGATCAATCGCGTGCTCGCGAGCGGCAGGTCCCAGGATGGACGGTTCCTGAAGTCCTTTCTGCTGAACGGCTTCAACATGGTGGGCAACCGGCGCGCATTCGATGGGATGCATGTGTTCGTCTCGGCCGCGGGCCTTCTGCCGATCCTGCAGATGGGCCTTGGGCCGAATTCGAGCGGCGCCGATGCTCCCACCTTCGCCAATCCGGACTTTCCCGGGGTGAATGACGGGCCGCTCACGATCGGTGAGATCACGGCCAAGGTCGAGGCGCGCCGCGAGGTCCCGCCGAAGATGCTGCTGGTCACCTCGACCACGGATTACTATTCGCTACGGGCTTCGCTCGGTCGCACGGGCGCGTCCGGAACCGCGGATCAGCCGCTGCCTGCCAATGTGCGGATGTACGACATTGCCGGTGGGTCGCATGTGATCGTTCCCAAGGCGCCGACCTGCACGTTGCCGCCCGGCCGTATCGATTGGGCCCCGCTGTCGCGAGCCCTGCTGTTGCACCTTGATTCATGGGTCGGTCGCAACGCCGAGCCGCCCGCGAGCGAACTGATGCCACTCGAGCCTGCGAGCGGCGAGCCACCCGCGCTGCGTGCCCCGACCCGGCTTTCCGCCGCCGTGATCCAGGTGCCGAAGCGCGATCAGGACGGCAACGCGCTCGGCGGCGTGCGGCTGCCGGATCTCGCGGTGCCGACCGGCACCAACGGCGGGCAGAACCAACCGCAGACGTTCACCTGCATGCTGGTCGGATCCTTCTCGCCATTCGCGGCGACGAAGGCGGAACGAGAACGCAGCGGCGACGCCCGCCCATCGATCGAGGAGCGCTATCACGGCCGCGATAATTACGTGAACCGGATCCGGATTGCCGCGCAGGACCTCGTGGCGCGCGGGTTCATGCTGCCGGAAGACGCGGCGGTGATCATTCAGGAAGCCGCGTCGAGCAACCTGTTCGCGCCCGCGCCCGCGAATGCCGAACCACGTTGAGGGTCGCTCGACCACGTGGGCGAAGGCAGTCTGCCATACGTTCCAATTCGCAAATCCGCGAGAGCCTACGATTTCTCACTCAATCCCTCGGAGGTCGTCCGCTCTTGCTTCGATAACGGCCGTTTGTACCCGACACACAAAGTGACGGGATGGGCCAAAGGGCGAACTGCTCCTTATTCGATCACCTCGTCTGCACGGGTAAGAATGGTTTCTGAAATACTCAAGCCGAGAGCTTTAGCTGCTTTGAGGTTGATGATGAGGTCGAACTTTACCGGCTGCTGAATAGGCATGTCAGCCGGCGTCGCTCCACGCAAAATCTTATCGGTAAACTCTGCAGCACGTCTGAAAAGGTCGATGAAGTTTGGTCCGTACGAAATCAGACCGCCTGCGTCCACGAATTCTCTAAAACCAAAGATTGTTGGGATCTTTGCGGCGGTAGCTGCTTTGATGATTTTTGATTTATTGGCATTTGTGAGGGGCTCACTCCACACATAAAGCGCGTCAGTTTGGCCCGAGACTGCTGCCATCGCTGCTTCAATACCGTCGGCTGTTTGGACCTCCAGTATGCTCGCTTCTAAGTTCAATTTGGCGGATGCCGTTCGAATGCCAATCATCTCTTGCGTAACACCTGAGTAATTGGTGTTTACCAGTGCAGCGACACGGCCGACATTGGGAATAATTTCCCGTAACAATTCAAGACGTTTGCTGCTGAGTTCACTGGGCTGAATGGAAAGTCCTGTCACATTTCCACCAGGCCGGGCCAAGCTTCCGACGATTCCGTTGGCGACTGCATCGCCATAGGCGGCGAATACAATTGGAATGGTAGACGTGGCCTGTTTTGCGGCCACAACGCCGTATGCCGACGTAACGATCACGTCAACCTTTTGATGCACGAGCTCAGCAGCGAATTCGGTGGTTTGTCGAACGTCGCCTGCCGCCCAGCGATACTCGATCTTGATATTGCGTCCATCTGTCCAGCCAAGCTCGGACAGTCGCTGCGCGAATGCCGCTACCCATGCGCCATGAGAAGCTTGTGTTCCTGCCACGAGGAAGCCGACGATCGGTAGCTTTTCCGACTGCTGGCTATGAGCCGCTGAGGTTAAGACCACAGCAACGCTACCCACAGAAAGTATGAACTCCCGTCGCCTCATCCAATCATCCAGCGTGGAGGCCATCCCAGCGGATCAAACCATACGGAAAGCCGTTCGGCCAGTACGCCTATCAAGGGTCGTGCGGCCTAGGAGCGTCGGAAACGGGTCATTCCCGTCGACATTGTCATGTCAGCTCCCGTCCAGGCCGAGACCGTGCGCCTGATCTTCGGCCTGGCGCGCGAGGGCAGCGGAAGCTCGGGGCCGATGGGCGTCAAGTTTATAGCCACGCACCTCGATGCATCAGGAATTCGCACCCGCGACGGCGGACGCTGGGGTGTCGATGCCGTCCATAAGGTGCTGACCCGGACGACCCACATCGGCCGGTTGTCCGGGTCGCACCGTCCCCATGGAAAAACTCGACAATCTGATCGCGGAGTACATCGAGCAGCGTTTGTTGCAGCCCAAGCGTCTTGAGCAACTTTTGTCGCACGTACTCGACCGCCGCACTGAGCGAGCGGAACGGCGAAAGTCGCACATCGCCGAATTGCGCAAGCGAGCGGCCGAGGCAGACGCCAAACTCAAGCGGGGATCGGATCGCCGAGCTGAAGGCCACGCGCGATCAGGCCCGCCTTGACGCGGAGCGGGCCGAGGATGCGATCGAACGGGCCGGACAAGCTATCACACCGCAGGCGCTAAAGACGTTTGCCAGGACAGCCCGCAAGCGGATGCGGACCGATGGCGGCGGCTACCGCCGCGACCACCTTCGCGCGCTCGCCCAACGGGTCGAAGTCGATCAGAAAGAACTGCGCATCATGGGTTCGAAAAGCGCGCTCCTGCGCACGCTGGTCGCGGCTTCAAGCGCAAAAACGGCAGGTTTTGGCGTGCCCAGTTCTGTACCGAAATGGCGCGCTCGGAGAGATTCGAACTCCCGACCCTCGGAATCGAAATCCGATGCTCTATCCAGCTGAGCTACGAGCGCGTGGCCGTTCGGATATCAGAGTTGGCTGGTCAGTTCTAGAAGCTCGGTTCTAGAAGCAGGGGTGGCGTCGGCCGTCCTGGCCGATATAGGCGGCCGCGCCCTGGAAGCAGAGGTTGGACGAGGGGCCGTCATAATAGGCGAAGGTGCCGGGCACCACGCCGGGACCGTAATTGTGGAGATAGCTGATCGGGTAGGGCAGCCCCCAGTGATGGGCGTGGTAATGGTGGTGGCGATGACGGTGGTGGGGCGCCTCGTCGGCTAGGCTCGGCGCAAGCGAAGCCGCCAGCATCGCAGCAGCGGCAAGAACCCTCACTGTCATCATTTCGATTCTCCGCAACCCATGTCCCTGCCGGCCCGAAACCGGCCAATCCGGCTCCCTTTACCGCGAAATGGCCGAAAAAGCTGCGGAATTTCAGCCACAGGTGACAAATTTTGCCGTTTTGGGCATGCTTAACGAATTCCCAACACAGTCCCGCCAGAGTCTTTCGCTCTGGTCCCGCCCGGGATCCGCCTTTTTCGTGTTCCAGGACCGTTATCCGATCCGACGATGCGCATCACGTCCCTCGCCCTGTTGTGCCTTTTCCTTGGCTTGGCGCCGGCCCGCGCCGAGCTGCACATCACGCGCGACCATGGCGGCTATGTCGAGGAATACAAGGCCAAGTACAAGCGCATCCGCGAACGCGGCGAGCGCGTGATCATCGACGGCATCTGCAATTCGGCCTGCACGCTGGTGTTCGGCATCGTGCCGATGAACAAGATCTGCGTCACGCCGAAGGCGAGCATCGGCTTCCACCAGGCCTATTACGACAAGGCCTTCACCTTCGGCATCAAGGTCACCAGCGTCGAAGGCACCTCCGACCTGATGTCCTATTACCCCGACACGGTGAAGGAGTGGATCCGCCGCAATGGCGGGCTCACCACCGAGATGAAGAAGATCAAGAACGGCCTGGATCTCTGGAAGATCGTCGATCCATGTCCGGAAGAGTGGTGATCTCCGGCAAACGCGAGGCGTCTGCCGGCCATCTTCGATCAGCAAGCTGAAGCGACGCTATCGCCGTCCAAAAGGACTTCTAGAACATCACGACGCCTCGGATCGACTCGCCGCGCTTCATCAGGTCGAAGGCGTTGTTGATCTCGGCAAGCGGCATCACATGCGTGATCATGGGATCGATCTGGATCTTGCCCTGCATGTACCAGTCGACGATCTTCGGCACGTCGGTGCGGCCCCTGGCGCCGCCGAACGCGGTGCCTTTCCACACCCGCCCGGTGACGAGCTGGAAGGGGCGCGTTGAGATTTCCGCGCCGGCCGGCGCGACGCCGATCACGATCGACTGGCCCCAGCCGCGATGACAGGCTTCCAGCGCCTGCCGCATCACCATGACGTTGCCCGTGCAATCGAAGGTGTAATCGGCGCCGCCGATCTGGTCGGCGCCTGATTTCGTCATGTCGACGAGATGCGGCACGAGGTCCTTGCCGAGCTCCTTCGGATTGACGAAATGCGTCATGCCGAAGCGCTCGCCCCAGGCCTTGCGATCGTTGTTGATGTCGACGCCGATGATCATGTCGGCGCCGGCGAGCCGCAGGCCCTGGAGCACATTGAGCCCGATGCCGCCGAGCCCGAACACGATGGCTTTGGCGCCTTGCTCGACCTTGGCGGTGTTGATGACGGCGCCGATGCCGGTGGTGACGCCGCAGCCGATGTAGCAGACCTTGTCGAAGGGGGCGTCCTCGCGGATTTTCGCGACCGCGATCTCCGGCAGCACGGTGAAGTTGGCGAAGGTCGAGGTGCCCATGTAGTGGTGAACAGGCTTGCCGCCGATGGAGAAGCGCGAGGTGCCATCAGGCATCAGGCCCTGGCCCTGCGTGGCGCGGATCGCGGTGCACAGGTTGGTCTTGCGCGACAGGCAGGAGGGGCACTGCCGGCATTCCGGCGTGTAGAGCGGGATCACATGGTCGCCCTTCTTCACGCTGGTGACGCCGCGGCCGACATCGACCACGATCCCTGCGCCCTCATGGCCCAGGATCGCCGGGAACAGGCCTTCCGGATCGGCGCCCGAAAGGGTGAACTCGTCGGTATGGCAGACCCCGGTCGCCTTGATCTCCACCATCACCTCTCCCTCGCGCGGGCCCTCGAGCCTGACGGTGGTGATCTCCAGCGGTTGGCCTGCGGCAACCGCGACGGCGGCACGAACGTCCATGGAATTCCTCGTTCTCTTGAGCTTTTCGCTATGTGATATCGGACGGCGACCCCTGCCGGGATCGGCCTTGCGGCCCAGCATATGATCAGGCAGGTAAGCCCGCAAATGAAACACGACTTTGACAAGCTTGCCGCGCGCGCGGCGCCGGCGGTTTTCGTTCTGCTCTGGAGCACCGGCTTCATCGGCACCAAATACGCAATTCATGGCGCGCAGCCGCTGACCTACCTCACCATCCGCATGGTGCTGGTGGTGATCTTGATGGGAATCATTGTCGTCATCGCGCGGCCGAAATGGCCCGGCCGCAGCGGCATCTTCCACAGCGTCGTCGCGAGCCTGCTGGTGCACGGCTTCTATCTCGGCGGCACCGCGGTTGCGATCGCGCATTCGATCCCGGCCGGTCTCTCCGCCCTGATGCCCGGCCTGCAGCCGGTCCTGACCTCGACGCTTGCCAATCGCTGGCTGGGCGAGCGCGTCACCGCGATACAATGGGTCGGACTGTTGCTCGGGCTCGGCGGCGTCGTGCTGATCATGCACAACCGTCCGCTCACGGGCGATGCCGGCTGGGGCTGGCTTGCCTCCGCCGTATCGCTGATCAGCATCACACTCGGCACGCTCTATCAGAAGCGCTATTGCGGCGGCATCGACTGGCGCTCCGGCAATCTCGTCCAGTACATCGCGGTCATGATCTTCTTCGCCATCGGCGCGCTGCTGTTCGAGAACAATGAGGTGCACTGGACGCAGGAATTCGTGCTCGCGGTGGCATGGCTTGCGGTGGTGCTGTCGATCGGCTCGATCGGCCTGCTGTACTGGCTGATCCGGCATTCGGCCGCGACCTCGGTGGCGAGCCTGTTCTACCTGGTGCCGGCCGTGACCTCGATCATGGCCTACGCCCTGTTCGGCGAGCAGCTGGATGCGATCGCGATCGCCGGCATGGCCGCCTGCGCCGCCGCCGTGCTGCTGGTGAACCGGCGCGCCTAGAGCGTTTTCGAGCGAACTGGATACCGGTTCGCGTGAAGAAAACGAACCGAACACGTTCTAGCCGTGGCGTGTGGCGGCGTAGGCGGCGAGCGCGCGCTCGCGGCCCAGCCTGTGATCGATGATCGGCTCCGGATAGGTCTTGCCAAGAATGACGCCGGCGCTCGCAAGCTCCAGCGGAGTCGCGCGCCATGGCTGATGGATCAGCTTGTCCGGCAGCTTTGCAAGCTCCGGCACGAAGCAGCTGACATAGGCGCCATCGGGATCGAACTTCTCGCCCTGCAGCACCGGGTTGAAGACGCGGAAATAGGGCGCGGCATCGGCGCCGCAGCCGGCGACCCACTGCCAGTTGGCGGGATTGCTGCCGGCATCGGCGTCGACCAGCGTGTCCCAGAACCATGCTTCGCCGAGCCGCCAGTCGATCAGGAGATGCTTGACCAGGAACGACGCCACCACCATGCGCACGCGGTTGTGCATGACGCCGGTATGCCAGAGTTCGCGCATCCCTGCGTCGACGATGGGATAGCCGGTCTGGCCACGCTGCCAGGCGCGCAGCGCGCGCGCATCCTGGCGCCACGGAAAGGCGTCGAAGGCCGGCTGCAGGTTGCGCGTGGCAAGGTCGGGCACATCGAACAGCAGGTGCCGGCAGAACTCGCGCCAGCCGAGTTCGCTCAGGAATTTGTCGACATCCGGGGCGAGGCGAGGCCGCTCGGCCGCGGCAAAGTGCGCGGCATGCCACACCTGCCGCGGGCTGATCTCGCCGAAGCGCAGATGTGGCGACAGCCTCGAGGTGGCCGGCCGGTCCGGCCGGTCGCGCGCGCTGGCGTATCCCGCCGCGTGGTCGAGAAACGCCTTGAGGCGGTCCTGCGCCGCGTCCTCTCCGGCCGTCCACGTCTCGCGCAGGCCAGTGGCCCAGTCGGGCTGCTGCGGCTCAAGGCCCCAGGCTTCGATCGTTTCACTTGGGGACGTGCCGGCCGGCCGCAGCGAGCGCGGTGCTGGCAGAGGCTTCGGCGGATCGCCGGCCGCCAGGACCCGCCGCCAGAACGGCGTGAACACGCGTGGGCCGCGCCCGTCCTTGTTTCTCGCTTCAGCGGGTGGGATCAGCAAATCGCCGGCAAAGCTTTGCGAGCGGACGCTGATCGTTGCGAGCGCGGCTTCAACCTCCCTGGCAACGGCCTGATGCGGCGCCTGCGCGATTTCATTCCAGAATACCGATCGAGCCTCGGTTTCGTGCGCGAGCGCGCCGATGATCTGCGCCGCCGGGCCCTTGCGCAGGATGAGCCGGCCACCAGCCTTGCCGAGGTTTTGCTGCAGGCAGCGCAGCGACTGCGCAAGCCACCAGCGTGCGGCGCCGCCGAGCGGCCTGGCCGCGGGTGGCCTCAACGCCGCGCTTTCCTCGTCAAGCACGTAAAGGCAGATCACAGGCAAGCCGGTGGCGACCGCCGCGTTGAGCGCCGGATGATCGGAAAGCCGCAGATCATCACGGAACCAGACGATGACAGAATTCGAAAACGTCATGCTTGTCGGAGCGGTTTCAACGGCTTGCTGCGCCCACTTCGTTCTAATCAAGAGCCGACCATTAACCCGCTACCGCGGCTTGGCGGCGGCCTGTCGCAAAAGACTCCCTGATAGATTACGAACGCGCCCGGCTTGAGTTTCACGGTGCGCGGCCAGGCCGCGCGAAACCGTCCGCATGGCTCGCTAGCAGGTCTTGTGAAGAACGGCGCGGGCGCGCTCGCCGTCAGACCGGTCATCTATCGACGCTGGTCGGTCTGACGGCGCTGGCGTTGCTGAAGCAATGGAACCGGGCGGCTGCGAGCGCCGACATCGCGTGGGGGGCGCCGGTGGCGGCGGTCGCCTCGACCGCCGCCTTGTTGCGAACCGGCTCGCACCGCAAGCGCAGCCGGTTCGGAGAGCCTCCGCGCCGTTACTTCGGCTGAGGCACGATGCGGATGTAGGGTTTCGGCGCTTTCCAGCCCTGCGGGTAGATCGTCTTGGCCTCGTCGTCGGAAACCGAGCCCGCGATGATCACGTCCTCGCCCTGTTTCCAGTCGGCGGGCGTGGCAACCCGATGCTTGGCCGTCATCTGCAGGGAATCGATCGAGCGCAGAATTTCCTGGAAGTTGCGGCCGGTGGTCATGGGATAGACCATCACCAGCTTGATCTTCTTGTCGGGTCCGATGACGAAGACGTTGCGGACGGTCTGGTTATCAGCCGGTGTGCGGGTGAGGGGATCGCCCGAGGTGGAGGCCGGCAGCATGTCGTAGAGCTTCGACACGTTGTAGTCAGTATCGCCGATCATCGGATAGTTCGGCGCGGCGCCTTGCGTCTCCTTGATGTCCTCGGCCCATTTCGAATGGCGGTCGACGGGATCGACCGAGAGCCCCATCAGCTTGACGCCGCGCTTGTCGAACTCGGGCTTCAGCCTGGCGAGCGCGCCGAGCTCGGTGGTGCAGACCGGCGTGAAATCCTTGGGATGCGAGAACAGCATGGCCCAGCCATTGCCGATCCAGTCATGGAACTTGATCTTGCCCTCGGTGGTTTCAGCCTCGAAATCGGGGGCGACAGCGCCTATCTGAAGTGCCATTTGGTGACCTCATGTCATTCTAGTTGCAGGGAAATTTGCCTTTGCCAGTATAATGGGCGAGGGCGGCCATGTGAACGGCTTGCGCGCAGAAGGGTAGATCATTCTCCGATCCGTGGAACCCCTGGCAACTTCTTTTGATCGGTTGCCCCGCGGCGAAAAACCACAATCGCCGTAAAAACCCCGATTGCCCCGATATCGCCTTTTGTGCTGCCCATCACCGCCGCTCTCGAACCGAACCAGAACCAGCCGCGACCAATCGGCAACCATGTCGAAATCTAGCAATCACGGTTTCGAATCATTAACCACTCGTTTACGCCCGCATGAAAATGCTGGCCAAGCAAGAAACCGAGAAGTGTGACTATGTCTGCCCCTGTGCGTGCCGAACTGACCAGCGTCCTTGAACCATCCTGCCGCCAGACCGCCGCCCGCGCGCTCACCGTCGTGCGCGATGGCGTGATCACCGGCGAAGGCCCGACCACCAGGGGCCGCGTGCATTTTTCCCGGTCGCTCGATGCCGACGATGCGGCCTGGTGCGTCCGCATCCTCACCGCGCCCGCGGTCGAGCACCAGCCGGTGAGCCGTGAAGAGGCCAACGCGCTGTTCGAGATCAACGAGGCCGCGGCCGAGCGCTCCGATGGCGGCCGTTTCGACGACCTGCTCGCGAAGGCGATCGCCCATCATGCCGCCTCCGAGTCCGGCCTGCCGGTGCCGCCGCGTACGGTCGCACTGTCGCCGGACACCGCGATCGAGAGCTGGGCGCCGACCAGGGGCGCCAATGTCGACACCGAAGTGCTGGAATGGATCGCCAGACAGATGCGCGGCAAGCGGCGCAGCAACCGCGCGCTGATGGCGATGGTTGCAACGATCGTCGGTGCGACCGCCATTCCGCTTTCGCAACTGCCTGCCGTGCTCGACATCGGCATGCTGTGATCCTCGGATCGGCTGGACGATCTTGCAGACGGCGGGCCTAGTGTCCCGGACACGAAGTTCGCATCATTTTGCGGCGGGCTCTTTTGCGAACTTCGGGTCCGAAAGGACACTCGCAAAATTTATGATTCTAGTGTGGTTTTAGTTCGGAAGTTCTCTTGACGAACTCGCCGAACAAATGAAGAGAACTTCCGAACCACCACACTAGCCCGCCGTTTTGTTTTTCAGAGCACGCGCGTTCTCAAGCCGGCTCGCATGTGCCGACTGGAACCATCCGGCATCCGCAGCGGTTCTACCGTCTTTGGGACGGAGACATCCGATGGCGCGCAAGGCGAAAAAGCGCAAATACTCGAGAAGCGCGGGCAGCGACGTAGAGAACGAGATGCGCCGCTACAAGAAGGGCACCGCGAAGAGCGGCCGTGGTGGCAGGGCCGGCAAGGTCAAGAGCCGCAAGCAGGCGATCGCGATCGGCCTTTCCAAGGCCCGCAAGAAGGGCAAGAAAGTGCCGAAGAAGAAATCCGCCAGAAGTCGCTAGATGTAACGCCCTGCTATTTCCCGGCCGTCTTCTGCTTGCCGCCGTCCGCCTCCAGCCCGACGGTGCGGCCGGGGAAGCCGGCGGCGTCGAAATAGCGCTGGGCTCCGACGCGCTGGAAGTTGAGCACGGTGCGCAGCCCGTTCGCGGCCGGCTCCGACTTGACCGAGCCGGCGAATGCCTTAGGCGTCGCGCCATTCGGCATCGCTTCGGTCATCACGCGTCCGATCAGTTCGCCCTTGGCGTTCTGTTTCAGGCCGAGGATGCGCGCCGCGGTCGCGCCGACATCGGCATTGCTGACGGGCAGGGGATCGACAAAGCCCGACTTGAAATCCGGGCCGATCGCGGCCGTGAAGTTCAAGGTGTCGCCGCGACCGAAGCTGCCATGCATGCCCTGGCCCTGGCGCAGCACCGTGTCGGCGATCTCGACCGAGCAGTTGGTCGGCTCGTCGCATCCCGACGAATAGGAGCGGAAATTGACGACGATCGAGGGCGTCGGCGTCACCGCCGTGCCCTTCATGCCGATCTGCGACATCGGCAGCGTGCCCGGAAAGCGGCCGAGCGCGTCGTCGACGAAGAGGCCGCTGACATAATCCTGGTCGAGCAGCGCCTTGATGGTGCGCGCAGCAAGCTTCCTGTCCTTGTTCGGCAGGTAGATCAGGTCCGAGCCGCCATTGGTGGCGACGACCAGATCGGGCTTGGCCGGATCCTTGCCGAGCACGCCGTTGCCCGCCTTCGGATGGGCGCCTTCGGCGACGCGCGCGTTCTTGTCGTTGGGATCAAACAGCGGCAGATCGAGCGCCTTTGCGAGATCGAGCGCGACGAAGCCCATGGGCAGGAAATCCTTCGGGGTGTCGTCATAGCTTAGCTTGGCCGACGGGCTCGTCTTGCTCTCCTTGGAGATCGTGGAGAAGCCGTGGTCGGAGGTGACGACGATGTTGGTGGTGGCGGCAAGCCCGAGGTCGTCGAGCGCCTTGCGCAGTTGCGCCAAATTGTCGTCGGCGTTCTTGATGCCGGCCATCGAGGTCGGCCCGTTGATCCCCGGCGTGACCGTGTTGAGGCTGTCGCCCGTGTTGTGCTGGCTGCCGTCGGGGTCGCGCGACCAGAACACCAGCACGAACGGTTTTGCGCGCGCCTTGAACATCGGCAGCACGACCTTGGTGGCGACGTCGGCCATATAGGCCTGCTGTGCGACATTGGCGACCGTGGTGCCCGGCGTCTTGGCGTCGCCCGCCTTGCCGTTGTCGCCGCGCGAGGGCGTCGCCAGCGCAAGTCCGGCCTTGGTCAGCGCGTCCTTCATCTCGTCGGACAGCGGAACGCCGCTCTTAGCGCCGGTCGAGTCGTCGATCACGATGGTGTTCTTGCCGCGGTCGGTGTGATCGAAGATCAGGGTCGGGCCGACCTTGCCGATCGCCGCCGTGCTGAATCCCTGTCCGCGCGCCATCTTCAGGATGGTTTCCTCATTGAGGTAGTCGCCGCCGAAATGCTCGTCGACATCGCCGAGCACGGCGTCGTTCTCGATGAAGGGCACCACCGTGTCGCCCGCCGGCGCGGAGCTGAACGCGGTGTAGATGGTGTTGCTGAAGGTGCCGGTGTCGCCGAGATAGTGGCCGCTCGCGATTGCCGATCCGTTCGCCATGGTGAAGGTCGGAAACAGCGAGTGCGAATTCCTGAAGTGAACGCCCTGGTCGCGCAGCGCGGCCATCGCGGGTGCGGTGGCAGGCGTGACGATGCGGCCGCGCAAGCCGTCCGGAATGAACAGGATCAGGTTGTGCGGCGTGTTGTTCTGCGCGAAAGCGGGGGCAGCGCCGAGCGCGAACAGGCTTGCGGACAACAACAGGATGGCGCGGCGCATGGCATTCCCCCGAGGCATGGCAAATGGCGGATTCTGGTCGCCGCCTGTCTAGTTCTGCCGTGCGACGGATTTGTTACAGCGGTCCTTCGCGCGAGCCCAGCCTAGGTTCCCGATTTCCGGTGCGGGCGCAACTCTCGGCCGCCATCCGGGCGGCAGGCAGGGGTGAGGCGCGCGACCCTAGAATGAGTCCGCCAGCGCAATTTCCGCCTCCAGGGCGCCTATGCGCCGGAGCGCCTCGGCTTGGGTCAGATTTTCCTCGAATTGGCGCGGCTGGTAGGCTTCCCGGCTAAGCCTTTTCAGCTTTCCGGCCTGGGCGCGCGTCATTTGTGAACGTAATCGCTCTTGAACATCGGTCATATCCGCCTCCAAATAGGGTCTGGGGCTTGACTCTATGTTCTCTTTTTGTTCTAACAAGCCATGGACAACAGAATTAATGAGATCCGGCGCAAGATGAGTGCCTTGCGTGCGGACATGATCGAAGCCGAGGCCACGGTCCGCGAGCAGGTCAAGCTAGGCCTGGACTGCGCGGAATCCGCGACGCGGCTGATCGCGATGCGGCGCGAACTGGTCGTTCTGATCGACGACTGGAAAGCGGCCGGCGGCACCGATCGGCTGCCTACCGTGCAGGAGCGGCTGAAGTCCTCTCCGCGTGCGGCGGAGAAGAGCGAGAAGCCGCGGGTCGTCGCGCACGACTGAGCGCAGCAGACGTATCAGCGAGCGGCGATACGCTCCGACATCGCCTTGCGCAGGATGCGTGACAGCTGCTCCACCGAGTAGGGCTTCTGGATCAGTTCGAAGCCGCGGTCGGCGTTTTCCGCGAGCACGTTGCTGTACCCGCTGGTGAGCACCACCGGCAGGCCGGGATAGCGCGTGCGGATGATGCCGGCGAGCTCGACGCCATCCATGCCGGGCATGATCACGTCGGAGAACACCAGGTCGAATTCGTTCTCGGCCAGGATCGCAAGCGCGGCATCGGCGTCGGCGACCCGGCGCACCGTATAGCCGAGATCCTCGAGCAGCTCGGTCGAGAAACGCCCCACATCGTCATTGTCCTCGACGACCAGGATGCGGTAGCCGCGCCCGGCGCTGGCGGGCTCGCTCGCGCCCGCGGCAAGGTTCGCGCCGCTCTCCGCGATCGCGACCCGCGGCAGGTAGATCGTGAAGGTTGAGCCGCGTCCAACTTCGCTTGCAACCTCGATATCGCCGTCTGACTGCTTGGCGAAGCCGAATGCCTGGCTCAGGCCAAGCCCGGTGCCCTTGCCGACCTCCTTGGTCGTGAAGAAGGGCTCGAAGATCGCCGCGAGATGCTCGGCTGGGATGCCGGTGCCGGTGTCGGTGACGGAAATCGCAACGAAATCCCCCGCGCGTGCCGGCTGGCCGCGCAGTACGGGGATCGCGCCGCTCTTGCGGACGGAGAAGGTGAGGCGGCCTTCGCCTTCCATCGCGTCGCGCGCGTTGATTGCCAGGTTCACCAGGGTCGTCTCGAACTGCGCGACGTCGGCGATCGCGAAATATTCGGGACCATCGACTGCGACGTCGATCGCGATCCGGCCGCCGACCAGCGGGCGAATGAGCTGCGCGACGGTTTCCACCTGGCTGCCGACATTGAACACCTGCGGCTTGAGCGGCTGGCGCCGGGCAAAGGCGAGCAGCTGCGCGGTCAGCTTGGAAGCGCGCTCCACCGTCTCGGCGATCGCATCGACATAGCGGCGCCGCCGATCGTCGGAGAGCTCGCGCCGGCGCAGGAAGTCGGTGGCCGAGCGGATGATCGTCAGCAGGTTGTTGAAATCGTGCGCGACGCCGCCGGTGAGCTGGCCGACCGCCTCCATCTTCTGCGACTGGCGCAGCAATTCCTCGGCCTGGCGGCGCTCGGTGACGTCGACCGCTTCCGGCACCACGCCGGAGACCTTGCCGTCCTGGTCGAACACCGGCCGCATCACGCATTCGAAATGGCGGTCGCCAACCGGCAGACGCAACCGCACCTCGAGCCGGACCTCGCTGCCGTTGCGCGCCTTCAAAAAGGCGCCGCGGATGTTCTCGGGCATGCCTGGAGTTGCGGTAAACCAAGGCGTCTCCCAGAACGGGCGGCCGATGACGTCGCGCGCCGCGGCGCGGATCCCGACAAGAGCGATCTTGTTGACGTAGAGCACCTCGCCGTCGAGGCCGAGCAGCCCCTGATACTGATGGCTGGTCTCCAGGATGGCGCGGAGCTGCGCCTCGCTCGACTGGAGCTGCGAGGTGCGTTGGCGGATGCGCTGCTCCAGCGTCTCGTTGAGCCGGCGCAATTCGATCTCGGCCCGCTTCGAGGTCGTGATGTCGTGGGCGACGCCGATGAAGCCGATATGCTTGCCGGCGGCGTCCCAGCGTGGCTGTGATTCCGATCGCATCCAGCGCCATTCGCCGTCGGCGCGCCGATAGCGGGCTTCCAGCACGAAGGGTTTGAGGGAGGATTCGCCGGCGATCTGTTCCTGCAGGATGCGCGGCAGGTCGTCGGGATGCAGCACCTTGCGCCAGTCGAAATTGATCGCTTGCTCGAACGGCAGGCCGAGGAAGTCGAGATAGGCCTGGTTGGCGAAGGATCGGTTGCGGTCGAGCTTGGTGACCCAGATCGGCACCGGGGCGCTGTCGGCGATCAGGCGGAAGCGCTGCTCGCTTTCCCGCAGCGCCGCCTCGGCCAGCACCTTTTCCGTGGTCTCGGCGACCGCGCAGAACATCCCGGCGACCTTGCCCTGTTCGTCACGCACCGGCGAATAGGAGAAGGTGAACCAGGTCTGCTCGTCGAAGCCGTGCCGGTTCATGATCAGCGGCAGGTCCTGACGGTAGGTCGCTTCGCCCGCCATCGCGGACGCGATCAGCGGGCTGATGTCGGGCCAGATTTCGTGCCAGATGTCGTGGAAGCGGTCGCCGAGCGACTTCGGATGTTTCTCGCCGAGGATTTCGACATAGGCGTCGTTGTAGAGGAAGCCGAGCGCCTCGCCCCAGGCCACGAACATCGGAAATCGGGATTCCAGCAACAGCCCGACGACCGATCGCAGCGATTGCGGCCAGCCACTCGGAGGCCCAAGCGGGGAGCTGGACCAGTCGTGCACGCGCATGAGCGCGCCAACCTTGCCGCCACCGGCCATGAACTGCAGCGATCGGTCGGTGGAATCGTTCATCGCGCCTGTAGCGATCGGTCGGGAAAAAAACAAAACACGGAAAGTCGCAAATGCAAGGGAAGTGCCGCCACGTTATCTGATCTGGGCGCGAGGACAACGGCTTTGCTGCCGACGGGGTTCCGCCGCCGGAACGGACGTCAGTGGATGGCGGCCGCAAGCGCCGCAAGCAGCGCCGGCGGCATGACCACAAGGCCAAGGGCGAAGAAGCGCCAGGCGCTGACATGCAGGCCTTCACGGCGCAGCGCCACCAGCCAAAGGATGGTCGCAAGCGAGCCGGTGACGGAAAGGTTCGGGCCGAGATCGACGCCGATCAGCATCGCACCGACCACGGCAGGCGGCAAATGATCGCTGGCGGCGACCGAGCCGGCGAGCAACCCGACCGGCAGGTTGTTGGCGATGTTGTCGGCGATGGAGATGGCGATCCCGACCATCCACGCGGTCCGGGTGCTCGACTGCGCGACCGACTCGTGCAGCAGCGCGCTCACATGCCCGATCACGCCGGTCCTGATCAGCATTTCCACCATCACGAACAGCCCGGCCACCAACGGCAGCACGCCCCAGGAGATGTCCTTCAGCACAGGCCAGGGCGACTGGCGGCTGAGGATGAGGACTGCGGCCGCGGTGACCACGCCGCAAAGGAAGGTCGGCAGGCCCAGTTGCAGGTCGAGCGCGGAAGCGCCGAGCAGCACGATGCCGATCGCGACGATGCCGAAGGCGGTGAACCGGCCCTCGCGGCTCAGCTTCGGCTTGATGACGTCGGCCTCGATCTCCTCCTCGTTCAGCGCGCGGCGCTGGGTCAGGCGAAGCACGACGTAGGTAACAATGATGGAGGCGGCGGAAGGAGCTGCGAACTGGCGCAGCCATTCGACGAGGTGCGGCATGCGCGCGCCGAACACGACGAGGTTGGCCGGGTTCGAGATCGGCAGCACGAAGCTCGCCGCATTGGCGATGAAGGCACACACGAACAGATAGGGCAGGGGCGAGGCCCCGGCCGCGCGGGTCGCCGCATAGACCGCCGGCGTCAGCACGATCGCAGTCGCATCGTTCGACAGGAACACGGTGACCAGCGTGCCGACCAGATAGACCAGCAGGAACAGCCGCTGCGGCGAGCCGCGCGCGTGGCGGACGGCGAGGGCGGCGAGATAGTCGAACAGGCCCTCGCGCCGCGCCAGTTCCGCGATCAGCATCATGCCGATCAGGAAGAGATAGACGTCGACGCCCTTGCGCACGCCGGCCGCCGCCTCGTCCCAGGGCAATAGCCCGAGCAGCACCAGCGCGAGCGCACCCGCGACCGCCCAGATCGCCTCGGGGAGACGAAAGGGGCGGATGATCACGCCTGATGTGGCAAGCGCGATGATGCCCCAGGCTATCACGCTGTCATGGGGGGCTGTTGCCACGTCAGTCCTCTCGTACAATCCGGTCGGCGATCATTCCGCAGCGATACCCGACGCAAGCCCCGCTGTCTGCCCCCGGCGGCCGTTGCGTTTGCCGGGTGGGCCGCCGGTCTCCGGCAGTGCCAGGGCGCAGACAATCCCGCCGACGGCCGCTACCGCCCCGAGTGTGAGGAAGGCGGCGCTGTAGCCCGCCTTTACCACGACCACGCCGGCGAGAGTCGTCGAGAGCGCGGCGCCGATGCCTTGCGCGGTGATGATCGCGCCCTGCGCGACGTTGAAGCGGCCGGTATTGCGCATGAGATCGGCGACGATCACCGGGAAGATCGCGCCAAAAATGCCGGCGCCGATGCCGTCGAGCAGTTGCACGCCGACCAGCCAAGCCCTGTCGTCGGATAGGGTATAGAGAGCGCCGCGAACGGGAAGGATGAGAAGCGCGAGAAGAAAGAACCGCTTGTAACCCCAGCGATCGGCCTTCGCGCCGACCAGCATCGCCATCGGCACCATCACGATCTGGGCCGCGGTGATGCAAGCCGACATCAGGCTGGTGCCGATGTTCTTGTCCTGCAGCGCAAGCTTCTGGCCGACCAGGGGCAGCATCGCCGCGTTGGAGAGATGAAACAGCGTCACGCACAGCGCAAAGATCAGCAGCGGCCGGCAGGTCAGGAGAACGCCAAGGCCGGAGGGCCGCTCGCGCCCTTGCCCGGCCTCGTCGAGCCCGCGCGCGAGCTCATGATCGATCGCCTGCTCGGGGATCGCGAGGATGCTGGCGATGCTCGCGACCGACATTGCCGCGAGCAGATAGAAAACGACCTCGGGCCCGAACTGGTAGGCGGCGATGCCTGCGATCGTCGCGGCGGTGGCATTGCCCGCGTGGTTGAAGGTCTCGTTCCGGCCAATCCGCGCGGTGAAGCGACGGTGGCCGACGGTGCCGAGCGAGATCGCGGCGATCGCTGGCGGCAGCACGACGCCGGCCGCGTGCGCAAGGCCTTGCGACACCGCGACGGGCCAGAAGCTTGGAAAGAGCGGCAGCAGCAGCGACGCGACCGCGATGAACAGCGCGGCTGCGGCCATCACGACGCGCTTGGCCCTGGTGGCGTCGACCAGGGCGCCGGCCGGCGTCTGCGCGAGGATGCCGGCGATGGTCGCGATCGACATGACCATGCCGATCCGCGCCTCGTCCCATCGCTGCTCGGTGAGAAGGTAGATCGCGAGATAGGGCCCGAGGCCATCGCGCACGTCGGCGAGGAAGAAGTTCGCCGCATCGAGCGCGCGGCCTGCTCGAATTGCGATACGCACCGTCCGTGCCCTTGTTGTGGCCCTCAATCCGGCATTGGCGACCCTGTGTCGAGAACAGCGGTCGATCAGCGCGGTTCCGCGATGTATTCGGGCAGGTATACTGGAACCTGTCGGCTGGTTCAGCGTTTCGCGGGACCTCGGAGGCCAGATGCTTGAAGGCTTCACCAAGCGCGACTTCGCAATTTTCATCGGCGGGCTCGTCGTCGCCGGCGCGCTGGTGGTCGGGGCCGTGGATTTCGTGATCTACCGCTACGTGTTCTGAGAACCGGCTCCGCGGTTCACGTCCGCGACGGCTCGTCGGGAACGAATTGTCGTCTCCCGCATTGGCTTGCCGTTCGTACGAGAAATGACCTTCCCCCAAGACGGCTCCGGCGCTTTCGCAAGGCGTCAGGGCCGTTTCTTTTTTGCGCGCGCCGAGTTGACTTGATAGGAACAAAAGAAGAACATTCTGCAAGAACGCTCCACCAGGATACCGCCATGTCGTCGACTTCGCAGCCGGCCCCAGCAGAGGATGATGAGCTGGAGACGGCAGTCGATCAGGCGCTCGCCGCCTGCGACGGTGACATGCGGGCCACCATCCGGGCGCTCATCATTGCCAATCAATATCTGGAATCCGAGGTCACCGACCTCATGAAGGCGGTCTCGCATGCCTACGCCCGCGGGCGATTCCAGACCTATTCCGGCTGATCGTATCTCTGGTGGTCCGACGCCAACATTCGCATCCCTTTTGTGGCAGGCACTTTTGCGAATGTTGGCGTCAAAGGACCACTAGCAAATATAAGATTCTAGTGGAGTTTTGGATTTGACATTCGCTTTCGGGATTCGCGGCTGGGCGGGTGGCGAATGTCAAATCCACTCCACTAGAGCGGCGGATCGGCGGCCGGGGCGGGCCAGGACGGTTGCCTCGGTCGCGTTTTGCTGTACGACAGAATTGTTGCGGCTGTTGCGCCGTGCCAGATTGCTCCCGCCCAAGGTCCTGCAAACAAACGCATGTTCAAGAAAATCCTGATCGCAAATCGCGGCGAGATCGCTTGTCGCGTCATCAAGACCGCCCGCCGCATGGGGATCAAGACGGTTGCCGTCTATTCGGAGGCCGACCGCGACGCGCTGCATGTCGAGATGGCTGACGAGGCCGTGCTGATCGGACCGCCGGCGGCGGCCGAAAGCTATCTCCTGATCGAGCGGATCGTCGAGGCCTGCAAGAAGACCGGCGCGGAGGCCGTGCATCCCGGCTACGGCTTCCTGTCTGAGCGCGAGGCGTTTCCGCGCGCGCTGCAAAAGGCCGGCGTCGTGTTCATCGGTCCCAATCCCGATGCGATCGCGGCGATGGGCGACAAGATCGAATCCAAGAAGGCCGCCGCAAAAGCAAAGGTGTCGACCGTGCCGGGGCATCTCGGCGTCATCGAGGACGACAGGCATGCGGTGAAGATCGCCGACGAGATCGGCTATCCCGTGATGATCAAGGCCTCCGCCGGCGGCGGCGGCAAGGGCATGCGGATCGCGCACTCCAAGGCCGAGGTCGCCGAAGGCTTCAACCTGGCGAAGGCCGAGGCGAAGTCCTCGTTCGGCGACGATCGGGTGTTCATCGAGAAGTTCATCGTCGATCCCCGCCACATCGAGATCCAGGTGCTGGGCGACAAGCACGGCAACGTCATCTATCTCGGCGAGCGCGAATGCTCGATCCAGCGCCGCAATCAGAAGGTGATCGAGGAGGCGCCGTCGCCGCTGCTCGACGAGACCACGCGCCGCAAGATGGGCGAGCAGGCGGTGGCGCTGGCGAAGGCGGTGAACTACGACTCCGCCGGCACGGTCGAGTTCGTCGCGGCCCAGGACAAGAGCTTCTACTTCCTGGAGATGAACACGC
The DNA here is from genome assembly GCF_030378205.1 of Bradyrhizobium sp. NP1. Classification (NCBI taxonomy): domain Bacteria; kingdom Pseudomonadati; phylum Pseudomonadota; class Alphaproteobacteria; order Hyphomicrobiales; family Nitrobacteraceae; genus Bradyrhizobium; species Bradyrhizobium sp. NP1. Next base: position 3,378,752 of record NZ_CP127385.1, read on the forward strand.
GTCTTCAGGTCGAGCATCCCGTGACCGAACTCGTCACCGGCATCGACCTCGTCGAGCAGATGATCCGCGTCGCCGCCGGCGAAAAGCTCAGCCTCGCGCAGAAGGACGTCACCCTGACCGGCTGGGCGGTGGAATCGCGCGTCTATGCCGAGGACCCGTTCCGCAACTTCCTGCCCTCGGTCGGACGGCTGGTCAAATACCGCCCGCCGGCCGAGGCGAGCCAGGACGGCATCACGATCCGCAACGACACCGGCGTGCAGGAGGGCGGTGAAATCCCGATCTTCTACGACCCGATGATCGCCAAGCTCGTGACGCACGCGCCCTCGCGCGCGGCGGCGATCGAGGTGCAATCGACCGCGCTCGATGCGTTCTATGTCGATGGTATCCGCCACAACATTCCGTTCCTCGCCGCGCTGATGCATCATCCGCGCTGGCGCGAGGGCCGGCTTTCGACCGGTTTCATTGCCGAGGAATTCCCGAACGGGTTTTCGGCGCGGCAGCCGGAAGGCGAGGTGGCGCGCCGGCTCGCCGCGGTGGGGGCGGCGATCGACCATGTGCTCGGCGAGCGCAAGCGGCAGATCTCCGGCCAGATGAACGGGCGGCTGGTGCAGCGCGAACGTCGCCGCGCGGTGTGGCTCGACCGCGAGGAGGTCGCGCTCGACGTGGCGCGCGAGGACGGCGCCATCGCGGTGCGCTTCGTCGATGCGGCCGGCGCCGTTGGTGCGCCGCATCTGCTGCTGTCGCCGTGGAAGCCGGGCGAGCCGGTCTGGCAGGGCACGATCGATGGCCAGGTCGTGGCCGTGCAGGTGCGTCCGGTCGCCAACGGCTTCCGCCTCGCGCATCAGGGTTTTGAGGTGCCGGTCTATGTCTTCACCGAAGCCGAGGCGACCTCCGCCCGGCTGATGCCGGTCGTATCCGCCTCCGACAGCGGCAAGAAGCTGCTTTGCCCGATGCCGGGCCTCGTGGTGTCGATTGCCGTGACCGAGGGCCAGGAGGTCAAGGCCGGCGAGACGCTTGCGGTCATCGAGGCCATGAAGATGCAGAACGTGCTGCGCGCCGAGCGCGACGGAACGGTGAAGAAGGTCCACGCCGCTCCCGGCGCGACGCTCGCGGTCGATGCGCTGATCCTGGAGTTTGCGTAGTCCGTCATTCCGGGGCGCCTCGACGAGGCGAACCCATCTCGAGATTCCGGGTCTGGTGCCGGCGCACCATCCCGGAAGGCGGAGAGCCCTCAAGAGGTGCCGATGACCTTCCGTCAACGCCGAGAGAAACTGCGTGCGATCCTGGCGGGAGCTTCCTGCATCCATCCGGGCTCGGTCTATGACGCGATATCGATCCGCATCGCGGAGGACCTCGGCTTCGAGCTCGGCATGTTCGGCGGCTCGGTGGCTTCGCTCGCGATCCTCGGCGATCCCGACGTCGCGCTGATCACCCTGACCGAGCTTGCCGAGCAGATGCGGCGGATGTCGCGGGCATCACCGCTGCCGGTCCTGGTCGATGCCGATCACGGCTATGGCAATGCGCTCAATGTGCGCCGCACCGTGCAGGAGCTGGAGGCTGCGGGCGCCGCCGGGCTGACCATCGAAGACACCTTGCTGCCGCAGGCGTTCGGCGAGGCGAAGACCCAGCTGATCTCGATCGAGGAGGGCGTCGGCAAGATGAGGGCCGCGCTCGATGGCCGCAGCGATCCGTCGCTCGTCATCCTCGGGCGAACCGGCGCGGCTTCGATCACCTCGCTCGACGACGCGATCCGCCGCGCGAAGGCCTATGAGGCGACCGGCGTGGATGCGCTGTTCTTCACCGGCCTCAAGGCGCGCGAGGAGCTGGAAGCGATTGCCGCGGCGACGCGGCTGCCGATCGTGCTCGGCGGCGCGCCGGAGCAGTTCTCGGCGATCGATTACCTCGCAAGCCAGCGCGTCCGTATCGCGTTGCAGGGGCACGCGCCATTCGCCGCTGCGACGCAGGCCGTCTACGACACGCTGAAGGCGCTGCGCGAGGGGGCGTCGCCGAAACAACTCAAGGGCCTCGCATCGGCCGAGCTGACCGGGCGGCTGACGCGGGAAAAGGCGATGGCCGCGCGCAGCCGCGACTTCCTGGGACTGGAACGCGGATGAGCGACGTCATCGTCCATGTCATGATCCGCGGCCGCGTGCAGGGCGTCGGCTACCGCGCCTGGGTCGAGCACCAGGCGGCGGCGAGCCGGCTCGAGGGCTGGGTGCGCAACCGCCGCGACGGCAGCGTGGAGGCGGTGTTTTCCGGGCGTTCGGAGATCGTCGCCAACATGCTCACCCGCTGTCGCCGCGGACCGCCCTCGGCGCGGGTCGACGCCGTCGCGGAAGAGCCGGCAAGCCCGGATTTGCTGAAGCTGCGGGAGCCAGGTGAGCCGTTCTCGGTACTGTCCACGATCTAGTGATCCGATTCCAACCTTCGCTACCCACGTTGGGAGCCACGTTTGCGAACGTCAAATCCGCTCCACTAGGCAGCGGAAATCACGATCGCCCGAATCCGGCCCTCGATCGGACCATTGCCGAAGCGACGGGCGAGCGCGGCGGCGGCTTCGCGTGTTGCGGCCTCCAGGCCCGGCGCGCCGCGGGCTTCGATTTCCGGCCGCATCGGCGTGCCCTGGCAGAAGGCGGTCGCGGGATCGCTGGGCGAGCCGGCGCGGCTCCGATGCGCGACCGCCTCGATCGCTATATCGCGAAAGCCCGCTTGCATCAGGTCGGCGCGAATGCGTTCGACATCGTGATAGCCGTGCGGTGTGCGCGCCAGGAATTGCGGCGGATCGTCCGGAAACACCCGCTGCAGGGCCTGGTGAACGACATGGGCAAAATCGTTCTCCTCGATCCTGTCCCACACGTTGAAGAAAAAACGCCCGCCGGGTTTCAGAACGCGCCGCGCTTCCGCATACCCCTTGATGCGGTCGGGAAAGAACATCACGCCGAACTGGCAGGCGACGACATCGAAGCTCGCATCATTGAAGGGCAGGGCGAGCGCGTCCGCTGGCCGCCACTTGATCTGCGGCTTGTCGGCAAGGCGAGTCTTGGCTTGCGCCAGCATCGGCTCGTTCAAATCGGTCGCCGTGATCGATGTGCTGTCCGGCAACAGTGAGGCGAGCGCCGTGGTCACGGCGCCGGTCCCGGCCGCCGTCTCCAGCACGTCGTGCGGTTCGTGTGCCTTGATGCGGCGGGCGAGATCGCTGGCATAGGGCTCGAAGATCATGGGCACCAGCAGCCGGTCGTAGAGCTGCGGGATCGAGCCGGTGAACGCCTTGTCGGAAGCAACCATGGCTGGCTCTCCGTCTTCCGGGACATGCGGGATCATGCAATGCGGGCCGGGCGAAGCCAACGCCGTCAACGGCGCGGAGCCGGCCGAGGACCTGCCGAAATGTCGCAGCGGGCCTGGCCCGGCTTGACATTGCTTTGGTTCTGTCTGATATTTCTGTTATGACAGAAATATCAGGAAATAAGAAACTTCCCGCCGCCGTCCAACGCTTCATCCTGCACTGGGGCGACATGGGCGATGAGTGGGGGGTCAACCGCTCGGTCAGCCAGATCCACGGCCTGCTTTATCTGGCGGAAGCGCCGATGACCGCCGAGGACATTGCCGACACGCTCGGCATGGCGCGCTCGAACGTCTCCAATTCGATCAAGGAACTGCTGGCCTGGAACCTGATCCGGCGGGTGCCGATCCTCGGCGACCGGCGCGATCATTTCGAGGCGGAGACCGACATCTGGGAGGTCGCGGCGCGGATCGCGGCCGGACGCAAGGAGCGCGAAATCGATCCGGCGCTGGACGCGCTGCGGGCCTGCGTCTCGGATGCGGCTGACGATCCGACCATCAGTCCGGTCGCGAGCAAGCGGCTGAAGGAGATGCTGGCTTTCACCGAACTCGTCGACCGCTGGTACATGCAGATGCTCAGCGTGCCGCGATCGAAGCTGGTCGCCTTGGTCAAGCTCGGCGAGAAGATCGTGAGCTATCTGCCCATCGGAAAATCAAAATAGGGCTGGCCGCAGCGGGAGTGCGCGATGGCATCGACAAGAATTCCGAGATCGCGAACGCCCGATGCCAGATTGCTCGATGACAGCCGCTTCCGCGCGCTGCTTTCGGATGAGGACTGGGGACGTCTTCCGGTCGCGATCTGGCGACGCTTCTCCAAGCGGCTGTCGGACGGCAAGACGATCGTCTATGTCGGTCTGGTCGACGAAGCGTGCCTCAGCCGGATCGGCTGGTGGATTGCGCAGCTCCTGCGGGCGATCGGCGGGCCGCTGCCGACCAGTGCTGCGACAGGTGTTCCCATCATCGTCACGGTGACCGAGGACGCGAGCGCAGGTGGCCAGACCTGGACGCGCATCTGCGCTCGCAGGCGCAGATTCCCCCAGGTGATTCGCTCGGCAAAGTGTTTTGCCGGTCCGACCGGCCTCGAGGAATATGTCGGCTTTGGCATCAGCATGGCGCTGCGCGTCAGCGTCGAGCAGGAAGTGCTCGTGTTCCGCAGCGTCGGCTATTCGTTCGGCGCAGGCCGGCTGCGGTTGCCGATGCCGGCATGGCTGACGCCGGGCGTGCTTACGGTGACCCACAAGGATCTCGGCGGCGGCGAATTTCGCTTCACGCAGGAAGTCGTCCATCCCCGTTTCGGGGAAATCATTCGCCAGTCCGCTGTGTTCAGGGAGGCTTCGTCATGACGCCGCTGCTATGGACGCTCGTCGCCCTTCAGATCGCGATGGGGGCATTCGATACGCTTTACCACCATGAACTCACCGAGCGGCTGGCGTGGCGGCCCTCGCAGCGCCACGAGCTTAGGCTCCATGCCGTGCGCAACATGCTGTACGCCCTGCTTTTCCTGGTGCTCGGCTGGCTCGAAATTCACGGCATCTGGGCGATCCTCGTCATCGCGGTGCTCGTCGTCGAAGTCATCATCACGCTGATGGATTTCGTCGAGGAGGATTTGAGCCGCAAATTGCCGGCGAGCGAGCGCATCAACCATACGCTGCTTGCCATCAACTATGGCGCCATCCTCGTGCTGCTGCTGCCGGTCCTAATCGATTGGGCGATGCAGCCGACCGCGATCAAGCCGGCCTATGCGGGGCTGTTCAGCGCGCTCGCGACGGCGGCTGCCATTGGCGTCGCGCTGTTTGGCGTGCGCGACCTTGCCGCCGCCGGCCGCCTGGCGCGGCTTAACGCTCCGCCCGCGGGTGAACTCGTCGATGCGCTGCCGGCGCGGCAGGTCGTGCTGGTCACCGGAGCCACCGGCTTTGTCGGAAGCCGGCTCGTCGCCGGCCTCGTCACGGCCGGGCATGACGTGATCGCGTTGGTTCGCAGCCGAGCGAAAGCGGAAGCACTGCCGGCGCCGATCAGGCTGATCACCAGCCTCGATCAGCTGCCGGCGGATGCGCGGATCGACGCCGTCGTGAATCTTGCGGGCGAGCCGATCGGCGACGGGCTTTGGACCGAAGAAAAGCGCCGCAGGATCATCTCGTCCCGCGTCGACATGACCCGCGGTGTCATCAAGCTGATCGAGAGACTGGAGCGCAAGCCGGCGGTCCTGGTCAGCGGATCGGCGATCGGCTGGTATGGGCTCTGGCAGGACCAGGTGCTCACCGAGTCCGCAAAATCCCACGGCTGCTTCAGCCACGAGATCTGTGAAGCCTGGGAGCAGGCGGCGCACCCGGCGACGGAGCATGGCGTCAGGCTGGTTCACCTGCGGATCGGGCTCGTGCTCGGTACTGATGGCGGCTTTGTCACGCGTATGCTCACACCGTTCGAGTTCGGCCTCGGCGGGCCGCTCGGCTCCGGGCGGCAGTGGATGTCGTGGATCGAACGCGACGATCTGGTGCGCCTGATCGCCTATGTCATCGCCCGGCCGGAAATCTCAGGTGCCGTCAACGCCACCGCGCCGATTCCCGTCACCAACCTGAAATTCACCGAAGAGCTCGGCCGGCGGCTGCATCGGCCCGCGATTTTCCGTGTCCCGGCGGCGCTGCTGCGCCGCGTCGGCGGAGACTTCGCCAACGAGCTTCTGCTCGGAGGCCAGCGGGTTCTGCCGAACAAGGCGATGATGAACGGTTTCGTGTTCCGTCACGAAACCCTGCGCAGCGCTTTCGAGGCGATCCTCTGAGCAGCGGCGCGCGGGCTGGCCGCCCGCGTCAGCGCGGCAGCTTCGCGATCGCCTCGCTCAACTGATGGATCTCGTAGGGCTTGCGCAGGATCGGGAAGGTGCCGCGCACGTTCCGGGCGGCATCGCTGTAGCCGGTTACAAGCAGGATCGGCAGGTTCGGGCGCTTCTCCTTCAGGCGGTGCGCAAGGCTCAGTCCGTCCATCTTGCCGGGCATCACGATGTCGGAGAAAACAAGATCGATGCCGTCAAGCTCGATCTCGACCAGCGCGGTCTCGGCATCGGCTACGCGGCGCACGGTGTAGCCGAGCTGTTCGAGCAGACTGCAACTCACCGAGGCGACATCGGGATTATCCTCGACCAGCAGCACGGTTCCGCTGCGGTTGACCTTCGCCACCTGCGGGGTCCGGACTTCGGGCTCGCCGCCCTCGCGCGGCAGCAGCAGCGTCACCCTGGTGCCCGCGCCGAGTTCGCTCTCGACGTTGACGGTGCCGCCGGCCTGGTGGGCAAAGCCGTGCACCTGGGAGAGGCCAAGGCCGGTGCCCTTGCCGACCGGCTTGGTCGTGAAGAACGGATCGAAAATCTTGCCCTGGATGTCGGGCGCGATGCCGGTTCCGCTGTCGTGGACGCTCACTGCGACATAGTCGATGGCATCAGGCCCTTCGCCGATTGTCCGATTGCGGGCACTGACCGTGATCGTGCCGCCGTCGGGCATGGCATCGCGCGCATTGATGACGAGATTGACCAATGCGGTTTCCAGTTCCGCCACGTCGACCCTGACCGGCCACGCATTCTCGTCGACATCGAACGTAAGCCGGGAAGCGCCGCCGATACCGGTATGCAGCACGTCGCGGATCTCCGCGATCTGCGCGGCAACGTTGACCACCTCCGGATTGACGCTCTGCCGCCGGGCGAAGGTCAGCAACTGGCTGGTCAGCGCCGCTCCGCGCTTGGTCGCCATGTCGATCGCCGCAATTGCTCGCTCGAGCTTCGGAGCGTTGCTGATCCCTTTCTTCAGGACGTGCAGGCTGCCGCTCACGATCATCAGAAGGTTATTGAAGTCATGCGCGACGCCGCCGGTAAGCTGCCCCAGCGCATCGAGCTTCTGCGACTCCGCGAGATGCTTCTGCATCTGCTCGAGCTTGAGCTGGGCGTTACGACGCTCCGTGATGTCGCGGGTGATCTTGGCGAAGCCGACCAGCCTGCCGCCCTCATAGATCGGATCGATGATCACGCTGGCCCAGAAGAAGGTTCCGTCCTTGCGGACGCGCCAGCCTTCCTCCTCATAGCGGCCCTGTTCGCGCGCGATGCCGAGTGCGCGCGCGGGCTTGCCGTTGGCGCGGTCGGTTTCGGTATAGAAACGGGAAAAGTGCTGGCCGAGGATTTCCTCAGTCGAATAGCCCTTGATCCGCTGGCCGCCGATGTTCCAGCTGGTGATGATGCCGGTGGGGTCGAGCATATAGAGCGCGTAGTCCGCGACGCCCTCGACGAGAAGCCTGAAATTGCGCTCGCTCTCGAACAAGTCCCTTTGTTGCTTGTCTATTTGGACCATCAGAACCCCGCCTCGAAGCTGGCCAAACGCACCAGAAAGGGTTTCGTTCCCTCTCGACGGGCAACTATCGATGGATTGGAAGAAAATGTAGTTTTGGCAACATGTTATCGAATAGTCGAGGATATCGGAAGTTCAAGGCCGGCGGCGGGGTTTCGTTGCGACCGCGGGGCCTGGGGCGCGGCGGCCCGTCGTGCCGCGATCTAGCCGGCCTTGGCGAGGCTGCGGAACGTCGCTGCGACGGTGCGCAAGGCGGCGAGCTTGACGGGGTCGCTGACCTTGGAATGCAGCACCACCTTCGAGGAGCCGAGCCGTGGCAGGCCGAGCGCGGGGCCGACATCGGCGAGGCCCGGCGGCGCAATCCGCCGCGCCAATGGCGCGACCGCGAGCCCCGCGAGCGCGGCTGAGGCAACTGCCATGACGCCGCCGCCGACGAAGGTTTCGCTCCACTTGATGCCAGCCTTGTCGAGCGCACGAAGCGCGATCGCGCGCACGCCGCAGGGTGGCGCTAGCGTGGCCAGCGGCAGCCGATCGCCGCGCCGTGTCCGCCAGCGCGCGGAGGCGTACCAGCCGTAGTCGTCCTCGGCGAGTTTCTCGCCGCTGCGCCGGCCGCCTTCCTGCCGCACGATCACTGCATCGAGCCTGCCGGCATCATAGATTTCGACGAGTTCGTGCGAGAAGCCGATGCTGAGCGCGAGCGACAATTGCGGCGAGACCGCATGCAGCCGCTCGATCAGCGCCACCAGCTCGGGGCCTGCGACATGATCGCTGATCCCGAGTGACAGTTGCTGCCGTGCCGGCTGCGTTCCCGACAGCGCCTCGGCATGCGCCGCGATCAACGCCTGTGCGCGATCGAGGAACGCCGCGCCTTCGGCGGTCAGCCGCACGGCGCGCGGCGAGCGCTCGACCAGCCGCCGGCCGAGCAGGGCCTCGAGCCGCTGCAGCTTCATGCTGACAGAAGCCTGGGTGGTGCCGAGCGCTTCCGCGGCACGGGTGAAGCTCTTGAGTTCCGCCACCAGCACGAAGGCCTGGACGGTCGGAATATCGAGGGTGGCATTCATAAATATGTCTTATCATTGTTATCGATCGAGATAAGGTACCAAAATGATGCCGGCCGGTCTACCTGGAGGTCGCGCGTCCCCGCCCACCATCGGGAGAACGATCATGCCCCTCATCACCGTCAGCTACTCGACGTCGCGGCAATCGCCTTCGCTGAAGGCAGACATCGCGGCCGCCGTCTCCGAACTGACCGCGACGATCCTGCGCAAGGATCCGAAGGTCACCGCGGTCATCGTCAAGCATGTCGATGCGGCCGACTGGTTCGCCGGCGGCCGCTCACTCGCGGAGCAGAAGCTCGCAAGCTTCTGGATCGACGTCCATGTCAGCGAGGGGACCAATACCAAGGACGAGAAGGCGGCCTGGCTCGCGGCGCTGTTCGCGCGCATGGGCGAGCTGCTGGGGCCGCTGCACCATGAGAGCTACGCCCATGTCGACGAGGTGCGCGGCGATGCCTATGGCTTTGGCGGCCTGTCGCAGGAGCGGCGCTACATCGCCGGCAAGCTGGAAGTGGCGCCGCAGCGCGCCGCGGCGTGAGCTGCGTCAGGCGGCTGTCTCGGGCAGCCGCACGCCGGTCGCGCCGAAGACTTCCTCGAATGCCTGGCGGAGCGTGATGTCAACGTCGGCCAGGCTGACCGGAAGGCCGAGATCGACCAGCGAGGTGACGCCGAAGCGGGGATCGGAAACCCCGCACGGCACGATCGCCGAAAAATGCGCTAGGTCCGGCTCGACATTGATGGCGATGCCGTGGAACGACACCCAACGCTTCAGCCGCACCCCGATGGCGGCAATCTTGTCCTCGAAGCCTTCGCCCTTGTCGGGCCGCCGGACCCAGACGCCGACGCGGTCCTCACGCCGCTCGCCGCGCACGTTGAAATGCGCCAGCGTGCGGATGATCCATTCCTCGAGGCCGGCCACGAAGGCGCGCACGTCCGGCTGCCGCCGCTTCAGGTCGAGCATCACATAGGCCACGCGCTGGCCGGGCCCGTGATAGGTGATCTGGCCGCCGCGGCCGGTCTGGAAGGTGGGAAAGCGGGGATCGAGCAGGTCCGACGCCCTGCCGCTGGTGCCGGAGGTGTAGAGCGGGGGGTGCTCCAGCAGCCACACCAGTTCCGGCGCTTCCCCGGCCGCGATCGCCGCCACCCGCGATTCCATCGCCGCGACCGCCTCGGGATAGGGAACCGGCCGGTCCGAGACGCGCCATTCCACGCCTTCCGGCCGGTTCAGGGTCGCAAATCGCGTCAAATCAAGGTTTTGGCGGTCATTAACCATCGGCTAACCATAACGTGGTGATCTCCTGGGTAGCAATTGTGCAGTCCTCGTGCGGCGGTAGTGAAGTGCCAACCCTCGATAAAGTCACCGTAGACCTGATGGTGGTCCTTGGGACCACCACCATGCCGATCCATCAGGTAATGCGGCTTTCCCGCGGCGCCATCATCGAACTGGACGCGACCGAGGCCGACGAGGTCAAGGTGCTGGCCAACAGCCTGCCGGTTGCGAGCGGCGTGGTGCTGGTCGACCGCAACCGAATCGCCGTCGAAGTCAAGCAGATGCTGCCGCGGCTGCCGGGCACCCGCTGATCGCGCCGCTCGCGGCAAAAAAGCCTGCCAGTGCGGCCTTGTCCGGCAACTTTCGATTTGTTACATCGGCGCCGTGATCCGGCCGGGTCCGGGGACCCGGGTCGGCCGACCTTAGCGCTCGTGGCGGAATTGGTAGACGCGCTGCCTTGAGGTGGCAGTGAGTAACATCGTGGGGGTTCGAGTCCCTCCGAGCGCACCATTTCCCCGCAGACGGAATTTTCCTGATATCGGCAGGCTGCATGCGGTTGGCTCAACGGTAGCCCGAGCGCTTCTTCTGATGATCCGCGAGCATTGCGGGATCGTCAGCTTCCAGCGCTACAGCCGAGGCGCCTCTTTGCTTCGCTCCGCCAGCTTCACCATCAACTGGAGGGCCTGATTGGTTGGAGTCGGAATGCCCAGCTCGGTGCCTTTCCGCACCACGTAGCCGTTGAGAAAATCGATCTCGCTTGGTTTGCCGCGCGCGAGATCCTGCGCTGTTGATGACAGCTGGTTCGGCATGGCGGCGGGGATTTTCAATATCTGTTCCAGCAGATCTTCCGGCATCGATACGCCGCATGCACGGGCGACCATCACGACTTCCTGCACCGCCCTCGCCACGACATCCTTCGTACCTTCGACCTCCGACATCGGTCCGTAGGAGATGCCCGCGACGGCAGAAAGCGCGTTGTAGGCGCAGTTCGTGGCCAGCTTGCTCCACTGGATCCTTTCGATATCGTCTGAGATCGCCGTCTGGATGTCGGCTGCCTTGAGCGCTTGCGCCAGGGTCTCGCTCGCAGGCGAAGCGCCGATCACGAGCGCTCCGCCTCCGTGGTGCTTGATGTGGCCTGGCCCGGCCATTTCGCTGTCGACGTAGACCACGGCGGGAATGACAGGGTGGCCGGTGATGGCGCGGAGACGCTGGGGATTGTCGACACCGTTCTGAAGACTGAGAACCGACGCTTCCGTGCGCAGGCGTCCGACCAAAGACCGACCTGCTTCTTCGGTATCGGCAGACTTCACGCAGAAGAGCACCAACTCTGGTGAGCCGAGGGAGCTTGTATCCGTGGCCGCCCTGGCCGGCAAATACCCCTTGAAAAGTTGCGTATCCAGGAGAAGGCCATGCGCGTTGATCGCGTCGACGTGCGTTCGCCTGCCGATGAACGTCACGTCATGGCCGGCCCTCGCCAGCAGACCGCCATAATAGCACCCGACGGCCCCAGCCCCGACGACCGCGACTTGCATGCTTGTCTCCCGTGTTAGGCTGAGGCAACTCGGAATACCCAATCCGAAGAGATGGTTCAATTCACAGACAGTGTCGTACTCGACCTGTCGGGTTGGTGTTCCGGTGGGCTCTATTTTTTTCGGTCCCACGTGAACTAGATCACAGCCGCCGCGCCCGGGCCGTCGCAGAATGCAGATCGCGGAGGGCTCAAGTCATGCCCCCACCGTTTGCGAAAATCCCACGACGTATCAAATTCGACGTGATGGTCCTTGTGGTCGGAGCGGTTGTCATGCTCGCGACCGCTCTGTGGTCAGAGCCCGCCAGGGACGGCATTGTTCAGCGCGCGGCTCATAGTGCTCAGTCGGCGGGCCACCTGCTGTGGCACTATGTGACCGAGCGCAAGAAGGTCCCCATGCCCAAGTTAAAAGCTCCACTTTAGAGGCGGGATCGAAGCCCGCGCCCTAGCGGCCGCATTATGTGGAAAACTCGCCGATATTTTGTGCCGGCGGCTGTGTCGTGGCTGCCACTGAAGCTCAGAAAAGGGCGCACACACCCGAAGATGCCGCGACGAAACCATTTTCCCGGAGCGATGAAACCATCCTGAAACGCCGAGCTCTTATTAAGGCACGAGCAGCTCGCAGACCGGAAGGGTAAGTTCGATGTTTGAGTTAGCCTCTGCGTTAATTGCATTGTTCAGCGCCGGTATTTTCCTGGCGCATGCGGTCGAGGCCTATCACGCCCAATAGAAAGAGCGGGACCGAAGCTCCGAACCCACGGCCCGGTTCGTTGCCCGCAAACAACTTTAGTAGACGTGGCGATAACGTCGTCCCGCGGGCACTGGCGTGCTCCCAAAATAGGGGTTGATGACGCACTGAGCCGCGCGGCCCGACGCAGACATGTTGCATTGGGGCAGCGACGTGTAGCGGCATTCGTAATAGTTCGCTCCCCGGGTATACACGTGCAGGCAAACCGGATAAGCCGGATTGTATGTCTGGGCCGCCGCCGGCGCTATTGAGACCGTCCCGATCGCCAAAGTCGCAAAGGCCAGAATGCGCATCAGAACCTCCTTGGGAATTGGCGGCTCGGGTAGCTCTGCGCTGACGCTGAAATAGGGATTGGCGCCGCAATCCCCCCAACTTTGCGCATTCGGTGCACATGCGGCGATAACCTCAATTGCACTCTAAAGACGCGGATCGATTGTATTTTGTGGTGCCCTCAATCGAGGAACCGACGATGAAGGATCGGCCGCTGGTCAGATCACGTGTTTTGCATCCGAACTACGTCAATCCAGACGGCGCAACTGGCGTGTCCGCGGGCGGATACTTGTGGAACGGAAGGAGCGCCTCCGAGTGGGGTGGCGGCTAGTTCACTTGCTATAAGCCGTAAATGCATTTTGCTTAATTCATCTCTATAAGAAATTGAAATTGCTGTCATATTCGACGTGGCCGAGCGCGCCATTTCCCCGCAGACGGCATTTTCCCGATATCGGCAGGGCGAACGCGGTCGGCAAAAGCGCCTGCGCGCGATCGGCAGCGAATCGTGGCGCCGCTTGGTCAGCCCGAGCCGTCGCCGAGTCCATATTGCTCATAGATGCGCAATGGGTCGATTTCGGGAAACAGCCGGCACTTGGCCTGCGCCAGATGCAGCGTGACGGCGGCGGCGTCGCGCCCGTTGGCGAGCAGCTTGCGGATATCCTCCATATGCGCCCGCGGCTGATGCTTGGGCGGAAGCTGCTCGAGCGCGACGAAGGCCGTGGCGAGCGCCTCCGTGACAACCCATTCGTCGTGGCCCGTGATTCCCTTGCGCGGCATCGGCTCACTCCACGTCTCAAGTGGCGCGCATCATCCTAGCTCAGCCGCGCGCGAACCGCCATTCGATGCAGTGACGGTCGGCGTCGCTATTCCACCCGGATGCCGGTGGACTTCACCACGGCTGACCACTTTTCGGTTTCCTCCGACATCAGCCTGCCGAATGCGGCCGGCGGACTCGGCAGCGGATCGCCGCCGATTGCAGCAAAGCGCGCCTCCATGGCGTCGTCGGCAAACGCGGCGTTGATCTCGCGGTTCAGGCGATCGACGATGTCGGCGGGCGTCTTGGTCGGCACGGCGATGCCGTACCACTGGCTCGCCTCATAGCCGGGCAGGGCGGTTGCAATCGTCGGCAGATCCTTCAACAGCTCGGCGCCGGAGGCCGCGGTCGTCGCCAGCGCGCGCAGCCTGCCGATGCGGATATAGTCGGCCGTGCCGGGGGCGGCGGCGAACAGCACCTCGACCTGTCCGGCTATGAGGTCGGACAGGGCCTGGCTCTGGCCGCGATAGGGGATGTGGACCATGCGGGTCCCCGCCATGGAATTGAACAATTCGCCCGCCATATGCGGTGCGCTGCCGGTGCCGGCGGAAGCCATGTTGATCTTGCCCGGGCTGGCCTTGGCGTAGGCGATCAGTTCGGCGAGCGTCGTCACGGGCAGGGACGGGTGGACAAGCAGCACCATCGGCACGCGGATGACGCCGGCCACGGCTGCGATGTCGCGCAGAAACACGAAATTCAGCTTGGGATAAAGCGTCGCATTGACGGCATTGGGCACGGTCGCGAGCAGCAGCGTGTAGCCGTCGGGGGCTGCGTTGACGACCGCTTCGGTGGCGATGTTGCCGTCCGCGCCGGTGCGGTTTTCCACCACGAAGGGCTGGCCAAGCCGTTCCGACAGCCACTGGCCGATCAGCCGCGCGGCGATATCGACGCCGCCACCCGCCGCAAAGCCGGCGATGATGCGCACCGGCCGGCCCGGATAGGGAGCCTGCGCGACCGCCGCGCCGGGCAAGGCGGCTAGCGCGCCAGCGCCGGCCAGGAATGCAAGGGCATTGCGTCGTTTCATGATCGTCACGGCCGTATCGTCTCCCGAACCAAGCGAGCAGGTCGATCGCAGGCTGCCCAGAATGCAATCCGCACGAAGCTCCCGGCCCGGTTCCATTTCCGCACGGTCGCAATTTGCCATGGGGCATCTTGCAATGTGACCGCGCCCCGGTAAAAGGCCGGGACGCGCAGGCGCCTCCAACTGGCGGGCTGCCGATCCGCGCTCGAGCATCACGGCTGTAACAATGTCAGCGTAGATCGACACGCGTTCACGTCCGGTCGGCCATCCGGCCTGCCCGGAGCGATCCCCAGTCGCGTTCCGACCGACTGCCCACCTCACCGATCCCATCGACCGGAGCGCGCATGAGTCTTCTGAGCTTCGTCTACCGCTTCCTCTCCAATTTCGCGTTCCTGGCGCTGGTCTATTTCAGCCTCAACTTCATGGAGAAGTACAACAACCGCGCCATCCTCGCCATCCTGGTGCTGGTCTATGCCGGCATGCGCGCGGCTTCCGCGCTGCGCTCGTTCTATTTCTTCCAGAAGATCGAGCGGCTGGAAGTCGAGACGCGGCGGCTGATGTCGGTGGTCACCGAGGGCGGTGGCACGATCGGCGCACGCAAGCAGACGGTTATCGACGTCAGCCTGCTGCGCCGCGACGGCGAGCTGAAAGCCTACATGGATCTGTTCTTCCTGGCCTGCGTGGTCCTGCTTTGCGTCGCCAAGATCGTGACCGACTAGCGGTCCGATTCCAACATTCCGCGGTCGGCCGGCCTCGATTGACATGCGCAACCCGCTCGCCAAAACTCGCGCGCTTCGTTGGCCGGTTCCACTGCGTCGATCATGAGCCTGACCGCTGTTCACCTCTCACCCGCGTCGTCGCGCGCCTCTGCCGCGGCGTCACGCTGGATCGTCGGCAGCCTCGTGCTGAGCGCGGTGCTTTGGCTCATCGCGCTCGCCGGTTTGCTCGCGCTTGCCAAGCGCGTCCATGACGACATTCCCGCCTCGCTTGCCGCCAATCTGCCGCTCTTGAAAACAAGTCCGGTGCTGATCTTCGGCGGGGAGAGCCGCACCGCCTATCAGGTCGATCCGGCGCTCGCCGCGGAATTGATCGGAAAGCCACCCGGTGCCGCGGTCAACATCGCCTATGACGCCGGCGAGCCGCTCGCCATGCTTGCGGTGATGCGCCAGATGCCGGAGCGCTTCCGCGAGGCGCATACCGTTGTGAGCGTGGCGCCGTTCCTGTTCAATGAGGGGGTGCGGTCGGCCGCGGTCTATCCGCTCGACGTCGCCGCGCGGCTCAGTGTCGTCGAACTGATGCGCACGTTCCTGCCGCTGCGGATCGGCACGCTGATCCGCTTCGTTCGCGAAGCCTTTGCGGCCCGGCTTGCGGCGGACGAGGACGTCGCCGATCTCGGCGCCGCGCCGCCTGGCTTCGGTCTGCGGATCCTCGCCCGTACCCAGCCGGAAGACCGCTGGCCCGCCGACATCGGTTCGCATGCGCACTACGCCGGCTGGGACATGTCCGGACCGAAGGCCAAGTTCAGCATTGCGGCGCTGTGCGACATGACCAGGCTGACGCGCAAGCTGACGGTCGTGATACCGCCCTGGGCGCCGCGCTATGACCCGGCGTCGGACGCGGCATGGCGCGAAAGGGATGACCAGTACGCGAACCTTGTTCGCGACGCCGGCCAGCGCTGCGGCTTCGATGTGCTCGACATCAGGTCCATCCCGGATCTCGCGCAGCAAGACTACGCCGACGAGATGCACGTCAACGCCTCGGGCGTGACGATCTACACGCGGTACCTCGTCTCAAAGCTGAACCCTTAAAGCCCATGCTGTTCAGCTCGTTCACCTTCGTCTTTCAGTTCCTGCCCGCGACCATCCTCGCCTTCGCGGCGGCACGGCGCCATTCGCCGCGCGCCGGGATCATGGTGCTGGTTGGCGCGTCGCTGGTCTTCTACGGCGCCTGGCGGCCGGTCTATCTGCTGCTGTTCCTGGCCTCGGTGCTGGCGAACTTCTCGCTCGGATTGGCGATGGACGATCCCGCGCGGCGGCGCGTGGTCGGCATGACCGGCGTCGCGCTCAATCTGTCGCTCTTGTGCTTCTTCAAGTACACCAACTTTCTGCTCGACAATTTGCGCATGGTGAGCGGCGCCTCGCTGCCGTTCGCCGACATCGTGCTGCCGCTCGGCATCTCCTTCTTCACCTTCCAGCAGATCGCCTATCTGGTCGACGTGATGCGCGGTGCGAAAGTCGAGCGCGACATCGTCAGCTACACGCTGTTCGTGTCCTTCTTCCCGCATCTGATCGCCGGCCCCCTCGTGCACCACGCCGAGATGATCCCGCAATTCAAGCGGGGACGTACCGGCCGCTCCGCGCTGCTTGCCGCGCGGGGGTCGGCGATCTTCGCCGCCGGCCTCTTCAAGAAGGTGTTCATTGCCGACAACCTGGCGCAGTTCGCCAATCCCGTGTTTGCCCATGTCGACGGCGGCGGCGCGGTGACTGCGTCATGGGCGTGGCTGGCGACGCTCGCCTACACGCTGCAGATCTATTTCGATTTTTCCGGCTATTCCGACATGGCGATCGGGCTTGCGCTCATGTTCGGCATTCGCCTGCCGGTCAACTTCCGCTCGCCCTACAAGGCGACCTCGATCATCGATTTCTGGCGGCGCTGGCACATCACGCTGTCGCGCTTCCTGCGCGACTATCTCTACATCCCGCTTGGAGGCAACAGGCGCGGCGCGAGCCGACGCTATGCCAATCTGATGCTGACGATGCTGCTCGGCGGGCTCTGGCACGGGGCAGGGTGGAATTTCCTGGTGTGGGGCGGACTGCATGGCGCGTATCTCTGCGTCAACCACGTCTGGCTGATGTGGCGTCCCGAGAGAAAGCACCGGCCGTCGCCGACCTGGACAGGCCGGGCGTTTGGCTGGACGCTGACATTCATCGCCGTGGTCGTCGCCTGGGTGTTCTTTCGCGCCAGGACCATGGCGGGCGCAGGCCAGTTGCTGTGCGGGTTGGGAGGGGTTGCCGCGCGCGGCGACGCCTACGTGTCGCCGGGCATCCTGCGGGTGATGGACCTGCCGCTGATGGTCGGCGCGGAGCGGCTGTTGCTGATCGGATGGGGCGCGGCGCTGGTGGCGCTCGCCTTCGCGCTGCTGCTGCCGAACGTGCCGCAGATCTTCCGTTATCATGAATATCGCCGCGGCCCGGAATCGACCGCGCTGGTGCGATGGCGGCCGAATCTCGCCTGGGCCGTGCTGACGGCCGCAGCCTTCGTGGTCTCGCTGCTCGGCATGTGGCAGCGGGTCGAGTTTCTCTATTTCCAGTTCTAGGGCATCGGCTCCGATGAAATCAGAACCGTTGCTCTAGATTCTTCTCTGACGCGTTTTCTTGACGCGAGCGGGTGTCCACCCCGGATCAAGTCCGGGGCGGGCTTTCGCTCGAAAACGCTTCTAGCTGCGCTTCTTCAGGCTGGCGACGCGGACCGAGCGACCCGCGGCCTTGCCGGCGTGCTTCGCCGGCTTCGCGCCAGCGCGCGCCGCCGGATGCGCGGCATGGGCGACATGGGCACGCGATCCGTGCCCGCGGGCAACGACCGCTGCAGCCCCGCGCTTGGCTGCTCCCGCTTTCGCGGCGGCCAGCGGCGCCTCGCCCTTGGCCATGGCGTCGGCCGGCATCCCCTCGCGTCGCGGCTGGATCGAGGCGAACGCGGCGCGCGCATCCTTCGGCAATTCGAACAGGCTCTGCTGGGGCACCGGCAGGCTGATCGCGGCCTTCTGCACCGCGAGCTCGTCGGTCCGCGGCCAGGCCGTCGGTGCGGCGCCGAGCCGCTTCACGCGGCTGAACGGCTCGGCGGAAAGGAACAGTGCGCCGTCGGGCGTGTCGAAGCTCGGCAGAACCGGCGCGGGCAGCGTTTGCGGTTCGGCAAAAACGAAATTGGGAATTTTCGGCCAGCGTGCGATCGGCACATTCTCCGACGGCGGATGCATCTGCCACTCCGCCGGGTCGGTCGGCGTCGCCGGCCGATCGGGCGTCGCCGCCACCACATGCACGATGCGGTAGCCGCGCGCCTTCAGGTCATGCAGGATTGCCGGCAGCGCGCCCGCGGTGCGCGCCTGGATGTCGTGCAGCAGGAGAATGCCCTTGCCCTTGGCCTCCAGGCGCTTCATCGCAAGGTCGTGGACGCGCGCCGACGAGATGCGATGCCAGTCATCGGCGAGAAAATCCGCGCTCCAGAGCTGGATGCCGCGCGAGGCCAGGTAGTTCTCGACGCCTTCGGCGCGCAGCAGGCCCGGGATGCGGAAGAAGGGCGAAAGCGCGCTCGGATCGGTGAGGGCGGCCGTGACCGAGGCGATGCCCTGGTCAATCTCTTCCTGCGCCTTCTCGACCGGCATCTTCTGGAAGGTCAGCGGATGGTTCTGGCTGTGGGTGCCGATGCTGTGGCCGGCTGCCACCAGCTTGCGCACGCCCTCCGGATTGGCCCGGGCCTGGCTGCCGATCAGGAAGAAGGTCGCCTTGACGCATTGATCGGCGAGGGTCTGCAGCACCTGGTTGCTGTGCTTGGGCAGCGGGCCGTCGTCGAAGGTCAGCACCACCTCGTGATCCCGCAGCGGCAGCGTCTCCGGATATTGCATGGTGCCGATGCGCGGATGTTCGCGCGGGTCGACCACGATGGTGCGCGAGGTGCCGAGCGCGTCGGGATGGCCGGGGCAGTCGGCGGCATGCGCGGCCTGTGCAATTGCGCCGATGAGGAAAGCGGCGCAAAGGGCGATCCGCGATTGGGTCTTCGAGCCGACCGAGCCGTTACCGATCATCAAGTACCACCGCATTCACGCCTGACGCATCACCGCCATTTGCACGTCATCCTTGCCGCCAGCTTGCATCAATTCGTCTCAGCCCTGTCGGCACGGGTTCAGATAGGCCGAATCATTACATACTGCGCGATGAATACGGCCTTAATTGTCGATTCTCACACACGTTTGAGCCGCGGTGTCCCTGAACCGCACAGCTCCGGCCGCGGCGCGTTGCCGCATTCAGGGCGCCTGCTCGGCCTCGGCCGACACCGCGCCGGGGACGATGTGCACGACGTGATAGTCGTTGTCCTTCAGATACCGCAGGAAAGCCGGCAGCATCGCCGCGGTCTGCGCCTTGGGGTCGTGCAGCAGGATGATGCCCTTGCGCGCGACCCTGAGGCGGTCCGTGAGCAGCTTCAACTCCTGCTTCGGCGTCATCTTGTTCCAGTCGCTGGCCCAGAGGTCGGCGCCGAACACGATGATGCCGCGCGATTGCAGCATATCGAGTGTCGCCGGCGTGGACTCGAAGCCGGGAAAGCGGAAGAACGGCGTCGAAGGCTTGGTGGTCGCAACCCCGTGAAGCGCGGCTTCGACTGCGGAGATGCCGTGATCGATCTCGTCGAAGGCGTTCGCCCGCGGCATCCGCATCAGGCTGAAATGGGTCCAGGTATGATGCCCGATGCTGTGCCCTTCGGCCGCGATCCGCCGCACCAGCTCGGGATGCTCCGATGCCGGCTTGCCGATCAGGAAGAAGGTCGCGCGCACGCACTCCTGCGCCAGCGCCTTGAGCACCTTCGGCGTCGTCGGCGGCCACGGACCGTCGTCGAAGGTCAGCACCACCTCGTGGTCGCGAAGCGGCAGCGTCTGCGGAAAGCTCTTGGTCCCGACGCGCGGATAGGTCGCCGCATCGATGGTGAGGACGCGCGAGGTGCCGAGCGTTCCGGCGCGCGGACAGTCGGCGCCTCTCGCGGCTGCGACGAGGCCGAGCGAGGCCAGGGCGGCGAGCGCCACCTTGCGCGGAATACGGGATCGACGTCGTCGGCGCGTGTTTTTCATTTGCGCTTGGTCTTGCCGATTGGGTAATGCCTGCAGCAGGGATACGGTGGATGCGTAACAAACCCGGAAGCCCAGCTCAATCGAGTTGAATTATTCTGTCAAACCGGCGAGGCAGCGCCATGGTCGAACATTTGGACGTTGCCGATCATGCCGGCGTCTCCGTGCTCGACCGTCTTCCGATGCGCGACGAAGACGGCCAGATCAGGCCCGAATTCATTGAGGAAATCACCCGCCGCATCAAGGCCGCCGACGCCGGGTTCCTGCGCGCGGTGGTGGCGGAACTGCACGAGGCCGACCTTGGCGACCTGATCGGCGCGCTCGGGCCGGAGGACCGGGTCAGACTGGTCGAGCTCGCCGGCGCCGATTTCGACTTCTCGGCGCTGAACGAGGTCGATGAATCCGTCCGCGAGGAAATCCTCGAGGAGCTGGAACCGGAGACGGTCGCCGAAGGCGTGCGCGAGCTCGAGTCCGACGATGCGGTCGAACTGCTCGAAACGCTCGACGAGGAGGAGCAGGAGGAAATCCTCGAAAAGCTGCCGCCGTCCGAGCGCGATACGCTCGAGCGCAGCCTGCTCTATCCCGAGAACTCCGCCGGGCGGCGGATGCAGAGCGACTTCATCGCGGCGCCGCTCGGCTGGACGGTCGGCCAGGCGATCGACTACATGCGCGAGACGCCCGATCTGCCGGAGCGCTTCTACGAAATCTACGCCGTCGATGCCGACCGGCATTGGCTGGGCGCCATTCCACTCGATCGCCTGCTGCGCTCGCGCCCGCCGGTGCCGCTTGCCGAGCTGATCGACGAGGATCGCCGCCGCGTCTCCGTGCTCGACGATCAGGAGGAGGTGGCGCGGCTGTTCGGCAAATACAACCTGGTCGCTGCTCCCGTGGTCGACACCGAGAACCGGCTGGTCGGCGTCATCACCATCGACGACGTCGTCGACGTGATCGAGGAGGAGGCCGACGAGGATCTGAAGGCGCTCGGCGGCGTCACCCGTCACGAAGAGCTGTCGGACAATGTCTGGACGGTCGCGCGCGGCCGCTTCAACTGGCTGTTGGTGAATCTCGCGACCGCCTTCCTCGCCTCGTCGGTGCTTGGCCTGTTCGAAGGCCAGTTGCAGCAGATGGTGGCGCTCGCCGTGCTGGCGCCGATCGTCGCGAGCCAGGGCGGCAATGCCGCAACCCAGACCATGACGGTCGCGGTGCGCGCGCTCGCGACGCGCGAACTCGGTCCCGCCAACGCGCTGCGGGTGATCCTGCGCGAGAGCCTGGTCGGGCTCGTCAACGGCGTCGCGTTTGCCGTCATTACCGGCGTCGCCGCCATCGCCTGGTTCAGGATACCGGGGCTCGGCCTCGTCATCGGGCTTGCCATCATCTGCAACCTCGTTGCCGGCGCGCTCGGCGGCATCCTCATTCCCATGGTGCTGGAGCGGGTGCGCGCCGACCCGGCGGTGGCCTCCGGTACTTTCGTCACGACGGTCACTGACGTGGTCGGATTCTTTGCCTTCCTGGGCATCGCCACGCTCTGGTTCGGATTGAAATAGCGCGCCAGAACAAGCGCTTATATCGTTAATCGATCCTTAAGCGGCATCGCCGACAATGCCAGCCTTGGGGGTTGGATGATGCGGCGCTTGCGATTGAAGGCGGACGGACGGATCGTCGAGCTGCGCGACGGGCAGGAAGTCCCGCTGCAGCCGGCGATGCCGGGCGCGGCCGCCGAGCCCGGCACGCTCGAGGTGCGCGATTTGCGCCGCCGCGCCTGCCTGACCCAGCAGCAATTCGCCGAAAAGCTCGGCGTGCCCGTCGAGACCATCCGCAACTGGGAGCAGGGCAAGCGCGCCCCGCGCGGCCCGGCTCGGGCGCTGCTCGCGGTCATCGCGCATGCGCCCGAGATGGTGTTCGCCGCTCTGGCCAAGGCCTGATCGGGCCGCAGGGCAGCACGGACAGGGCGGCACAGGTTGGTGCGTTGGCAGCGTGAGGTCGGGGCGCCATAATGCGCTCCTGGTCGGTCCGGATCCGCAAAATGCTCTTTGTCGAGGCCAATGGCGCGAGAATTCCAGCGATCGGGCTCGGCACCTGGGAGCTCCGCGGGCGCACCTGCGCGCGGCTGGTGGCGCAGGCGCTGAAGCTCGGCTATCGGCACATCGATACCGCGCAGGTCTACGAGAACGAGCGCGAGGTGGGCGAGGGATTGCGCACCTCGGGCGTCAGGCGCGACGAGGTCTTCATCACCACGAAGGTCTGGACCACGCATTTCGCCCCGAACGAGCTCGAGCGTTCGACCAAGGAAAGCCTGGTCAAGCTCCGGCTTTCCGAGGTCGACCTGCTGCTGCTGCATTGGCCAAATCCGCAGGTGCCATTGTCGGAAACGCTGGGCGCGCTGGCGCGGGCGAGGGAGCTCGGCCTCGCCAGGCACATCGGCGTCTCGAATTTCACGGTGGCGCTGCTGGAGCAGGCGGTTGCGCAATGCCCGGCTCCGCTGGTCTGCGACCAGGTCGAGTATCACCCGTATCTCGACCAGACCAGGGTGAGGGAGGCTTGCGCGAGCCTTGGCCTGGCGCTGGTCGCCTATAGTCCGGTTGCAAAGGGACGCATCAAGGGGGACCGGACGCTCGCGCGGATCGGCGAGCGCTACCGCAAGACAGCGGCCCAGGTATGCCTGCGCTGGCTGGTGCAGCAGAATGTTCCGGCGATCCCGCGTACCTCGAAGCTCGAGCGGCTCTCGGAAAACATCGACGTCTTCGATTTCGAGTTGTCGGACGAGGAGATGGCGCAGATTTTCCAGATGGGCAGTGCCGGGACGCGGCTGACCAACTTTGGATTTGCGCCGAAATGGGATTGAGGTCGCGCCGTCGCCGGCTATTGTAACCCGCGGGGGTCTAGCTTGAACGACGGCGATGGAACTGCGGCAGTTCATCCGGACTGATGTGACGGCGTCGGCGATTGCGCATCTGTCGATCCTGGCGCTGGTTTTCGTTTTCACCGAGGTGCATCCGTTCGGAACGGTGACGGCGGAGCCGATCGCCGTCGACATCGTGACACCCGACGAGGTGCCTGCGAAACAGCCGGAATTGCCGCCGTCGCCGCCGCCGACGCCCGATCCGCCACCACAGGACAAGCTTGAGGCGGCCAAGCCCGAGCCCCTGAATCTACCCGCGCCGGCGCCGCCTTCGGCCCAGCAGCAGCCGTCGCCGCCGGCCGAGCAGCCTACACAGGCACCCGCGCAGAAGCAGGCAGCGCGTCCCAACCGGAAAGAGGCGGCCGCTCCGCCGCCGCCCGCCCAGCCGGCCCCGCCGCCGGCGCCGCAGCCAGAGCCACAGCAGATGGCTGCCGCCGCGCCCGCCTACAAGCAGCCCGAACCCGACCTGACGCTGAAATATCACGTCATGCTCGGCCTGCCCGAAGCTCTGCCGCCGCTCCCGGCGGCACCGTCGAGCCCCGGTGACAGGCCGGGCGACGGCGTCGACGCCACCGCCTCGAGCGAGGCGAACATCGCCGCGAGCGCCATCGCCGAGTTCCGCCGTCACCTGAAGGCCTGCTCGAAGCTGCCGGCGTCGGTCGATCCGGCCGACAAGGTCAAGATCAGGCTGCGTGTGATGATGACGGCCGACGGGCGGCTTGCCCGCGAGCCGATCCTGATCGAAGCCAGCGCTTCTACGAAGGGGCCGCTGTTGATGCAGAGCGCGATGGCGGCGCTCGCCGCCTGCCAGCCCTATGCGATGCTGCCGGCCGAGCGTTATGGCGAGTGGAAGGTGATCGACCTCTCCTTCACGCCGGACGATTTTTCCTCCTGAGGAAATCTGTATTTGCTGGTGGTCCTTTGATTCTAACATTCGCAAACACGCCCGCCAAAACGGGATGCGAATGTTAGAATCGGACCTCTAGCTGCCCATCGCGCGCCAGGCATTGGAGGCGAACTGTCGCCGCCACGTCACCACCACGACCAGTCCCGTGGTCGCGAACAGCACCCAGGGACTCACGAACCAGCCGAGATAGCCGAGTGCGAAAAAGAACGCGCGTTGTCCGCGGTTGAAATGCCGCCCGGCCGCCTCGAACAGCCGCGTGGTGCGGATCACATGCGCCTGTGCTTCGGGCGTGTCGCGCTGGCTCGCCGGCGGCATGCCGCCGAGCAGGATCGCGACATAGTTGAACAGCCGGTAGGCCCAGGCGAACTTGAAGAAGGCGTAGACGAAGATCAGGATCAGCCCGACGCATTTCATTTCCCAGAGCGCCGGTGAGGGGCTGAGGTCGACCGGCAGCTTGCTGAGCACCGCGAGCGCATCGTTGGTGGCGCGCAACAAGGCGAGCCCGCCGCCGAGCGCGATCAGGCTGGTGGAGGCAAAGAACGCCGTGCCGTTCTGCAGCGAGGCCATGATCTGCATGTCGACCATGCGCGTCTCGCGGTCGAGCATGCGGCGGATCCAGACCTCGCGATAGACGTTCATGCGCGCCGACAGGCTGTCGCGTCCGTAGGCGGAGTGCTCCAGCGTGATGGCATAGCCGAGCCATTCGACGACAAAGAAGCCGACCGCGGTGATGTCGACCCAGTGTCCGCTCATGCCCGATCCCCACCCGCCGTTGCGACCCTCGCTGCGCAGGTTGAACGCGCCGCAGCGGTTATGGCAAGATGGAAGAAAAGGACTTCCGCAAAATGGCTGACCTGAAGCTCGTCATCGGCAACAAGAACTATTCCTCGTGGTCGATGCGGCCGTGGCTTGCGATGCGCGCCGGCAACATCGCGTTCGAGGAAATCTTCGTCCCGCTCTATACCGAGGATCCGGCGGACAAGGCGCGCATCGTAAGCTTCAGCCGGGCCGGCAAGGTGCCGGTGCTGATCGATGGCGTTATCGCGGTCTGGGATTCGCTTGCCATCATCGAATATGTCGCAGAGCGTTTTCCCGAAGCAAGGCTGTGGCCGGAAGACCGCGCGAGCCGCGCGCATGCGCGGTCGATCTCGGCCGAGATGCATTCGGGCTTTCTGCCGCTGCGCAACGAGTGCGGCATGAACCTGCACCGTCCGGTGCGCGCCGTGGCGTTGTCCGACGACGCCCGGGCCAACATCGCGCGCATCCAGGAGATCTGGCGCGAATGCCGCGAGCGCTACGGCGCGAGGGGGCCGTTTCTGTTCGGCGCCTTCAGCGGAGCCGACGCGATGTACGCGCCGGTCGTGCATCGCTTCCACACCTATGCCATCGAGGTCTCGCCGGAGGCGCAAGCCTACATGGCGACGATGATGGCGCTGCCGGCGTTCCAGGAATGGACGCGCGACGGCCTTGCCGAGACGCTGCTGATCGAAAAATTCGAGACGGCGTGATTCACCCTTGCGCGAATGTGACGGTATTCGCGGCTTGACGGATCGGTGCCGACGCGGTCGAATCCATCGTTCGATTTCGCCCGCGTTGGACCGGCTGAGTGCAGGCCGCGACCACGCATCCAACCGGAAGGTCTCGTCATGGGAATTCTCGACGCCATTGAAAATTCGCCGGCCTTGAAGAGCGCATTCAGCCAGCTCGGCGCGGCCGTGTTGCCGGTCGTGATGAGCGAGGTGATGGGCACTGGCAGTCAGGGCGGACTGAACGCGATCGTCGCCAAGCTGCAGCAGGCAGGTTTCGGCGATCAGGTGAAGTCCTGGATCGGGAGCGGGGCCAACCTCCCGATCACGGCGGACCAGTTGCGGCAGGTGCTGGGCAATGACACCGTCAGGCAGCTGGCCGCCAAGTACAACATTCCGGTCGACCAGCTTGCCGAAATCCTGGCGCACCAGCTTCCGCTGGCGGTGGATCACGCAAGCCCCGACGGCAAGCTGCCGCATACCGCCTGAGACCCCTGCGGCAGCTCGAACTGAGAGCTTCGAAGGCCCACGGACGGAACTTCCTCCTTCTCGTATATCGCGCTGAAAAACCTGAAAAAAAGCCCGTTTGCCATGCCCTGATGTCGCTGGCCATTTGTACCGTCGGCATGCTATATGAACGGCGGGTTTCCAGCCGGATCTGCAGCGGGGACCGTGGGCACGTCCGGCGCTTTTGCGTGCATGGAGAGGGCGTTGAGACACAAGTTCAGCGTTGGAGAGACTGTCTATTTCACTGCCAGCAACGTTTCGCGTCCGGCCGCCAGTGGCACCTATGAGGTCGTCCGTCTGTTGCCGACCGACGGCGACGATTGCCAGTACAGGATCAAGAGCGCGACCGAAGCATTCGAACGGGTGGCCAAGGAGAGTCAGCTCGCACTCCCCTGAGGCATTCCGCGCGGAGGCTTGAAAGCTGCGGTGGGTTTCGTTCGCGCTGCCGTCAAAAGGCCGGCTTCGCAGCAGCAATCTTCGTGAAGCGAATTGCCGCTCGCGGGATTTGCCTTCAATAATTGTGCTCTCAACGGGGTGAGGGGACTTCGCGCATGAACTGGGCTTGGCCTGCCTCGCTCGACCATCTCTTGCGATCGCCGGCCTTCCCGATGTGGGCGACATTGGCGGCCGCGGGCTTTTTCGGCATCGTCACGCTGATCACGGTGTTGCGGGCGGAGAGGTCGGTCGCCAATGGCGCGCTGACAGTGATCACGTTATTGGCCGTCGGCATCGCGGTTGCCACCACCACCCGTGGATCAGGCCCCACCGGACGCGGTGCGGCGGGCGAAGTGAGGCTGGCGCCGCAACCAGGCGTCGCTTCGCCGGCGCTCGCCTGCATCGATGACCTCGCCGGCGATATCGTTCAGGCCGCCTGCGAGAAGGGGCTGTTCGGCTCGGCGGAATCGACCGCGGCGGCGGTTGCCTATGCGGCTGGTCAGGTTTCGCGGTTGACCGCGCTCGGCGATGCCAGCGCGAACCGCAGCCTTGGCTCCGAAATGCTCGCGCTGCGGCGGGCGCTGGAACGCGACCGCTATGGCCTGGTGGCGCAGGCGCTGCTGGCACGGGATCGCTGCACGCCGACGCAATGCGCCGCTTTCCGCAGCCTCACCGATCCGCGCCAGATCGCTTCCAACATGGAGCAGCATATCTATGACGGGCTGGTCACGCGCTATGCGCCGTCCTGGAACGCGCCTCCGGCGCCTGCGCCGGGCGCGGCGCTGGCCGGGTTCGCGCCGACGCTGCCCACCGGCAAGCCGACCAATGCGGAGTTTCCGAGCGCCGCCAACACCCCGCCGGTCAGCATCATGACGGCGGAGCCGGGAACCTCGGCGGCCCGCGCAGCGGCGCCTCCCGCGGCCACGGCGCCATCGCCCGCCGCGCGCCCGTCGGCGGCGGCAGCCAGCGCTCAGGCATCGGCCAAGAAGCCGCCGGCGCCGAAGCCGCGCCCCCCTGCAGCCGCACCGGTGCAGATCGCGCCCGCCGCGTCCGCGCCGGAATCTGCGCCCGCCGCGTCCAACGACTGATCCGCGCGGCGCGATCGGCATCGGCCGGTGCCTGGCCGCCCACAAGCCGTCGGGGGAAACAGGGTATCAACACGGTTTTGCGTTTGACATCGGCCCGTCCGATCGCGGAAACACGACCACGCTTATCACTTCCACAGTGCGCTGGTTCCTCGATGCCGCTCCACCTGATCAAGCTTGCCGTCGGCTGCGACTCCGTCACCGAACTGAAGGGCTGGGTCGCCGAACGCATGAAGACCGCGAAGAAGAAAGGCCTGCCGCAGCGTCACACCCACACCACCCGGATGACGCCGAAGCGCATCGAGGAGATTCTCGACGGTGGTTCGCTCTACTGGGTGATCCGCGGTGAAATCGCCGCGCGCGAAAAAATCATCGGAATCGAACCGTTCCGCGACAAGGATGGCATCGGGCGCTGCCGCCTGGTGATGCAGCCCAAGGTCATCCCGGTGTCGCCCCGTCCGATGCGTCCGTTCCAGGGCTGGCGCTATTTCACCGAGGATTCGGCGCCGCCGGACCTGACCAAAGCGGAGGCCGGCAGCGTCGCGGCGATGCCCGAGCCGCTGCGCCGGGAATTGCGCGACCTCGGCCTGCTCTGATCAGGATTGCCAGCGCCGATCAGACCGCGATGTTGTCGATCAGGCGGGTGGTTCCAAGCTTCGCGGCGACCAGGATCCGCATCGGCCCGTCGCTTGTCGCGGCGATCGGCGCCAGCGTCTCGGCGTGGCGCACCTCGAAATAGTCGAGCGCAAACCCCGCCGCCTTGATCACCTCGCTGCCGGCGGCCATCGCCGCCGCCACATCCTCGCCCGATCGCAGCCGCGTCGCGGCCTCTTTCATGGTTCGGTAGAGGATAGGCGCCAGGCGCCGCTCGTCCGGCGAAAGGTAGACGTTGCGGGAGGACATCGCGAGGCCGTCGCGCTCGCGGATCGTCTTCGAGCCGATCACCCGGACGCCGAGGTCGAGATCCCTGGCCATCTGCGTCACCACCCGCAGCTGTTGAAAGTCCTTTTCGCCGAAAATCGCGACGTCGGGTCGGCATTGGGTGAGCAGCTTGCCCACCACGGTGGCGACGCCGCCGAAAAAATGTGGCCGGAAGCGATCCTCCAGGCCCGCGGTGGCTGGCCCTTCCGGGCTGATCCGCGTCGCAAAGCCCTCCGGATACATCGCCTTCACGTCTGGGTGCCAGACCAGGTCGACATTCTCGGCCGCAAGCCTGGCGATATCGGCTTTCCAGGTGCGCGGATAGGAGGAGAAATCCTCCGTCGGCGCGAACTGGGTCGGGTTGACGAAGATCGAGACGATCACCCGGGTCGCGCGCCGCTTCGCCACGCGGACCAGCGAGACGTGACCGTCATGGAGCGCACCCATGGTGGGCACCAGCGCAACGGTCGCCTTTCTGGCGCGGAGGCCGTCGACGGCGCGACGCAGCGCAGGAACTGTGCGGACGATCGTGGGACTTCGTGACATCTGGGCTCAATCTTCTTGAAAGGGCGGGAAAGCCGCGGCTCGCGGCGCTCTGGCGGGAGTCCGACCTTACCAAGGCCGCCGCTCCGCCGCCAAGCCGGTGCCCCGGATCACAGAGCCGCAGACTCCGATCCATCATGATCGTGTTGATGACGGCCACGGCTGATTGATGCGGCAACACTGCGTTCAGCGATTCAGATTAAACATGAGCCCGCGATTTGCGCGTCCGCGATGCATTTCACTTGACCGAAGCGTTGCGTGACTTGAAGATATTCGCAGGGGTCGACAAATGCTGGTGCAGGCTAGCCAGGGACAATCAGGCTCAGCCCACGTTGTGGTGCTAGGCAATGAGAAGGGCGGGTCGGGCAAGTCCACCACCGCCCTGCATATCGCGGTCGCGCTGCTCAAGGCCGGCCAGCGCGTCGCCACCATCGATCTCGACTGCCGCCAGCAAAGCTTCACCCGCTACATCCATAACCGCAGCGCCTGGGCGCGCCGCACCGGGCTCAACCTCGAAATCCCGGTGCATCGCTGCATCAAGCTCGGCGAGACCATGCTGATCGCCGAAAACGAGAATTCGGAACTGCAGCAGTTCGTGGAGGCGGTCAGCACGGTCGAGCATACGTTCGACTTCATCGTGGTCGATACGCCGGGAACGGACAGCTACCTGATGCGGCTGGCCCATTCGATGGCCGACACCCTGGTGACGCCGATCAATGACAGCTTCCTCGATTTCGACGTGCTCGGCACGGTCGATCCGGCAACCTACGCGGTGACGGGCGAGAGCCACTATGCCGAGATGGTTCGCGAGACGCGGCGCAAGCGCCGCCAGCTCGACGGCGCCACCACCGACTGGATCGTCGTGCGCAACCGCCTGTCGATGCTGGGCTCGCGCAACAAGCAGCTCGTCGCCGACGGGCTCAAGGAACTGTCCTTCCGGCTCGGCTTCCGCTCGATCGACGGCTTTGCCGAGCGCGTGGTCTACCGCGAATTCTTCCCGCGCGGCCTGACGGCCCTCGACGATATCGACGAGGCGACCCTGGGCACCCGGCCCAATCTCGGCCATGTGACGGCCCGCGAAGAGGTCACGAGCCTGCTGCGGCAGCTCAAACTGCCGCTGGACGAGCGGGGCAGGCGTCGCGCCGCCAACCGGGCCGAATGGTTCAGTCAGGTCGACAAGCCCCTCGAGATCCACGACATCATTGGCGCCTGAGCCGTTGCGACAAGGCGCTGCATCCACCCCGTAACAGTCCGGATGGCGGTCCGGCCTGGCCACCCCAAGTGCAGGGCGCTGGCGGCCTTCTTAATGGCGTTTTTACCCAGGATTTGAACCAGACCTTCAGCTGAACCCTACAAAGGTAGCGGCCTGGAACCTTTTGGTTCCGTCGAGATTGTTTAGGGCGGAAATACGCGGAAAGGTTGCGCTGCACAACGATCAGGCGGTCAATTCACAACTTTTAGACTTCCTGTCACGTGGGTGTGACGTATATTACCAAAAAGGGACCGCAAGAGTCCCACTCGCAGGGAAGGATCGGGGCGCGAACGCCTCAGACTGAGGACGAACATGAAGCGTGGAATAGCGGTTCTGGTTTCGGTCGGCGCGTTGGTGGCGGTTGGTTATTTCACCGCCAGCAAATGGGCCATCAGTCATGAAACCATGGTGTTCACCGACGCGTCGCGCAACGATCGGCCTGTGCAGGTCGACGTCGCGGTGCGCCGGGACAAGCTGATGCAAGCCGAGGCCGGCATGATCAAGCTGCCGGTTGCGATCCTCAATCACGGCAACACCGTCAAGTTCACCGAATACTCGTTCCTCGCGAATGTGTTCGCCGCCCGCGGCTATATGGCGGTCAGCATTCAGCACGACTTGCCGACCGATGCGCCCATGGTCACCAAGGTCGGCGAGATCTATGTCGGACGTCTCGCGCAGATCCAGCGCGGCGTCGCCAATATCCGCTTCGTGGTCGACAAGATGAAGAACGCCCAGCCCAACGCCGACTATGACCATCTCACCGTGGTCGGACATTCCATGGGCGGCGACATCACGATGTACTTCGCCAAGCAGTATCCCGACCTCATCAAGAAGGTCGTGACGCTGGATAATTTGCGGGTGCCGTTCATGACCGACGGCAAGTTCAAGATCCTCTCGTTCCGCTCGAAGGATCCGCAGTTCAAGACCGACCCGGGCGTCATTCCGGATTCCGACGTATGTGAAAAGGCCGGCATCACGGTGGTGCAGACCCCGTTCCAGCACAACGACATGCGCGACACCGGGCCTGATACCGCCAAGGCGTCGATCCAGGCCATGCTTGACAAGTTCCTGAGCGATACCGACAGCGACGTTTCGGCGGTCGACACCCGATCGGTGAACTTCAACGATCCCGGTCCGGTTTCGCCTTACGTGCCCGTCGGCAAGAAGCGGGCGGCGTCTTCTGTTACCAACTGACCGGCGGCAGCAGGCTTTTATTCCCCATCGCGCTTTCCTCTCGCGCCGGATAGCCGGCGCGGCAGCGGTGTATTGACCGCGCGCGGGCAGGGGCCCACATAGAGTTCGCAGCCCAACGGCAGGCGCTGATGTCCGGCGAACCCATCAAACCCCAATCAGGCGAAGCCAATAAGGCGGCCGCAACCGGCAAGACCGGCTCGCTGCCCGACGCCACGTCCTCGGCAGCAGAGGATATTGCCGCCTTCGTCGCCAAGGCGCGCGCAATGTCGCCCCATGCGCTAGGCAGCCGCGGGCGGCTGATCTTCGCGCTCGACGCCACCATGAGCCGGCAGCCGACCTGGGACATGGCCTGCGCGCTGCAGGCCGACATGTTCCGCGAGGCGGGCGCGATCGGCAGCCTCGATATCCGCCTCGTCTATTACCGTGGCCTCAGCGAGTGCCGCGCCACGGGATGGATCTCCGACAGCGCGCAGCTGGCGAAATTGATGAGCAAGATCGATTGTCGCGGCGGCAACACCCAGATCGGCAAGGTGCTTTCCGAGGCGCGGCGCGAAGCGGCGGCTTCCGGCGTGCGCGCCGTGGTGTTTGTCGGCGATGCCATGGAAGAGCGGATCGACGATCTCTGCGCCAAAGCGGGGGAGCTCGGCCTGCTTAACGTGCCCGTCTTCATGTTCCAGGAAGGCCATGACGCCGACGCGGAGGCGGCCTTCAAGGAGATCGCGCGGCTGTCGCGCGGGGCCTATTGCAAATTCGACCCCGGCGCGGCGGCGCAGTTGCGCGAGCTCCTGCGTGCGGCGGCGGTCTATGCGGCCGGCGGGCGCGAGGCGCTGCTGCGGCTGTCGAAGTCCGCATCCGGCGCGGCGAGGCTGATCGGGCAGATGAAATAGGCGCGGGGAGCCTCGTTCCAGCGCCAGGCTGCGAGGAGCGGTGTGGCGCGGCTGCCGTGGACTGCGGAAGCAGGCAGAAGGGGCATCCTGCTTTTTGGCGTCGGGACAGCTATATTAGTGCGATGCCAACGCTGATCGCCGGCACCATCGCCGTCATCGTCCTCTACCTGCTGCTCCAGATGTTTCGCGCGGCCAATCCCGCGGTGCTGGCGCGTGCAATCAAGATCGCGGGCGGGGTCCTTGCGCTGGCCGTCGCCGCCTTCACGGGCCTGCGCGGCGAGCTCGCGGTCGCGATTCCGCTTGCGATCTTCGGCGCGGGATTGCTGGGCTGGGGGCCGGGCGGCATCCCAGGTTTCGGCAATTTCAGCTCGATTTTCCGCGGCGCCGCCGAGCGCTCGGCAGGCCAGACCTCCCAGGTCCGCTCGCAGTTTCTCGAGATGACGCTCGACCACGACAGCGGCGCGCTCGACGGCCGCATCGTCGCCGGCCCGTGGGCCGGCCGCGCGCTCGGCGAGTTCGATCTGCCGCAGCTGACGGCGATGATGCCGGGCTTCGACGCCGAAAGCGTAGCGCTACTTGAAAGCTATCTGGACCGCCGGTTTCCCGCTTGGCGTCAGCACGCGGAGCGCGATACGGCAGGGGGGCAACGCCGCGCGGCGGCGGGCGGAAAAATGACGGAAGAGGAGGCCTATCAGATCCTTGGCCTGCAGCCGGGGGCGAGCCGAGACGAGATCGGTCGCGCTCACCGTTCCCTCATGAAGAAACTGCATCCCGACCAAGGGGGGTCGACATACCTCGCGGCCCGCGTAAACGAGGCCAAGGATACTCTGCTTAGCACGCATAACGACTGACTCCGGCAACGCCACCAAACGCTACAGCCGCAGAGGCTCCTGCTTTCGAGTCTGGCCGCCACCCGCCGCACCGTTGCCCGGCGCGGTCGAACTTTTGCAGAAAGTTTTAACTGTAAAATCTTGACGAGAAGTTTGCAGGCGGACGGCCGCCGTCAGGCGCTTTTAAAAAATGCGGCAAAACAAGAAGGCCGGCGGCGGTTTTCCGGCGCCGGCCTGGCGATGTTTTGAAGCGCGAAAAGCTAGAGCCTGTTCGGTCCTGATGGAATCAGGGCCGATGCTCCAGCTTCTTGTTCTGACGCGTTTTCTTTACGCGAACCGGTACCCACTTCGCGCGAAAGCGCTCTAGTTGCGGACGGTGATGCAGGAAATGTCGGAGCGCCGCAGCGCCTTGCACACCGCTTCGGCCTGATCGCGTTCCAGGCCTGCGAAGCGGGCACGGAATAGTTTTCGGTTGTCCTTGGCGACGACCGGCTCGGTGAAGGGATCGGCCTTGTTGAGCAGGCCGCGGGCCTGATTGCGTGCGGCTTCGATGCGCTGCTGCGCCTCGCCTTCACTTTCAAGCGCGCCGACCTGCACGATCCACCCGCTATGGGTCGCGACCGGCTTGATCGCGCCGTTCTGCTGGACCGTTTGCGTCGCTTGCGGTTGCGCTTGCGGGGCAGGGGGCGCATAGGCCAGCGCCTGGGACGGGAGAGTTGCGCCGACGCTCGAGGCAGGCAGCACGCCGAGCAAGCCATTGCCGGTGCCGTGACCGGGCGGCTGCGGCGGCAGGTCGGTCCGGGCGCTCTCAGGCCGCGCCAGCTCTGCGCGCGCCTGCTCCGGCTTGCTCTCGGCCTTGGCGACAACCGAATTGGAGGTTTCCGCCACCTCGGGCCGCGGGATCGCGCTGGTGACGGGCGTCGACGGTTGCGGCGCGCCGGCGGAGGCCAGCTTGATCGGCCCGGCCTTGACCTGCACGGTCTTGACCCTGACCGGCTTCATCGGCTCGGACGAGCCGGGAATTGCGGCGATCGCCTGGGTCTGAATGACGCCTGATGTCAGCGGAGCGGGCTGCTCGATCTTGGCCTGCGGCGGCGGCATCGCCGCTGTCGCCGCGGCGATCGCCGACATCCGCGACGCGGGCGCGCGCGCCGGTTCGGCCGGGGCTGCGGGTTGAACGGCGCCCTCGACCTGGACCATCTGCGTCGGCCGCGATTGTGCCTCGGCTTCAGCCACCTCGGCGTTGGCATCCGACGTGCCGCGCTCGGTGATCGCTGCGACAGTGTGCTGGGTTGATGCCTTATCGAGATTCTCGGCAAGCAGGTTGCGCATGATGGCGTCGCGCGACCCGCCGCTGCGGCCGCCCATCACGACGCCGATCAGATGGCGGTTGCCGCGGCGCATCGAGGTGACGAGGTTGAAGCCGGAAGCGCGGGTATAGCCGGTCTTGATACCGTCGACGCCTTCGACGCTGCCGAGCAGGTGATTGTGGTTGCGGATCGACTGACCGCGATAGGTAAACGACGTGGTCGAGAAGTAGCGGTAGTAGCGCGGAAAGCGCTCCTGGATGGCGCGGCCGAGCATCGCCTGGTCGCGGGCCGTGGTGACCTGCTCGTCGTCGGGCAGGCCCGAGGCGTTGCGATAGGTGGTGCGGCTCATGCCGAGCGCGCGCGCCTTGCGGGTCATCAGCTTGGCGAAATCGTCTTCGTCGCCGCCGATCGCCTCGGCGATCACGACGGCGGCGTCATTGGCCGAGCGCGTGACCAGGCCCTTGATGGCGTCTTCGACCCGGATGGACTGGCCGGGTTTCAGCCCAAGCTTGGTCGGCGCCTGCTCGGAAGCGTGCTCCGATACCTGCATCTCGGTATCGAGCTTCATCTTGCCGGCCTCCAGCCGTTCGAACAGCAGATAAAGCGTCATGATCTTGGTGAGTGACGCCGGGTGGCGGAGCCCGTCGGGGCTGGTCGCTGTCAGCGTGGTCCCGGAATTGGCGTCGACGATGATGGAGGAGAATTGCGGACTGTAGCTGTCCCGCGCTTCCTGCTGGTGGCGGGCATAGTGCCGATGACGGTGGTTACGGCGTGCTTCGGCGCTGTCGCTGAAGAAGATGACAGCGGAGGCGACTGTGACCAGCCCGAAAACGCCAACTCGCACCAAGCGCGAGGAAGCCAGGTTTTTACGAAGCATGAAATCCCCGTCCCAGTTTCTGTCTTGATCACCGGTTCGTGAGGCAAAATTGTGCCCGACGGGTCGGCGACCCCATTACCTGCCTGCAGCGATCGATCTCGGAGCGCCATCGCCCCGACGATGCTGTCAGGCCGCTTTTCTGGCCAAGGTTCTGTTCACAAACGGCTTTCGGCCAATTGTGGGAAGGCGAACAAGCCCGGGAATCAGGGTAGGTCGCGCGGGTTGCCAAAAGATTAATGAACCCTTGCGTAAATTGCGGGGATTTCAGGCTTATTTTCGTTTATTTTGCGTTGCACAAGATTCTTGACTTTTATTGTGCGGTGCACTATAAAAGGGCGCAGATCAGGAAGCCGGGATGGTCCGGCATCGGATCACCGCCAGCCCAGGGATGAGGATTTCCACCATGTTCAAGATTGAAGACATTCAGAACTACAGCAAAGAGCAGCTCGAGGGCGTTCAGGCCATCGCGGCCGCCTACGGCGACTACAGCAAGAAGTCGTATGAAGACGTCAAGACGTTCGTTGAGAAGCTCTCGGGCGTGAAGTCGCTCGACAAGGCGCTGGAAGTGCAGACCGAGTACGCCAAGTCCGCCTACGAGCAGTTCGTTGCGGAATCGCAGAAGATCGCCGGCCTCTATGCCGACCTCGTCAAGCAGAGCTACAAGCCGCTGGAAGGCCTGGCCACGAAGTTCACGCCGGCCGTGGCTCGCTAACGAGCCTCGCGACGATTGCCGACAAAGCAAAAGCCCGGCCGTGACGGCCGGGCTTTTTTCGTGTCCGATCGGGCGTTGCGCTATTTCGAAACGCGAAGCTCGGCGATCTGGGTGCCGATCTGCTGGAACGCGCTGACGATCTGGGTCGACGACGTCAGCATGTAGAAGTTGCTGGGGTTGCTGGCGCAGTACGGCAATACCGCGGACTGGCCGGCGCCGTCGGTGTCGATCTGCACGGTGTAGATCGTGAATTTCGACTTGTTGGTGGTCGGATCAATGACGGCCTTGATGTTGTCGCACAGCGACTTCATCCGGGTGTCGACCTGCGAGCTTTGGGCCGAGCCATTGCCATACCAGCGGTCAACGGTATTGAGACCGTCGGTAAACAGGATGATGATGTCCTGGAAAGTCTCGTTCGAAGACTCGGTCGGAGCGTTCAACGGATCCTGCTGCATCAGCGACAACCAGCCCCATTGCAGGCCGACCGTCTGGTTGGTACCGCCGCCCGGCGACATCGCATTGATCGTGCTGTTGACGTTGCTCCAGTTATAGGTGAGCGGAAGCAGCTGCGCGGCCGGGCAGCTGCCCTCCTGGTCGGCAATGAACTGCGTTGCCTTGACGGTGCTGGAGGGGGCCGTCGCATCGATATCGTAGCTCTGGTCGCGGTCGGTCACGCAGCCGTTCCAAAGCGAATGGCTGGTGTTCGATCCCGCGCTCCACGAGTATCCGTGCCCGGTGCAGGTTGCCTTGCTCATCCAGCTGTAGCTGGAGTTCTTGCAATGGCCGGTCGGATCGAACAGGTCCCAGCGCAGCCAGGTCGCGCTCGCGTTCGAGGTGCCGATATTGACGTCGACCTCGAAGGGAACCACCGAGATGTAGACGTCGCCGTTCTGCTGGGCGAGGCCGGAGAGCTGGGTGACAAGGTTCGTTGCCGCGGTCTTGAGCGCGCCGATCTTGTTGTAGCTCGCCATGGAGCCGGTGTTGTCGAGCACCAGCGCCACACGCAGCTTGCTGGCGCCCCAGGTGGTCGTCGCCTTGGTGCCGAAATTGATGTTGGGATAGCCCGCCATCTGCATGAACTGGCTCGCGATCGAGCCGGAACCGTTGACCTGGATGGTCGCGGGCGTGCCCGTCGACTGGGGGGTGTAGGTCACGCTGACCGTGATCCCCTTCGCATCCTTGTTGGTATAGAGGGCGTTGAAATAGGCCTGCGCCTTGGCGTTGATCTGCGCAGCCGTGATGACGCCCTGCGTCAGGTCCCTCGACAGCATCAGGGCCGTCGAGTCGAGGGCGGCCTGCATCGACGAGCGCGCGGCGTTGGCGCGGCTATAGTCGATGGCGGCACCGACAAAGCTGAGAATGGGAACGATCGCGATGGCGAAAATTATCGCGATGTTGCCCTTATCGTCCCGACCGAAGCGGCGGGCCCGCTGGCAAAACTGACTAACAACGGCGTTACCGGGCATAGCGATCACCGAAATTGGGGTTATCGCAGCCATTTCGGGGGATGCCGCTGAACAGGTCGTAAACTGCTGCCTATAAAAACGGGTCAATAGCCGACAAAGCGGGGAATCGGCCCCGGCGACCGGTTTCTATCGTCAACGCCAGCTAAACGGGGCTCCCCGCGACTTTGTCAAACGGCGCAGGATTGATTAACCTTGCGCGGACTGCCGGGAGACGGAGTCGGACCGGCCGCGGGTCGCAGTGCCCTATCCGGGCGTGCTTGCGGCAAGCCCCGGTCCGACCCATATCTCTTTCCGCTGCCGGTTCGGCTGACGGGGCCGTGCTGGAAAGCGGTGGTCATGGGCGCGTGCCCGGGAAACTGGCTCCCGTCGGGGGGGACATTGCCCGGTTGCCGTCCGTCGTGCTGTGGGGATTTCGAGCGCCTGTGCCATGCCGCAACTAGCTTCCAATTCTGCATCGATCGTTCCGGCCGCGAGCGCGGTCCTGCTGCCCCGGATGGGCAATGGGGAAAACCGAGCCGGCGGTACCGGCGGTCCGGCCACATCCGTCATCACCAAGGTCAAGCCGAAGGCGAAGCGGCCGAACCTCTATCGCGTCCTGATCCTGAATGACGACTACACCCCGATGGAGTTCGTCGTTCACGTGCTGGAAAAATTCTTCCAGAAGGATGTCGAGGCCGCGACCAAGATCATGCTGCACGTCCACCATCATGGAATCGGCGAGTGCGGCATCTACACCTATGAGATCGCCGAGACCAAGGTGACGCAGGTGATGGATTTCGCGCGCAAGCACCAGCATCCCCTGCAATGCGTGATGGAAAAGAAATAGGCTTTCCCGTCGCTCGCCAGATTCCGTCCGGGAAGGTACGAAGTTTGCATCAAAAAAACGTGGAAGTGGAAGACGAGCGGCGGAACCGGACTTTTTGCCGCCGCTCGGATACCTATATGTGACAAAGGTTGTTGTTGCCTCACCCCGCAACGGCGATCATGATGGCCGGGGGCCATAGAGGACGCGAATGCCGACTTTTTCCCAAAGCCTTGAACAATCCCTGCATCGCGCACTGGCGATTGCGAACGAGCGTCATCATCAATATGCGACGCTCGAACATCTGCTGCTGTCGCTGATCGACGATTCCGATGCAGCAGCCGTCATGCGCGCCTGCAGCGTCGATCTCGACAAGCTGCGCACCAGCCTCGTCAACTATCTTGAGACCGAATTCGAAAACCTCGTCACCGACGGCAGCGACGACGCCAAGCCGACGGCCGGTTTCCAGCGCGTGATCCAGCGCGCCGTCATTCATGTGCAGTCCTCGGGCCGCGAAGAGGTAACCGGCGCCAATGTGCTGATCGCGATCTTCGCCGAGCGCGAAAGCCACGCCGCCTATTTCCTGCAGGAGCAGGACATGACCCGCTACGACGCGGTCAACTATATCAGCCACGGCATTGCCAAGCGGCCCGGAGTCTCCGAGGCGCGGCCGGTGCGCGGCGTCGACGAGGAGACCGAGACCAAGGGCAACGAGGACGCCAAGAAGAAGGGCGAGGCGCTCGAAACCTATTGCGTCAACCTCAACAAGAAGGCGCGCGACGGCAAGATCGATCCGGTGATCGGCCGCAACGCCGAGATCAACCGGGCGATCCAGGTGCTGTGCCGCCGGCAGAAGAACAATCCGCTGTTCGTGGGCGAGGCCGGCGTCGGCAAGACCGCGATCGCCGAGGGTCTCGCCAAGCGCATCGTCGACAGCGAGGTCCCGGAGGTGCTGGCCGCCGCCACCGTGTTCTCGCTCGACATGGGCACGCTGCTCGCCGGCACGCGCTATCGCGGCGATTTCGAGGAGCGCCTCAAGCAGGTGCTGAAGGAGCTCGAGGCGCATCCGAACGCCATCCTGTTCATCGACGAGATCCATACCGTGATCGGGGCAGGGGCCACCTCCGGCGGCGCGATGGACGCCTCCAACCTGCTCAAGCCCGCGCTCGCCTCGGGCACGATCCGCTGCATGGGCTCGACGACCTACAAGGAATACCGCCAGCACTTCGAGAAGGACCGCGCGCTGGTGCGGCGCTTCCAGAAGATCGACATCAACGAGCCGACGGTGGAAGACGCGATCGCGATCCTCAAGGGCCTGAAGCCCTATTTCGAGGACTACCATCGCCTGAAATACACCAACGAGGCGATCGAGGCGGCGGTGCAGCTTTCCTCGCGCTACATCCATGACCGCAAGCTGCCCGACAAGGCGATCGACGTGATCGACGAGTCCGGCGCGGCGCAGATGCTGGTCGCGGAAAGCAAGCGCAAGAAGACGATCGGCCTCAAGGAGATCGAGACCACGATCGCCTCGATGGCGCGGATACCGCCGAAGAGCGTCTCGAAGGACGACGCCGAGGTGCTCAAGCATCTCGAGCAGACCTTGAAGCGCGTGGTGTTCGGCCAGGACAAGGCGATCGAGTCGCTGTCCGCATCGATCAAGCTCGCCCGCGCCGGCCTGCGCGAGCCGGAAAAGCCGATCGGCTGCTACCTGTTCTCCGGTCCGACCGGCGTCGGCAAGACCGAAGTGGCAAAGCAGCTCGCGGCCTCGCTCGGGGTCGAGCTCCTGCGCTTCGACATGTCCGAATACATGGAGCGGCATACGGTGTCGCGCCTGATCGGCGCGCCTCCCGGCTATGTCGGCTTCGACCAGGGCGGCCTGCTCACCGATGGCGTCGACCAGCATCCGCACTGCGTGGTGCTGCTCGACGAGATCGAGAAGGCACATCCGGATCTCTATAACGTGCTGCTGCAGATCATGGATCACGGCCGGCTGACCGATCACAACGGCAAGCAGGTCAACTTCCGCAACGTGATCCTGATCATGACCACCAATGCCGGCGCGGCCGATCTCGCCAAGCAGGCGTTCGGCTTCACCCGCCACAAGCGGGAAGGCGACGACCACGAGGCGATCAACCGGCAGTTCGCGCCCGAGTTCCGCAACCGGCTCGACGCCATCGTTTCCTTCGCGCACCTCAATGCCGACGTGATCGGCATGGTGGTCGAGAAGTTCGTGCTGCAGCTCGAGGCCCAGCTCGCCGACCGCGACGTCACCATCGAGCTGTCGGAGCCGGCCAAGGCCTGGCTGATCCAGCACGGTTACGACGAGCAGATGGGGGCGCGGCCGATGGCGCGCGTGATCCAGGAGCACATCAAGAAGCCGCTCGCCGACGAGGTGCTGTTCGGCAAGCTCAAGGGCGGCGGGCATGTCCGCGTCGTGCTGGTCAAGGACGAGGCCTCCGGCGAGGAGGGCAGGGAAAAGATCGGCTTCGAGTTTGTCGAGGGCCCGGTCACGCCGAAGCCCGAGAAGCTGCCGGTCGCGCGCAAGCGCAAGCCCAAGCCGGGTGGTGGTCCAGGCGGCAACGCCAAGGGGCCAACGTCGAGGGGCCCGCTGGTCAAGGCCTAGTGGAGCGGATTTGACGTTCGCTGCCAGAACCGAATGAAGTGAAGCCGGCGGTCGCAAGGCCGCCGGTTTTCCTTTGCCGCCTGCCTCAATCGCCCTTCAGGCGCTGGTTTTCCTGGACCGCGACGCGTTCGGCGCCCTGGCTGCCCGTGGGCGACAGTCTCAGCATGCTCAGCACCGCGCCGAGGAGCGCAAAGCCGACGCCGGCCAGCAGCGAGAACTGCGTGCCCTCGCGCGGATATTGCGCCAGGAACAGCGCCACCAGCGCCGCGCCCACGGTCTGGCCCAACAGGCGGGCCGTGCCGAGCATGCCGCTGGCGCCGCCCGTTCGTTCGCGCGGCGCGGCCGCGATCAGGGTCCGGTTGTTGGGGGTCTGGAACAGGCCGAAGCCGACGCCGGCGAGCGCCATCCGCCAGACAATGTCGGCAGGCGCCGGATGATCGGGCAGCATCGCCAGCGCGCCGAGCCCAAGCGCGAACAGCACGAGCCCGATGCCGCCCAGAAGTCCCGCCGGGTAGCGCTCGACCAGCCGGCCGGCGAGCGGCGCGACGATCGCGACCGCGATCGGCCAGGGCGTGATCAGGAGGCCGATTTGCACGGCGGAGTAGCCGAAGCGGCTTTCGAGGTAGAAGGGGATCGCGACATAGGCCAGCATCTGCGCGCAGAACGACGCGATCGAGGTCGCGATCGACAGCGCAAAGACGGGAATGCGCAAGAGGTCGATCGGCAGCAGCGGCGGACCGTCCATGTGCGTCTCGCGATAGACCAGCATGACGAGAGCGATGGCGGCGATGCCGAATTCGACCAGACCGAGGCGAAGCGGTTCGCCGTGGCCGACGCTGTCGATCGCGGCGATGCCGACGCCGAAGGCGATCGCGCTCAGGCCCGCGCTTTGCCAGTCGAATGAATGGCTCGCGAGGGTGGTATGCGGCAGGGAGCGCCAGCCGAGCGCAAGCGCGGCGATGCCCAGCGGAACGTTGACCGCGAACAGGAACGGCCAGGTCGCAACCGCCAGGATGCCGGCCGCGACCGTCGGACCGATGGCGGCGGAGACGGCAACCACCATGGCATTGATGCCGATGCCGCGCCCGAGCTGCGCGCGCGGATAGGTGAAGCGCACCAGTGCGGTATTGACGCTCATGATCCCTGCCGCGCCGAATCCCTGCACGACGCGCGCGATCGTCAGGAGCGGCAGCGTGTGCGCCAGCGCGCAGAACAGCGAGGCCAGCGTGAACAGCGCAAGGCCCGCGAGATAGACGCGCCGGTAGCCGACGATCTCGCCAAGCGAGGCGAGCGGCAGCAGCGAAATCGTGATCGCAAGCTGGTAGCCGTTGACGATCCAGATCGAAAACGCCGGGCTCGCCTGCAGGTCATTCGCGATGGTCGGCAGCGCCACGTTGGCGATGGCGCCATCGATCACGGACATCGTGATGCCGAGCGCAATCGTCAGGATCGCCCAATGGCGCTGCGGCAGGGGCAGGCCATCGGGATGCTCGAGATAGGCTGATGACATCGGCTTGAAGCGGACCCTGTGGGCTGATTCCGCCAGAATAGCCGGAACCGGGGCTAACCGGGTAGGGAGACGGGAGTTCCGGGTGCCGGCCGGCCTCACCGCCGGTCGCCTACCAGCGCGACGCCGCCTTTCCGTAGACGAACAGCGCCACGAGGCCGAGTGTCACAGCGGTCGAGAAGATGATGATGATGCGGTCCCAATCCGGCCGCTTCCGCTGGTCGCGGTTCAGCGTCAGTGCCGAGAACATGGCTTTCAGGGCAAATCTGCGCATCGCCAATCCCACGTCAGGACGCCACCATATCATGGCGCGGACAAGCGGGCTTGAGGCAGATCAACCGAGTGAAGCGCGCGGTCTTCTCCGACGGCGCGATGGCTTCCTCAACCCTCGCCGAGAAGCTGCTTGATGCGGCGCTGCAGCTGACGCTTCTTGATTTCGCTGCGGCGCAGCCGCTCGTCGAGGTCGCTGACCGGCCGGTCTGAGGTCATGATGCGGAAAGCGAGCCCGACCTTGTTGGCCTGGCGCCAGACCAGCCTGGCAAGGAAGGCGCGGCCTTTGCGGGCGACCCGCAGCGTGATGTGTTCCGGCAGCCGCGCCGCCGAGTTGAGTTCGACGCAGGCGCCATGCTCGCTGATGTTGCGCACCACGCAGTTCATCGTCGAGCCGTCGCGGTTGATCTCGGCGACCCCGCCGTAAAGCACCTTGCCGCGCACGCTTTCGCGTCGGTCGCGCATCTGACCATCTCCCCGGAAAATGACGGCAGGAGTCTACGCCGGCTTGGGGCCAATAGAAGGCGCCGGCGAGCGATATGTGCCGTTAACGTAAATCGTCATTGACCGAGCAGGTGCAAAAACGAGGACCTATGCCGTGGCCTCGCGCAGGCCCTTTGCGACTTCCTTCTGGGCATCGAAGTCGCGCCGCCGCCGCGCCAGCTCTTCCGGGCTGACCGCCGCGACATTGTTATAGTCGCGCTTCCAGGCGGGGTCTGCGCTCCAGCGCAGCGGCGACTGCACCGTGGTTTGTGGCGCGATTGCGCTTTCGAGCACGCGCAGCGCCAGCTCCAGCGTGAAGGCCTGCGAGGCCTCGTCATGCGGCTTGCCGGCGGAATTGCCGAGCGGGAAATCGCTGAACAGGAAGCGCGGCACCGCGGCATGCTCGACGATATCCTTGGCGCAGCCCATGATGACGGTGGGGATGCCATTGCTCTCCAGGTGTCGCGCGACGAGGCTCACGGTCTGGTGGCAGACCGGGCAGTTCGGCGCCAGGATCGCGGCATCGACGCCGTCGGCGCGGCAGCGGGCAAGGATCTCCGGCGCGTCGGTCTCGATCGTCACACGGTGGCTGCGGTTGGTGGGCACGCCGAAGAAGCGGGGCGCGACTTCGCCGATGCGGCCTTGGCGGGCCGCGGCA
This sequence comes from Bradyrhizobium sp. NP1, assembly GCF_030378205.1. Classification (NCBI taxonomy): domain Bacteria; kingdom Pseudomonadati; phylum Pseudomonadota; class Alphaproteobacteria; order Hyphomicrobiales; family Nitrobacteraceae; genus Bradyrhizobium; species Bradyrhizobium sp. NP1. Next base: position 3,422,643 of record NZ_CP127385.1, read on the forward strand.
TGCAGCTGCGGCAGCGGGAACCAGGTTCCGGGATCCTCGGCCGAGGTGTGCACGCGGTCATAGGCAATATGGGAAATCCGCAGGTCGTGGGACTTCGATGCGTCGCCGTCATAGACCGAATAGAACTTGGCGCCGCCATTATATTTGGCGCCCGGACCCTGATCGCCCTTGGCGGGATCGAACGGGGCGGCCGTCGTGACGATGGTGACGCGGGCGCCGTCGAGCGGCTTTGCGAGCCGCGTGAACGGCGCCTCGACATGGTGCGCCCAGCGGTAGGGGGTGGCGTATCCGAGCGCCTGATAATACGCGCGGGTCCGCGCCATATAGGGTATCGGCGCGTCGTCGTCGGGGGCAAAGCCGAACGGCTCGTCGGATGGGGCATTCATGGCTAGCGTTCCCTTGCTGGGTGACGGTCCCGCCGTTGAAAGCGTATCATGCGCGAACCGGCTATTGCCGGCAACCGCCGCCCGCACGCCCGCGGCTCAGCGGGCGTGGTCCAGCAGATCGCGATGGGCGGCGCAGACATGGTGCGCGCCGGCGCTCATGAGCTCCTCGCGGTTGCCATAGCCGTAGAGCACCCCGATCGCGGTCATCGCGTTGCGGCGCGCACCGATCATGTCGTGGCTGCGGTCACCGATCATGATCGCACGTTTCGGATCGACCTTTGTCTCCTGCAGTGCATATTGCAGGAGCTCGCCCTTGTCGGTTCGTGCGCCGTCCAGTTCGGAACCGAACACGCGCTCGAAATAGGTCCGCAGCCCGAAGTGATCGATGATGCGCTCGGCATAGACGGCCGGTTTGCTGGTCGCAACGAACATGCGCCGGTCGGATGCCGCAAGCGTCGCGAGCGTATCCTTGATGCCGGGATAGGCCTCGTTCTCGAAAATCCCGATGTCGGAAAACCGCTCGCGGTAGAGCAATAGCGCCTGGTCGGCCAGATTGTCGCTGCCGAGAATTTTTGCGAGGCTCGCGTGCAGCGGAGGCCCAATGCACCAGATCAGCTCGTCTTCCGTCGGGACTTCGTGGCCGAGCCTTTCGAGCGCATATTGAATGGAACGGGTAATGCCGGCCTTGGGATTGGTCAGCGTGCCGTCGAGGTCAAAATAGATGGTCGTCATTCCGGCCAATCCGGGTTTTACCTGCATGCCTGCGTGCTAGAGGCCTGGCGAGCGATGTCAAGCGCCGATTGGGAAAATGGCTTGAAACCATGCGGATAGTCGCGGTCCCCGGGTTGTGCGTCTTTGCGGCGCTGTTGCTGATGACCATGTCGGCGGCCGCCGAAGACGCCCCGCCCGCGAAGACCGGCGTGGCGATCCCGAGCGTGGAAGAACTCGCGACCCGCGACGAGGCCAACAAGGGCCTCCTGCAAACGCCGGAGGAGACCGCGCGCGAAAGCGATACCCGCGAGGCGATCTGCCTGATGATCGAATCCGCGGCAAGGGCCAACGACCTGCCGCTGGAGTTTTTCGCGCGCGTGATCTGGCAGGAGAGCCGCTTCCAGTCCGATGCCGTGGGGCCGATGACGCGCAACGGCCAGCGCGCGCAGGGCATTGCGCAATTCATGCCGGGCACCGCCAACGAGCGCGGGCTGCTCGACCCCTTCAATCCGGTGCAGGCGCTGCCGAAATCGGCGGAATTTTTGAGCGAGCTGCGCAGCCAGTTCGG